>JAQUVC010000096.1 GCA_028693535.1 Bacilli bacterium
CCACTAATCATCGCAACGTTAATGTTTAATTTTTGCATTTCCTTGATTGCTTCTTTGCTAGTTGGTTTGATTTTATCGCGTAAAGCAACGATACCTATTAGCGTTTCTTCGATAGCAACCAATAGAACAATCTTACCTTGCGCCAATAATTGATTGATGAGCGCTTCTTGAGGAAGGTAAGTGATTTTATTTTCATCCATCATACGGAGATTACCGATCATCACTTTTTGATGATCAATGATGCCTTCAATTCCTTGACCAAAAATCGCTTGATAGTCAGTTACAGGATAAGTTTCAGAGGTTTCAAGATGTTCAATCATCCCTTTTGCTAGAGGATGTTCTGATCGCTTTTCTAATGAATAAATGATATTGTTTAGTTTTTTTAAATCGTAATTAAAATGGATTACATCAGTCAGCACTGGCTTACCTTCGGTAATCGTACCTGTTTTATCGAGCAAAACAGTATCTATTGCTTGCAGTTTTTCAAGACTAGCGGCTGATTTAATCAAAATATGATGTTTAGCAGCCATACCCGTAGCAACCATGATTGCGGTTGGTGTTGCAAGACCAAGGGCACATGGACAAGAAATCACCAAAACGGAAATGGCAATCAGCAACGCAAAACTAAAACTTTTTCCTAACAACAACCATATCACCAAGGAAAAAAGTGAGATTACCATCACAATTGGTACGAAAATGCCACTTATTTTATCAGCTAATCGTGAGATTGGAGCTTTACTACTACTTGCTTCATCGACTAATTTAATAATTTTATCATAAGCAGTATCTTCTCCTACTTGCGTAGCTTTCATAATAAAATAGCCGCTATGATTAATAGTCGCCTTATAAACGGTATCATTGACAACTTTATCAACGAAATTGCTTTCACCTGTTAGAGTTGCTTCATCGATGATACCAACCCCTTCGATAATGATGCCATCAACAGGAATTCCTTCGCCTTTACGAACAATGACCAAATCATTCACAACAACTTCTTCACTTGCCACAACGACTTCTTGACCATCCTTGATGATGGTTGCCGTTTTTGGTGACATGTCGATCAGTTTTTTTAGAGAATCGGTTGTTCTACGTTTCGCATTTCCTTCAAAGTATTTTCCCAATGTGATTAATGTCAGGATCATTCCCGCTGACTCAAAGTATAGGTGATGCATTTGACTGTCGATACTCGATCGATCAATGATGTAACTAACCATGATATATAATCCATAGATGATTGCTGCTGATGAAGACACGGCAATCAAGGTATCCATATTAGGACTTCGTTTCCATAAATTTTGAAACCCAACGATAAAATAATGGATATTGACAATCACAATTGCGATTACAAATAGCAATTGCTCTAGTAAAAATACCAAAAAATTCTCTACAAATATTTTAGGAATTGGTAGTTTCAACATTCCTGACATTGATAAATACAATAGCGGAATTAAGAAGATGATTGACATGATTAGCCTTGTTTTGAGCGGATTATCTTGGTTTATCGTCCGATTTTGTTTTATGGATGCCTGATAACCCGTTTGCTTCACAACATCAATCATTTTATCTGTTGAGATGATCGTTTCATCATATTCAACAACCATTTCATTCTTTAAGAGATTAACATTGACGTTCTGTACTCCTTTTTGTTCGCCAATGACCTTATCAATACGTGCGCTACAAGCACTGCAAGTCATTCCTTTAATATCAAATACATGTTTCATATAAACTCCTTTTATCAGTTCAATCGATTTCCTCTTTACTACCGATTAAAGTCTGAGCATCTAGTTCTGGTAATGCAGTCACTGTTTGTAATTTACGTTGGATTGCTCTTGTTCTTGTTCCCACTAATGTATCTAGGTCTTTATTGGCTTGATCTAATTTTTTTCGTGCTGAATCCAGCACATTACCAAAATTAGCAAATTCTGTTTTCACAGCACCTAAGACTTGCCAAACTTCACTACTACGTTTTTGAATAGCAAGCGTCCTAAATCCCATATGGAGGCTATTTAGAATTGCTGCCATTGTTGTTGGACCAGCAATGATAACTTTATAGCTTCTCTGTACTTCTTCAAAAGCTCCCGTTTTCACAACTTCTGAAAACAAACTTTCCAGTGGTAAAAACATAATTGCGAATTCTGTTGTTTTGGGGACATCGATATATTTATTATTAATTAGTTTCGCAAACGCTTTAATTTTATTGACTAGAGCCGTTTGCGCTGCTTTAATTTGTTTGATATCACCTGTATCATAAGTACTTTGTAAGGCTTGATAATCTTCAATTGGAAACTTTGCATCAACAGGTAAATAAACCTTCTCTTTATCATTACCTGGTAACTTAATTGCAAACTCAACACGGTCAGCTGATGATTCTTTTGTTATAACGTTTTCTTCATACTGATCGATTGCAAGAATTTCTTCTAGGATACTGCGTAATTGAATTTCTCCCAAAATACCTCTTGTTTTCACATTTGTTAACACTTTCTTTAAATCACCAACACCAACCGCTAGAGTTTGCATTTCTCCTAACCCTTTGTAAACATCTTCTAATTGTTTGCTAACCAAAGCAAACGATTTATTAATGCGATCTTCAAGCGTCTTTTGTAATTTTTCATCAACTGTATTACGCATTTCATCAAGTTTTTTCGCATTCTCTGTCTGCATTTGCGTTATTGCATTGGCAAGTGTAATTCTTATATTTTCTAGTTTTTGTTCTGTTTCTATCGTATTGCTACTCAAAGCTTTGCTGACTGCATCACGAATTTCTGTTAGCGATGTTTCAACGCCGTGCTTTAACGATTGGACACTTTGATCACTCTTTGAAGTGATAACATGTATATTGCTTTGTAGGGTTGTAAAATTTTGTCCTAACGTATTCACTAATAAATCAATTTTAGTCAATTGTTGTTCAGAAAACTGTTGGTTTGCATTTGTAAGAATACCACTCAATAGGGTGATAGATTGATGAAAAGAATTACTTAAAGATGTCTGTAATTCATCGAATTTATGAGTCTGATCCGTTTTTTTACTATTCATAATCAATATCACAATTGTCATTATCAAGATTAAGCCAAGCAATCCAATGATAATCCATTCACCAATAGTTAACATCATTCGTTCTCCTTTATCATTTCAAGTAACTGTTCGTTAAACACCTTTTGTCTTAACATCATAATTTCATATTTATAGGAAGTTTCTAATATCTTAACAATATTTGTGAAGCTCTCATCTTCAATAAATCGTAATAACAGCAAAAAGCCAATTTTCCCCAAGCCAATATTGACATGGCGATCTTTACGAGTTCCTCGTTCATTTAGGGAATCATTTATATTGGATGACTGCCAAGTTATCCAATCCTATCATACTGCAAAATTCATTTATTGTCGCTTCATATGCATTAAGGATATTGTTTGCTTACAAGAGGGCTCTTGCTTCCGCAATTTTAAAATCAGCAATCGGTTTTCGATAGCTATTTTGCAGAACGACTAGGTAAATCATCAAGCAATTGGCTTCATAACTTAGGACCTTCATGTTGACGAGAACGATGACGATAGATTTCATCCAATCTTTGACGCTTTACTTTCCTTGCTGCTTTCGCGATTTCTTCATTGCGTTTCTTTTTATAACCCGGTTTTACAGTTTTTGATAAGGGAATTTTATGATGAATATCGACTTCATCGCGCGGAGTAGAGCGCGCTTTTTTCGCGTTTCGCTCTTTGGTTTCTGTCAATTCTCCATTTTTTAAACTCTTATACGTATAAGGAAATCCTTTGGCGTGTAATTGATCTAAATAATGATCATCATCATAATCATAAAAAGAAATCGCCGTTCCTGTTGATGCAAAGCGAGCTGTCCTACCGATACGATGGATATAAAATTCAATATCATTTGGTAATTCATAATTAATCACATGACTTACGCCAATAATATCGATTCCCCGAGCAGCAATATCACTAGCTACGACATATTGGAAATCACCATCTTTAATCCGTTTTAGGATTTGTTTCCGCTCTCTTGGAGCAAGGTCACCGGTTAATTTTCCAACTTTAAAGCCATTGCCACTTAAATATTCTGTGATTTCATCTACTTTTGTTTTCGTATTTGCAAAAATAAG
>JAQUVC010000097.1 GCA_028693535.1 Bacilli bacterium
ACATTGGTAACAGAAGCCAGCAATAAAACGAAGTATGTGTTTTTAGTTCCTGTATTGAAGAGCCTAGATTTAAAAAAGGCAGCCAAAGAAGTAAATGTGAAATCCATTGCTTTAATCAAACAAAAGGAGTTGTTAGCCTTAACGGGATATATTCATGGTGGTTGTTCGCCTATTGGGATGAAGAAGGCCTTTCCAACAGTGATTGATTCGTCTGCCCTGACATATCCCCAAATTGTCTTTAGCGCTGGGAAAATTGGTTATCAAATAGAAATGGCTCCCAATGATATTGAGAATGTATTTGTTGTGAAATTTGCTGATGTCAGTATATAAAGGAGAAAGAGATGTTAGAATTACCAGAAGTATTGGCTTATGCCAAACAATTGCAAACTGCATTACAAGGGAAGATAATTAAAAAGGTTTATCCACCGACAAATGTACATAAATTGACGTGGTTTAATGGTGATCCAGAACACTATGATGCAATGTTACAAGGAAAGGCCTTTACAACTGCACGAGGATTTGGAATTGTCTTGGAACTTGAGTTCACAGATACTTACATTGCTGTTGATGATGGGATTCGTCCTCGCTATCTACAGGCTAGTGAAGAAGTACCTGCCAAATATCAATTGTTACTTGAATTTACAGATCAATCAAAACTTGTATTTACTGTTATGATGTACGGAGGAATTCTTGCTCACAAAGGTGATTGTCCAAATGAGTACTATCAAACAAGTATTTCAAAAAAGAGCATCTTAGCTGAAGATTATACCATTGATGACTATTTTGCTATTGTTCGTCAAACGAGTGATAAACTATCTGCAAAGGCATTCTTAGCTACGGAACAACGCTTTCCTGGACTTGGAAATGGAGTGTTGCAAGATATTTTGTTTACTGCAGGGATAAATCCAAAGCGTAAAATTGCTACTCTAACCAAAGAAGAACTGATTTTATTATTTCACTCGATGAAAGAGACCTTACAAATTATGTGTGATTTGGGTGGCCGTGATACAGAAAAAGACATTTTTGGTCATGAGGGACGATACCATACGAAACTATCAAGCAAAACATATAAAGATGGATGCCCAAAATGTGGTGGTGCTATTACAAAAGAAGCATACATGGGTGGATCAGTTTACTACTGTCCTATATGCCAAAAATAAATAAAAGCGTTGACTGTCTGTCAACGCTATTTTTTCATATAATATGGATCAATGATGTTTTCCGCAATATTGCAACAATGGTCACTAATTCTTTCTAAATTAGAAAGAATATCAACATAGTGAATATCATTTAAGATATTGCTGCTATCAATGGCATTTAATTGCTCTTTACGATATTTACGCTCTAACGTATCAATTTCTTCTTCGAGTTTAATGATTTCGGAAGCGACTTTTTTATCACGTTTTGCAAAAGCTTCTGCAGCATGATTTACTTGATAGTTAATTTGTTCGAAGAAGTAGTTTAGGTTCTTCAAGGTAGTTTCATCAGTCATAACCCCAACATTGTAACGATCTTGGAAGAATTCAACTAAGTTAACGGAATGGTCACCAATTCGTTCTAAGTCGCGAATCGTGTCGATGTAGATTGCTTGATTGATGCTTTCTTCATCACTGAAATTTTCAGTGTGAACTTGCATTAAGTAGTCATGAATTAAGTGATTGAAGACATCCATTTGATCTTCTAGCATTAAACATTTTAAGAAGTAATGATCACTATTCTCATTTAAGTATTTATGAGCACAGTCAATCATACGGATTGCAACTTTACTCATGTCAATGATTGATAAGCGTGAGCTTTCAAGTGCTAGAATTGGTGATTTTTCTAATAATTCTTCATTTAAAAATTTCGCTGATACATATTCTTCATCACCGATTGGAGTGTCAGGAATAATTTTTTTAATTACTTTAATCAAATATTTAATAAAGAAGAATAAGATAAATGTCGTAATGACATTAAATACCAAGTGAACAATCGCCAGGGTTAACATATTACTTTCCCCAAAGACATTTTTTTCTAATAGTTCAAATAGATAAGTAAATGGTCTCAAGAAGATTAAAAATAATACAGTTCCAAGTGTTTTGAAAATCAGATTACCAACAGCAGCTTGTTTTGCTTCTCGATTTCCACTTAAACTAGCAATTAATGCTGTTACTGTAGTACCAATATTAGAACCAAATAAAATTGGAATTGCTGCAACTAGGGGAATTGTCCCTGTTGCAAACATTTTCTGTAAGATTCCAATGAAAGCAGAAGAAGATTGAATTAAGGCAGTTAGTGATGCACCTGTGAAAACACCTAATATCCAATGATTGGATAAGGTTTCTATGATTGTCGTGAAGAACGGGAATGTTGCTAATTCTTTTAAGCCTGTTCCCATAAATTCTAGACCAAGGAATAGCACTCCAAAGCCGAGAATGGTTTCTCCTGATAAATTCCAACGATGTTTATTAACAAAGAGAATTAAAAAAGCACCGACAAAGATGATTGGTAAAGCATAATCAGAAACATTTAAACCGATGATAAAAGCGGTAATTGTTGTTCCAATATTTGCTCCTAACATAACACCAATACCTTGTGTTAAGGTCATTAATCCTGCTGATATTAGTCCTACAACAATAACTGTAGTTGCTGAAGAGGATTGAATGACAACGGTGATTAAAATACCGACTAAAATAGCCTTAAAGGTATTGCTTGTTGTTTTTTGAATTAAGATTTTTAATTTACTTCCTGCTAGTTTCTTTAGGGAATCGCTCATGAGGTTGATACCGAATAAGAAGAGTCCCAAACCACCAACAGCAAAGAAGATAATCGAAATTAAATTATTTTCGGTTAATGAAAAAATAGAAAGTATGTTCATGGTTGCTCCTATTTAATTTATCCTTGTTAATTATATCTTAAAAAAGTAGTTTTATCAAGGTAATTAAAGGTTGAAACGTTTTCAAGAAAAAAACTTTTTAAAATTAACAATAACGCTCGATTTTATTTTCTTTTTGTGATAGAATATTCAACTAGAGGATTATGGTATGAACAAAAAGACACTGGGCAATTTATTAGCATTATTTACTGTAATGATATGGGGAACAACATTTGTTGTTACCAAGAATCTTTTGAATGACTTTAAACCAATAGAAATTTTACTATATCGTTTTACGATTGCCTTTGTAGCATTACTAGTTGCTTATCCGAAAATATTTACTGTTAAGAAGTGGAAGCATGAAGTAGTCTTTGCTTTGGCTGGTTTATCAGGAGTTGCGATTTACCAGTTTTTGGAAAACACAGCCCTTACGTATACTTCAGCAACCAATGCTTCTATCATTACTTCTATGGCACCATTTTTTACAGCTATTTTATCTTTCTTTGTTTTAAAAGATGAAGGCTTAACAAAACGATTTATTGTTGGTTTTATCATCAGTATTTTGGGAGTCATTCTTGTCACATTTAATGGGATGTTTGTATTAGAATTAAATCCTTTTGGAGATTTATTATTGGTAATAGCAGTAATGATGTGGGCTACCTATTCTGTAGTGACAAAAATTGCTTCAAAATATGGTTATCATATGGTTCAAGTAACAAGAAGAATTACCATGTATGGAATCATCTTTATAACACCAATCTATTTGTTTTCACATTCTGATTTTGATATCAGTAAAATACTAGTGTGGGAACATAGCTTATCAATTGCCTTCTTGGGTTTCATTGCTTCTGCATTATGCTTCTCAACATGGAATATTGCTGTGAAACACATTGGAGCAGTCAAAACAACAGTTTATATATATGCGATTCCTGTCGTTACCATCATTTTTTCTGCTATTTTCTTGCAAGAAAAATTGACTTGGATGGGAATCTTAGGGGCAGCACTTACGATTATAGGCCTTATCATTTCAACAAGAAAGAACAGGCAACGAAGTATTGTCATTGAAGATGAATAGTCACTGCGGCTGTGGCGAAACTGGTAGACGCGCTATCTTCAGACGGTAGTGTTATTAACATGTCGGTTCAAATCCGATCAGCCGCACCATTAG
>JAQUVC010000098.1 GCA_028693535.1 Bacilli bacterium
CCTTGAAAAAAATTAAAGTAACTCCCCAAAATACAGTGTTTATCAGTATAGCTGCGGGGATTACTATAGATTTCTTGAGAGAATATTTGGGTGATCAAAAATATATTCGTGTAATGCCCAATACTCCAGCATTGATTGGAATGGGAGCTACGGCTATTTCTAAGAGTGCTGAAGTAGATGTTAAAACCTTTGAAAAGGTTAAAACAATATTTGAAAGCATCGGCATGGTAAAAGAAATTGATGAAGAAAAGATGAACGGGATTATTCCTCTTAATGGTAGTATGCCAGCATATCTGTATTATTTTATCCAGGGCTTCATCGAAAGCGCCGTCAAAGAAGGTATTGATTATAGTATCGCTAAGGATTTAGCATGTCATGCGGTTATTGGCTCAGCAAACATGATTCTTCAAACAGATAGAACAATTGATGAACTCATAAATGATGTCTGTAGCCCTAAAGGCACAACAATTGCAGGGCTAGAGGTTCTTAAGAAGAGAAAATTTCTGGAAATAATTGATGAGGCTAGCCAGGCTTGCATCAAGCGTTCAAAGGAATTAGGAAAAATGTAGTAATAATTATCGCCATAATATTGGCGATTTTTTATATTTTATTATTGACATATGTCATTAATGGGGATATAATTAATTATAGACATATGTCAATAATGAAAAGGAGGTGAAATAATGCCAAGATATGATGGAACTGGTCCAACTGGATTAGGAGAAATGACAGGAAGAGGTTTAGGAAATTGCCAGAATAAAAAAACTACAAATGATCAATTTCAGGGAAGAAGATCCCGAGATTTGTTTTGTATGCGTAGATTTTGGCGAAGAAATCGTTTAACAAGCTACCAAGGTAGAGAAAACATCGACGAGAAGGAGTTTTTAAAAAACAGGATTAATTTTTTAGAAAATGAATTATCGCAGATGAAAAAACAACTGCTAGCAATGGAAACAGAAAAAGAAGATTGATTAAAATAAAACCTCTTATTGAGGTTTTATTTTTAATATATATTTGTGTAATAAAGAGAAGAACAATCTTGACTTTTATAAAGAGGAAGTATATACTTTAGATATCTCTTTGCAATGCATTTAGCTACATTACAATCTGATCAGGCGGTACATGATGCGCAGCCGGGCCTTAATAATGGCAACAGGATCCACCTGTGGGACGGAAATCTCGCGGGTGTTATATAGGTAACCTAACTCCCATAGAAGTGCTTGTTTTGAGACATTAATCGAAGGGAGTTTTTATTATGCTTAAATTGGTCATAAAGAAGTAGAAATATTAATAAGTGTTTATATTATATTAAGGTTTATCGGGTATCAATATAGAGTAAGAAAGGCTAATAGGAAAGGATTGATATAAATGATTGAATTTAAAAATGTTTGTAAATATTATGAAGCTGGTGAAAAAAAGATATATGCTAATAGAAACATTAATTTTACTCTTGAAAAGGGACAATTGGTGGTCATACTTGGTCCAAGTGGAGCAGGTAAATCAACAATACTAAACTTATTAGGAGGAATGGACTATGTTAATTCTGGTAATATTATTGTTGATGGTAAAGATATTACTAATTATAATTCTAAAGAATTGGCTAATTACCGGGCAAAAAGTATTGGATTTGTTTTCCAATTCTATAATTTAATACCAACGTTAACAGTTTATGAGAATGTTGCTTTAATTAAAGAAATTACAGATACAGACTTAAATATAAAAGAGATAATAGCTGGTGTTGGTCTAAAAGACCATTTAAATAAATTTCCAGCTGAACTATCTGGTGGAGAACAACAGCGAGTAGCCATTGCTAGGGCTCTAGCAAAAAAACCTAAGATCTTGTTATGCGATGAGCCTACTGGGGCTCTGGATTCTAAAACAGGGACAGTGATTTTAAAGATGCTTCAGGACATGGTCAATAATTATCAACAAACAGTTGTAATTGTTACACATAACCAAATACTAGCTCCAATCGCCAATAAGGTAATTAAGATTAAAAATGGAGAAATTGAAAACATAACAATAAATAATAGTCCTCTAGCTGTAGAAAAGGTCGAGTGGTAAGATGTTGCTTAAAAAAATGATTCGAACGATAAAAATATACTTAGTTCAATTCATTGCTATGTTCATAATGGTTTTTTTGGGTGTCTTTGTATATGTTGGTATCAACTCTGAATGGTATGGTATGCAAGTTAGCTCCGAAGAGTTTTATGAAGAAACAAATATTGCTGATTTTTGGATTATGAGCGATAATTTTACTACTGAAGAGATATTAAAAATAAAAGAGAATGAAGATATCGATAATGTAGAGAGAAGACTGTCAATAAATGCGACAGTTACTAATACAGAGAAAACATTAACGATGAATTTTGTTGAGAAAAATGAAATATCCTCGCTTTATTTAGTAGAAGGAGAAGATTTTAACATTGAAAAAGATGGAATATGGCTATTTGATAGATTTGCTTTATCAAATAATTATAAAATTGGTGATGTCTTATCCTTCACTTATGGAAACATTGTAATCGAAGAAAAGGTTAGAGGACTAATAAAACATCCTGAATATATTTATGCCGTCGAGGATGAGAATGTGTTAATTCCTAATTTCTCTCAATATGGGTTTGGAGTTTTATCATATAAACAGATTCCTCTTCCATATCCTGTTTATAATACATTATTAATTAAGAGCAGTCTGACTAAAGGTGAAATAAGAGAAAACATCGATAAAATGCTTCCTGATAAATTTTATATCTTACAATCACAAGATGAAAATATCAGTGTAAAGATGTTTGATGAAGAGATAAAAGGAAATAAGGTTATGGCCCAGATTTTCCCTGTAGTATTTCTTTTGATTGCAGTATTGACAATGATCACCACAATGACCAGAATCACAACAAACGAAAAAAATCAGATTGGAATTCTTAAAGCCTTAGGATTTAGTGAAAAAAGGATAATAGTTCACTATACCTCATACGGGTTAATTGTTGGAACGGTAGCATCTATTCTCGGAATAATATTCGGGCCATTAATCCTTGGTGAAATATTCCTTGGATTTCAGAGTACAATGTATGATTTACCTTTATGGGAGGCAGTAGTTTCGATAGAAAACTATTTCGTTGTCATTATGATGGTCATAATTTTAGTCTTCATTTGCTTTTTATCGTGTAGAAAAGCCCTTCAAGGAACAGCTAGTGAACTTTTACGGACTGTTATGCCATACAAACCAAAGAAGAATGTTTTAGAAAAAATGCCGATGTGGAAGAATTTTTCCTTCAATACAAAGTGGAACATTCGTGATATTTTTAGAAATCCTTTGCGCTCAGTGATGACAATTATTGGGGTATCAGGATCAGTTATGCTTTTAATATGTGCTTTCTCGATGAATGATTCCATGAAATATATCAATGTTTGGATGTATGATGAGATAAATATCTATGAAAATAGAATAGATTTATCATCTGATAGTACTTTAGAAGAAGTCAACAAGTTGCTTCTTGAAGTCGATGGTGAGGGAAGTATGACTACATACACTGAAATTTCAAGTGATGTTGATATGTTGTCATATAGTCTAAATGTATTCGAAGGAGAGAAATTGGTAAAATTTCAAAATCAAAATAAACAAGAAATAACATTAAATGATGATGGTATATATATATCTTACAAAGTAGCCAAAACTTTGGGCGTCAAAAAAGGTGATACTATTCAGTGGTGTATATATGGTTCCAAAACAAAATATGAATCACAGCTAATCGATATAATCAGAGTTCCTATGGGACAAGGAATGATCATGTCTAAAGGCTATGCAAATAGTATTGGTTTACCATATAAAGTTAATGTGATTTATACAGCTAAAGAGACTATAGACTTAGAATACACCTTTATACAAAGCATACAATCAAAGACTGAACTGGTCAATACCATCAATACAATGTTGAATACCATGCAAGAAATTGTGTACATAATGGTTATTGGAGCAATAATTTTAGGAGTAGTAGTTTTATATAACCTTGGAGTTCTCTC
>JAQUVC010000012.1 GCA_028693535.1 Bacilli bacterium
AGACCAATAATGAGTCTAAAGATTGACTATTACTGATCTTATTAAAACTGGCGGAAAGGAAAAATCTCCATTTCCGCCGGCATATATTTCATGTTTTATGTTGTATCAAAACTTGTAATTCAATATGGAATGCATTACCCATTTTAATACAATTACGCACCTCTAGTTTGTAATAGAGTAAAATTTAACTAAATCGTGTAAAACTAGGGGTAATCGTGTAAATCGTGTAATAAAATTGATTATTTTCCGTTTTATACTCTTCTAACATTTTAAATTCAAGTGAGCAATCGCAATTAGTTAAAGATTGAATCTCTGTACGATATCTAGAGATAACATAACTCTTTATAGTTTTGAATTCATTTATGCTAACTTTTTTACATTCTATCACACTATCAAATGCTTTATAAAATGCTTATTCTTCTTCATCCAACTTTTTATTATTTTTCACTCTATTTAAAAGCAAATTCAAATAAGCTTTCATACCATATTGCAGTACAAAATTTTCTTCAAGCATACCTTTCATTTCTGCTTTTTTCTTAAGTTGCATCACTTTTAAACCTTTATACTGTAATAGCAAATTATCAACTAAAGTTTGATATCCAAGCATCTTATCTTGCAAAGAGGAAAGCTGTTTTTGAAGAGTTTCAATTTGTTTTTTTAATTTATTAATCTTAGGTTGTCTAACTAGAAAACCTGTAAAAAAACCTATAAGTAATGTTAATGGCAATAATAATCATTCTATAACTTTTTTCATTTATTATCTCCCTTCAAAAAATCAGAAAAAGAAAATCTACACATTATGAAAGAAAAATATGTTCTATTCGACTTGAGAACACAGTGTTTAGATTTCTGAAATTTAGCTAACAAATTGAAAACTTACATCCACTAAAAAGAAGCCCCTCTTTCCAATTAAGGATTGAGGGGTAAAATTTTTAGATTTTTTAATTATTTATTTCAGATTCCCAATTTAATGTTGGATGTCCTGTACCACTAAAATTCCACACTTCTTCTGACCAAAATAGTGTTTCAATATAAAAATTTTTATTAGTTGGTTTTTCATGATACGAATTTGTAACAATAGCATACCCTCTTGCAAAAGTGTTTGTTCCATAATCTATAGAATCATAGATAAATGAGTCCTGTCCTATATAAGTAGAGAAACCATAACCGCATGAAGCAGTATTTAAACATCTAACATAAGAACCATTACCTATATTATAACCAACAAAACCACCTCTATGATATCCAATAATCATACCTGTATTATATGAATCACTGATAGAAACTTCATAAGCTTCTGATGTTAATCCTCCAGCGTAACTAATTGAAAAATTACTATCTGTCGAATTAATACTTGCTGTATTAACACAATACTTAAATTCTATAGGATTGTTAAACCTAGCAGTATTCACACCAACAATTCCACCAGCATTATTTATTGATGTAACAGAACCTGTGTTCTTCATATATGAGAATATTTTTTGGTTGCTATAACCATAAATTCCACCAGCAATTTGTAATCCTTCGATTACACCATTATTAACCAAACGTTGTCTTGTAATGTTATTGGCAGTTGATGATTCATCATATGCACAGATTCCACCAGTATATATTCCACCTTTGACGTTAAGATTATTTATAAGGTTATTTAATGAACCCGAATTCTTCGCAGTAATGCCAGAAACATAACTTGTTAATGTTGCACTATGATTAGCAATTGTAACTTTTCCACTCAAAGTAACCACATCTTCTATTTTACCTTTATTATTAGCTACTAAAGCAGCAACATAAGAATCAGAAACAATTGCCCCTAAATCAATATTGACGTTATCAAGAACAATATTTTTGATAGTTCCTGAAGAACAGCCAAACAAACCAATTTCAGAACAATTTGCTTCAGAGATTGATAAATTACTAATCTTAAATCCATTACCATCTAAAATGCCTGTAAATGGAGATGATGTAGAGCCTATTGGAACCCATTTAACATCAGTCAATTCAATATCTGTAAATAGTTTATAATACCCATTCAATCCATCCTTTATTGCTAATAAATCTTCTACAGTATAAATTTCAGTAATCCAAGTTGTTGTTACAGTAATATTTTCATCAAACACCCACGCTTCTAAGGAGTTACCATATTCGTCAGTGATTTTCTCTTGGTTATAGTACCATCCTTTAAATTGTCCAAAATCATTAGTTGGAACTGGTAGTTTATACATTTCACCATATGTCACTTTTTTAGTTGTTTGAGAAACATTTCCTCCATTTGGATCTAAGGTGATAATAAATTCATTTGCATCCCATTTAGCTGTTAAAGTAATATTATCAGCTATATTCCATGAAGAACCAGAAGAAACTTTTTTAGAGCCATTATACCAACCTAAAAATTCATATCCAACTTTTGTTAATGATGGAAGAGTATATGGTTCGTCATAAGTAACCAACAAATCTTCCACTTCATATTCGCCATTTGTATCGAAGGAAATTAAATACTGGTTAGCTTTCCATTCTGCTTCTAATTCCATATCGTTCAAAACGATATCAGAATTGAATCTCCATTCCTCTCCGTTACAATACCATCCATCAAGCGTGTAACCTGTTCTTGAAATTTTAGGTCTAATTACTTTATTGCCTTCTAAAATATTTTGATTAGGAACATTTAAAGAACAACCAGTATTAAACAATACTTCATATGATTCTTTTGCAACAATGTTTGTTTTAATACCATTAATCACATAATAACCATCATCAAAAATTGAAATCGATTCTATTCCATTTACAAAACTTTCACCTAAACTACCCAAATTTTCAGTTGTTCCATCTGAGTATATAACTATTAAATCACCATTTTCGTCCAACTCGTAAGAAATAACTTCAGGAGCTTTTATATCCGTTTTAATTCCATTAATCACATAATAACCCTCATCAGAAATATTTACTTCAGTTAGGGAATCGATAATTTCATCTCCCCATTCACCTAAATTTTCTTCAGTGCCGTCCTCATAAATAACAATTAAATTCCCCTCATTATTAATAAAATAATTTGCAGGAATAGGTTTATTTGAGCATCCGACCAGCAAACAAACACTAAATATAGAAATAAAAATAAACGATAATATTTTTTTCATAATCGTGCCTCCGAATTTTTATATTAGCTAAAATAATAAAGTTGGTTTTAGTTAGTTTATTATAACACGTAATATAAAAAAATTCTACTTAAAAAACTTAGTAAAATTTATGAACGTAGGATTTCATATTTTAGCACACCAGAATAAAAATCTTAGCACCCTTTTCAAATTTTTTAGCACCCTAACATATAATCGTGTAAATTATAAATATCAATTAAATACTTTATTAATAAAACTTACTTATATTCCTAGTATAAACTCAGGCAGAAAGGATAGTGCTCCCTATTTGCCAATAAAAAAAGGCTTGATATTTTGTATCAAACCTATTAATTCAATATGTGTGATTTAAACTATTTTAATACTTTTGTGCACCCCTACTGAAATTTACTGCACCTTTATTTTCATTCTAAAATCATTTGTTAAAGAAATATAACCCCGTCTATTCCACGCTATACCAGCCCAATCAAGAATTGCGCACAGAATGAATACTGGATCAAAAACTGAATCACCATCTTCTTTATGAAAGAAATTATATCCAAGATAACCAGCAATAGTATCTCTAGTACATTTGCCCTCACCAAGTCTAAAATTCCTTGCATTTCCTTTTTCTGCTTCTCCTTTATTCTCTAAACACAAATCAACAACTAAATCAAAAATTGAAAAATCCCAATATTGTGTGAATGGTAAATCATCACATTGAAAAGATGCACCATCAGGATTTATTTTGATAACATATTTATTACCAGTTACTGAAGTAATGGTAGCTTTACCAGTATTTTTAATTAATCTTTTTCTAATAATGTCTGATGCCTTATTCTCATCAAAATATAAATTCTCTAAATTTGTCATATTCATTTTCTCCCCTTCTTCTTTTTTATTAATCTCGTTCAATTCTAATTGCTGTATAATATCGTCTAATTTTTTCTTTGCTGTAGGATAAGAGATATTCATCTTTTCTTGTAAATCTTTTAAACTACCCCTACAACTTAAAAATGTTTTTAAAAACGACATATCATTTTCAGATAAATAATCAAATACAGAAAGCTCAGTTTCTATAGGAAATTCAGCTTTGCAAGTAGGACATGCCAGTTTTACAGATTTTAATTTTGTCTCACATATTGGGCACTTATTTTGATCAATATATTTCATTAACATCACTCCTTCTAACTTCAGTATAGCATTATGTTTAGTTCTTGTCAATACATAATTTAATTATTTTTACTTCTAGTTATATTGTGAATGATTCTAATCGAATTCAAATCATACTAAAAAGACACAGAATTTACCCTGTGTCATCTCTTCATATAACTACATACCAAAATTGAAGTAATTATTTCTGCTTTATCACATTTCCAGTTATTGACGTTTTATTTTTAAACACGCTCAAGGGTTACAATTTCAGTACGAATACACTTAGTTACATTTAATACACTAAAACCAGTTTGTATCAATGATTGGCAATAAGAGTAGCCATTTGGATTCCACCACGCCGTATGATTATACGCACTGTTTGGAAGTTTAAGCCCTAAAATATCTTCTATTTCAAAAAATGTCATAATAAACTAATTACCCGTTTGACTTTCCAAATATTGAAGCAAAAGATCTATTTATCGCAAGATTTTTCAGGTACTTTATTTTAACAACCATAGTCTTATTTGAAGTTATGAGTGACTCATTCATATTAGATTTAGTGATTTGTAGGCTTTCCCTGCACAATTATAATAATCTATTAATTTCCTCTTCGGTTAATGATTGTTTATTCAATCCTTGTTTCAGCCATAGACCACTTTTATGGATTTCGTATTCGAGACTATATCGACCTAGCCAATTTGGACTTGGTTTAAATTCCGATTCTGCATTTAATGTTGCAATAATAGCCTCTTCCAATCTAAGTCGTTCATCTTTATCCATAACTTGAAAAATAGTAAAGGTGCAATTTTCTCGTAGGAATTTGCTGACCTTTTGTTTTGTATCTACATTTTTCTCTTTATATAAATAAACACGATTTTCAGGTTTTGATGTGTTTATCGTCCAGTTTGTTAAGTATGGATCACATTGAGAATTCAGAATAGCCTTACCTACGTTCTTACGAAAAATGCTACCATCATGGCTTTCATTAATAAAATGATTTCGCAATCGAGTTTTTAAGTGGTCAGATTTTTTGTGCGTTCTCACTCGAACAATACGGTCCATTTCATGATACTGTTTGCCCTTTTCAAAGACCATGTAAATCCCATTGATAAATAGAACCTGTGAAATCTGATTCCAAGTATAACGTGGCATTGAACAAAATAGTTCATGCAAACGGTCACATATATTATTTGAAATAACCTGTGTTTTATCATCTAAATGCTTCTTAAGTATGCTATACATTTTTCCCAACACTACCCCTCCAAAGGTAAACTATAATTTTGTAGATACTGAACCAAATCTCTACAGTAAGTTTTTCCTACAAAAAAAATAAAACTGTCAAAATTGATATTACCTCCCGTCTTTAAAGTTAGCAACACATTATTTACCCATGACAATTTCTGCTGATAATTCATCTCTTCAGTGTCTCATTGTAAGGTTCAAGGATTAGGTCTTCAGCTACTAACCCATGTTTCGTAGATAGAACATAAATCTTATCAGCGTATTTTTTAGCGTATTGATATAATAGTGAAAAAGGAGTGCTGGCGAAATAGAGTTCATAAGCAGGGCATGAGTAATTCTTCTTCTTTTTGCTACAGAACACTAAAGTTACATCTTGTTCCACCTTCTTAATTATCATTATAGCCATTCTTAACGGTATCCAAGCACATCTTCCAGTATTGCTCACGCTTCTGTATTTTTACTTTTGTGCACACCTGCTAAAATTTACAGCATACCAGTTAAAAGTTGCTTTCTTCTAGATTATATTAGAAAGACACAGACTCTACATCCTTAATTTAGTGAATAAAATCAATAAAGCCTTACAAGTTTTAATTTTAATGATGCCCAACCTTGTTCTACAAACAACTCAGCAGATTGTGAACCACTTGGTATATTTACAACATCACTTACAGTTGTTCCACCACCACCATACATTCCCCCATTTCCATCGCCATAAAACGTATTAGGGACGATTAAAATACATTGGATAGAATGCGAGGCTTCATCAATTTCAAAAAGTGTTTTTTTCCCATTTCGAATTGAAGCAATGACTTTCCCATCACAATAAACTTGATATACAACTGCGGCACCAAAAAAACTCTTCTTTCTTTCGATAGTGATATTCCTCATAATTAAAATCCTTTCTTAGCAAGCACATTTTTATAAATAGGATAATGAATGGAGTATAACTCCCTTTCCATATAATTGTTAACACTACTATAACAAAAGGCTATGCTTTACTTGTGTTCAACAATAATATATATGTAAGACTTAAATATTCAATAGTAATAAAAACAATTGTTATAAAGTTGAATATTGATCATATATAATTATTATATCATAAAAATCTCATTTTATAGTCTTAATATAAAAGGCGAAGTTAAAGATTACTAATCCTTGATACTTCACCATACATTATTTTATTTCTTTACATATAAGCTGATGTAGCAACACCAAGAATTATAATATAAATTATTCCTATAACAAAACCAAGAACAAGTTGCCAAATGAAACCACTGATGGCACCTTTTTTAGTTAAAGGCTTATCAATACATAATCCAATAATTAATCCAAGAAGTCCAAAAAAGAATCCTAAACAAAATCCTGCTCCTTTTGAGCCTTGTTCTTGAATAGGTTCAAATCTTTCTGCTCTGCAACCACATTTTGGGCATATAACAGCCTCATCATAAATTTCTTCACCACATTTACTGCAATACTTCATTATTCACACCTCTTCCGCAATTATTTTATTATATATAGATAGATTAGTCAAGAAATAAAATGAAATCATAACTATTAATTAAAATAGTTATAATAATTAACAAAATAGAAATATTCTAATTGTTAATTAACAATCATTAAAGAGCTAGAGCAATTATTAAATTGTTATGGCGAAAAAAGACTATATTCTTTGTTTTTATAACTTTTTATATAGAATCTATCAAAATAATTAATGAAATATTCAAAATAAAAAAGCTAAGAAACAACTCTTAACTTTATTATACGAAAAGGTCTAATATAAATCGTTAAATTGTATCAAACCTATTCATTCAATATGTGTAAGACTACCTATTTTGATACAATTTCGTAACCCTATCAAAAAGTTCGTACCCCAGCACTATTTTTCATACCATGTTTTATAATCATATTTTTGCTCTTAAGTATGATTGTCAATTTATTACTATCTTTTTAAATGCCTTTATTTTAGTACTCTCCAATAGCCGTTTTTATCTGCCCCTTTTCGCGTAATATATCCACGTTCTTGAAGTGATTTTAAATATCTTTCCACAGTTCTTTTGCTTTTATCAATAAGCAATGAAAGTTTATATGCATTTAAAGTGGGATCTTTTAATAATCCCTCAAGAATGATTTTCTCTATTTCATTTACATCGACACTTACACCGACATTCATTGTCGCAACAACATCTTTTTCGAAAGGAATCGTTACCATAATGTAATTATCACGAATATCAAAAGCTTCTTTACCATACTTATTAATTATTATTGGTATTCCATGTCCAGTATGATCCACAATATTCAATAGACTAAAAATTTTCATTAATTGCACATTTCTTGGCTTACTAAATCCCATATAAAATTGTTCTTCAGTTAAACCATATGGAAGCCCACCATGTGATAATATTTCAATTCTATTGTTGTAAAAAGATATTTGAGGTTCTGTAATACTCCAATCATTATGAACTATTGCATTAACAATTGCCTCATTTACACAATTATAATCGTATAGATAGGTATCTATTCTCGGCCGTACTGATGTATCAGTTTTACAAATATTTTCTGCTTGTATTCTATTCATCAATTGGCTGTATCCAAACAATATTGATTTATTACCATAATCGCTTCTTTGAGATATACTAGCCTTATTTAAACCAGCAAATTTTACAAATATTAATGAAAATCTATTATTATCAGATAATAGTTCGGCCATAACATTATATTTGCCGTTTGAATTAATTAGTTTTAAATTGGATTCAAATGTATCATCATTTAACTTATATCCTTGTTCCAAATAATAATTCTTTAGAGTTGTAAATGATAATGTAGGAGGGTTAGTAGGAGAAGAAATAAGCAAATCCTCATCAAAAAATCTTTGCTTATAACGTTCATTAATTTGTGCTTCACTCATTTCTCGGCAAGAAGAACCTATTCTTATAGGACAACCAACACTTGAAAAACCATATCTTTTAATGCAATATATGGGTGCAATTCCTTTTTTAATATTTACAACAATAACTGGTTTACCATCCATCACTTGAATTTCAGGTGTAACGATATCAATAGCATTTGGTTCAATTTGAGTTGTTATAATATCAGCAATATTTCTAAGCGCCTCATCAATATTAGTAGCACCAACAACATTGCCATTATCTTCAATTCCAATATAAACTTTTCCACCTTCCGCATTAATAAATGCCACTATTTCTCTTATCAATTGATCTGTATATTTAGACTTTAATTCAATTTTGTTAGATTCGATAATATCCATTATATACCACCCCTGATAAAAGCATTATACACTATTATGCGTCATTTGTTAATCTTTAAGCGACATTTACACCGACGATTTTCGACAAGTTTATATTTCTAAACAGTGATATTAATTATATGTCTTTTCAAGGAAAATAATAAGAAGTATGATCAATAATTTATCATGTTGTGGTATCCCATATATTATTCTAAAAATTGTTAGTAAGAAAATATTAGTTCAATCTTATAAAATTTCTTAAATAACACTATTATTTCTTCAAATCAAAATAACGACAATCACTTGCATTATTGGAATAATAAAATGCATTAGGTCTTTCTATAATCATATCCAAAAAGGCAAAGAACCCTAAAACAGCAGGATTATCGCGTAACGTGTAAGTATTAATTGTTTTATCGTCAAGCTCTAATTTTGATACAATTAGAAATTTAAACTTAATCATTGTATTTATTATTTCCTTTGATCGTTCTAACGAGAATGATAGTTCTTTTACAAATAGATTCTCAGTGAAACTATTATTAACTCTAGAATATATTAAAATTAAAGCATTGAAAAAATCATCACAACTTAATTCTTTTAAAAAAGGTAACATCAAATCCTTTTTATCGAGGAAAGCATTAAAGTTATCGTTTTCTAACTTTGGAAATAAAGCAAAGAAAGGTTTATCCTTTTTGAGTTGAGTTATTGCAATACCTTCCTTCAATAAAACTTGCGAATTAACATAATCTTCTCCCATAATCTTAAAAGCATCGTATTGTGTTATATCGATTAAACCGTTAAGGCTTACTTCCATATAGTAACATAAGGAAAAGGCATGTGCAAAACGTTCTTTAACATCCGATAAGCTACCCATGTATTTGACGAGTTTTTGCTCTATGTTTTTGAAATCATTAACTGGAAGACCAAATAATTCATCGGTTGTCACATTAAAATATTCTGCAATTCTTGGTATTAGTTCAATATCTGGGTAACCACCGCATTCCCATTTTGATACTGCTTGAGTCGATACTTTCAATGCTTTAGCAAGTTCCTCTTGCGTTACTTTAACCTCAACTCGTAATTCTTTTATTTTTAATCCTATATTCATACAAACCTCCAAATAATTATTATAGCGGCCACTACACTATCATTATATATCAAATAATGTTTTAAATCAATAGATGCGAAATTGATAAAATCAACCATTATTTGAATTATTAATAGACTGTTCAAACGACAGTGGTTATATTGAATAAAAATTTAACAAAATCTTTTAAACTGTTTATATATTTTATTCTTAATAAACTTGAAAAAGTTCTTAGGTTAATAATTCTCAAGGACCATTTTTTTGTGTACTTATTCATAAAACTACAAAAATAATTATTGATGATTTTATCAATATGATAATGTTGATTTTTGTTTATGTTTTTGTTAGTTTCTCATGTTTCTGATTACCTTTCGTGTTTTAGTGGGGGCTTTCGTGTTTTTGTTGACCTTTCGTGTTTTAGTTGTAGTAGAAAATGAAAAAAGCCTAGTAATAGTGCTCTGATTAACACTCACTAGGCTATTATATTTTGCGCAGAAAGGAGAAATTTTCCTATTTTCGCAATAAAAAAGGCTTGAAACTATTGTATCAAATCTATTCATTCAATATGGTGGCTCTGGTCGGACTCGAACCGACACGGTATTGCTACCACTGGATTTTGAGTCCAGCGCGTCTACCAATTTCACCACAAAGCCATTTTAGTCTTGAACATTATATCATTTATCAAATTAATATTCAAGACTTTTTTTATTTAAGCTTCCGATATTTCAACAACATACTCTTGCATTGAAATTTGATTTAGGACATCTTCAAAGGTTCGATTGGTTGCAATACTAAAGTAGATAATCGATTCTTTTAAATGTAGATCATCTTGAACGCTTTTATTCAACAAATACGTTTTACGAATCACAGCTCCCTGGGAAGCAAGATTATCAAATAATTGTTTTTCAAAGGCATCATTAAAAATTACCCGAATTCTTCTAACCTTGCGATGCTTAGAAAGGCTATCTCCCAATCTGCGTGTTAGTAAAGAAACTGGTAGGATGATTGCTGAAGTTACAGCGGCAATCACATAATTATTGATGCCACCAGTACCTATCATTAATCCTAGTCCTGAAACCAACCATAACATTGCGGCTGTAGTAATTCCTTTGACGTTTCCACGATTGTGAATAATGGTACCTGCACCTAGAAAGCCAATCCCACTAACAACTTGAGCGATGATTCTTCCTTGGTCAACTTTCAAGATTTCTGTTAATGCTGGATTTGCCAAGATTTGATTCGTTGTATCATTGACAATATTCCGTTGTAGGATAGCAATCAAACAACTACCTACGCATACCAATGTAAAAGTAAAAAAGCCTGCAGGTTTATTTTTGATTTCTCTTTCATAGCCAACAGCAGCACCAACAATCAAAGCGCCAATGACTTGTAATATTTGTTCAATAATGACTGGCATAATTCCCTCCTATTTGTTATTATATTGAGCTTCATACATTGCTCGATATTTTCCTTTTTCTAAATGATATAGTTGTTCATGATTTCCACTCTCAACAATTTTTCCGTCTTCTAAAACATAAATCATATCTGCACTACGAATCGTTGATAGACGATGGGCAACAACAAACGTTGTTCTGTTTTCTGACAACACCATCAATGATTTTTGAATCATTACTTCGGTCTCAGTATCAATATTAGCTGTTGCTTCATCAAGAATAATAATACTCGGATTACGGAGTAAGATTCTTGCGAAAGCAATCAATTGCTTTTCACCAGTGGAAAGGTTATCACCCATAAAGGATACTTCGGTATGAATTCCTTTTGGATACACATTAACAAATTTATTAGCACCAATTTTTAAAAGAATGTCTTCCACATCTTCATCAGAAACATCCAAACCAAAAGCGATATTGCTCTTGATGGTTCCTTCAAAGATAGACGCATCTTGTAAGATGATGCCAATATTATTTCGAATATCTTGTTTACTATAGGATAGATAATCGACACCATCAACTAAAATTTGTCCTTCTTCTAAATCATAATAACGCTCTAACAAACTCATTAATGTTGTTTTTCCGCTTCCAGTATGACCTACCAAACCAATAAATTGTCCTGAAGCGGTTTTAAAACTAACATTTTCTAAGACGTTTTTACCTTCTTCATATTTAAACGTGACGTTTTTAAACTCGATTGCTCCACTTAATTTTAAATCCGTCACTTCACCCAAGCCTGTATCTTCTTCTTCATCTAAAAATTCAAAGATACGAGATGCGGAAACTAAAGAGTCTTCTAATGAATTTAAATTGGAAAAGATTTCAGAAATGGGATTCACCAATCGTTCAATATATTGTACATATACATAAATTGTTGTTCCAATTACTGCTGCTCCTGGAGAGAAATACTTTAATCCAAAGTATAAAAGAACAAATGCCACCAATAATCTACGAATTAAGATTAATAAATCATACCCAAATAATGTATTAATGCGTAAATGCTTCATCTTTGTCTTATAGTTTTTTGTCAATAAGTCATCATATTCTTCTGTCATGTTCTTTTCTTGATTGAAAATTTGAATGATACTAACTCCATTGGTAAATTCTGCCATTTTTCCGTTAATGCGAGAATTCATTTCGCGAATAAACTGATTCAGCTTATTAATCGCTTTGCGATAAACCGTTAACCAAATATAAAGCAACGGAAAGGCGATGAATGTTAACCATGCTAACTTAGGTTCTAACGCAAACAAACCAAAATATACTGTAATTAGTGAGATGGCAGCGCTGAAGATGGAGAATATGACCTCATATAAACCTCTCACTCCTTCAGAATCATAAATCATTTTTGTTACTGTCTTACCATGAGGTTCCCCAGAAAAATAAGAGATTGGCAATCGATTTAATTTTTCAAAGGCGCTCTTCCGCATATCTAGGGTTAATTTCATCGAAGCCGATGTGAAACTTACCATTTGAATGTATCGAGATACGAGGATTACAATAGCAACTATTGCATAGATCATCAACCAATAGCCTATCTTTTCGGATGAGTCACCATAAAATGATAGCATATCGTTGGGACTCAAAATACGGTATTCATAAGATACTTGTGTGTTGTCTTCTCTTTGAACAATCACTTTATTATCTTCATAACCAATTAAACTGTCTTTTTCTGCCAATTGACCTGTAATAAAAATATATTTCCCTGTTTCTCCTATTTCTTCAAAATAACGTAAAGTATATTTATCGCCTGTTAATGTTCCATCCTCTTTTTGATAAAATTTACCATTATAGCCAATTGTCTCATCATTTTTTACTACCTCTACCCAAACTGCTTGAACTCCTGATAATTCATCATCGATAATCTTTTTAATGATCAATGGTTGAAAGATCTCTAAAATAGAAAATATAATCAAGAAAAAGATAGAAACAGCAAGAATTGAGGTGCTTTTTAATGCGTATTTAAACACTCGCTTTAAAATAGTCGATGTTGAATATTTTAATGGCAGTCTTTCTTTGTTATTTCGCATGATCGTCCTCCATTTCTTGGATTAGATATTGCTCATAATACCACTTTTTCTGTTCCATTAATTGTTGATGAGTTCCTCTTTCAACAATCTTTCCCCCATCCATTACGATGATTTCATCAGCACTTTCTACTGCTGTTAGGCGATGGGCAATAATGATTTTCATTTGCTCTGCACAAAAGTCTTTTAAGTTTCGTAAAATATTCGCCTCTGTCATACCATCAACAGCACTTAAGGAATCATCTAGGATAATTAAATCACTATTACGAAGGAGAGCTCGAGCAATGGATAATCGCTGCTTTTGCCCACCTGATAAGGTGACACCAGCCTCACCAACCATCGTTGCAAGTCCATCATGTAAGAATGGTAAATCTTTCTCAAAATCTGCCATCTTGACGACTTCATCAATCGAATAAATGGTTGCTGGAGATATTCCTAGTTTTACATTATCTAACACTGTTCGTGAAAATAGCATATGTTCTTGGGGAACATAAGCGATATTTAAGCGAACAGATTCTTTTTTATAACGATTAATCGGTTTCTCATTGATCCATATATTTCCCGATGTAATTGGAAATTGTCGGAGTAACTGACGAATTAAAGTGGACTTTCCACTACCCGTTTTACCAACGATTCCTAACGTTTTCCCCTTTTCAATACTTAAATTGATATTTTCAATCGAGTAGTTTTGATCTTTGGGATATCGAAACGATACATCGCGATACTCAATTTTATGGATGTTGATTAAATCTTTCGCACATTCCTTATCTTTGATTGTTGGTTTTGCTTCGAGTACTTCGTTGATACGATCAAAGGAAACGCCACTTTGGGCAATAAAGGTGATTTGATTTCCTAGTTGAAACAAGGGTGCTGAAAACATTCCCAAATAAAGATTGAAGGAGATTAAATTTCCCACTGTGAAATCCATTTGATGAATGATCAAATAAGAACCGTAAGCAATCGAAATTCCCATACTGATGAGGGTAATAATTCGAAAACTTGGCATGAAGACAGAGCGTAATAAGACTGATTTCCGTTCAATCTTATAAGCTAAGGTAGCACTATCGGATAACTTTTGTTCATCTTCTTTTTCTTTCACAAAACCACGAACAAGCTTGGTCCCGGTCACACTTTCCATCACTTGATTGTTTAGGTGTCCTACTTGGGCTCTTACTTTTCGCCAATTTTGAGAAATTTTTGGTCGCAAGATAATGACAATCAAAAAGATAATTGGTAATGGAATGACTGCCAATAATGTTAAGTTCAAATTTAAGGTAATCATTCTTGTTGAAGAGATGATTAGCATCATAATCGTATCAAAAAGAGCAAACACCATATGGGTAGAAACTCTTGAAACAGTTCCCACATCACTTGTTGCTCTACTGATTAAATCGCCAGCATAAATCTCCTCAAAGAAGTCAGCGTCTTGTTTAAAAAGGGTAGTCAAAAAATTATACCTCAAATTATAGAATAATTTATGGGTTAAGCTACCTGTATAATATCTTTTTAAAGCTCCTGACAAATAAATTACAACTCCAATAATCGCCATAGCAATAAAAATATAGATGACATAATCTCTATCGATTGTTTTCCGATCTATTTTATCGATAATATCGCCTAAAAATTGGGCAGGCAATGTCACCGCATAAGTAAATAATATCGTTAATAAGATTATGAGTGAATATTTAAACCAGTGTTTTTTGATAAACCAGTTTAAATCGCGAAAGATTTTAAACATATCTGTTCCTCTTTTTTCTATTTAATAATATCAAGGACAATCTGATTCTTTTGAACAACCTCTTTTGTCATTTCAAACGCTTGTTGGGTCATTCGTAAAGCGTTTGCTTCTTCTTTGCCATTGGTATAAATTTGGGCAAGGATATCCCCTTTGTTTACAAAATTACCAACTTTTGTAAGGACTTTAATCCCTACACTTGGATCGATGATATCCTCTTTTGTTTTTCTACCTGCTCCAAGAAGCATCGCAGCATCACCGATACTATGCGTGTGAATTTTTTTGATATATCCTGATGTTTCACTTTTTACAGTCATGATATTTTTTGCTTGTGCAAACAATTGATAATCATTGATCACTTCAGGATTACCACCTTGATAAAGAATCATTTGACGAAGTTTTTCAATGGCACTCCCATCTTGTAATACCATAGCAATCCTTTGTTTTGCTTCTAACTCATCTTTTGCAAAGTTAGTCATTAATAGCATTTCGATGCAAATTTCATGACACAATGTTGTAAAATCTACAGGTCCTCGCCCTTTTAGTGTTTCAATCACTTCAATCACTTCTAAGCTATTACCAACAGCTTCTCCTAATGGTTGGTCCATGTCAGTTAACATGGCTACTGTTGTTCGACCACAACTATTACCAATATTAACCATCGCTTTTGCGAGTACTTGTGCTTCTTCTAACGTTTGCATGAAAGCACCATCACCCACTTTTACATCTAAAAGAATACTGTGAGCTCCACTCGCTAATTTTTTAGACATAATTGATCCAGCAATTAAACCAACAGAGTCGACTGTTCCTGTAACATCGCGTAAGGCATATAATTTTTTATCTGCTGGTGTGATATTGGCCGTTTGACCAACAACTGCAATTCCAATTTCTTGCACCTGCTTAAAAAAATTCTCTGGACTAATCGCAATTTGGAAACCAGGGATTGATTCTAATTTATCCAATGTTCCCCCAGTATGTCCCAATCCACGACCGCTCATTTTCGCAATCTTTAATCCGCAAGCAGCAATGATGGGAGCAATAACCAACGTTGTTTTATCTCCAACACCACCCGTTGAGTGTTTGTCGACACAAACTCCTTGAATCGATGACAAATCTATTTTTTCACCACTATGTAACATTTCCATTGTCAAATTGATTTGCTCCTTAGCATTTAATCCCTGGAAGCAAATGGCCATTAATAAGGCACTTACTTGATAATCAGGGATTTCTCCCTTCACATAACCATCAATAATAAAATGGATCTCTTCCTTAGTCAGTTCAAGACCCTGTCTTTTTTTGATAATGATATCGACAGCACGCACTATATCACTCCTCTTTTGTATGGATATTGTATCACATAAAGCGCTTTTATGCAAATGATTATTGACAAGTTTTTTACCCTTTTCCCCAAATAAAAAATGGCTTATTTTATCAATAAGCCATTTTATAAACAATTACTTTCTACCTGTTGTGCTATCTTTTCCTTGATCTGCTTGTCCTTTACGAACGGCTGCTCTAACTTCCTTAGCCAAATCACTCATTTCACTATAGAAATCTTTACGCAAATCTTTCATTTCATCCATCTTTGCTTCTAGTTCCAACACTAAGGCTTCTTTTTCTTCCTCGGTGCCAGTAAACGTATTTAATTCTTGACGAAGGGCAACTACTTCATCTTTTAAAGTAAAGAATGAAGCATATTCTTCTCTAATTGCTTGCGCTTGAGCAGCAAAATCATCACTGCCACCTTCCTCGGTAACAAATGGATCAAATTCATCATCTCCTTGGCGTTTGCCAATTTCTTGTCTTAATTTACGATTTGCTTTCGCAAGTTCACGAGCTGCTTCAACTTTGGCTTTGGCTGCTTCACGACGTGATTCACGTAATGCTTTTTGTTCTTCGCGAACCAGTTCGCTTTGTGCTTTGAACGCTTCTCTTAGAATATCCATTTCTGCCTTATATGCTTCATGTAATGAATCAAATTCATCCTGCAATGTTTGTAAATTAGCTTGTAATACTGCTAATTCATCTTCTGTACCGGTATGGTTTTCAATTTGTGTTTCTAATTCACTTATAAGTGTGCGTAATTCAAACAAACGTGCATACTTTGCCATTAATTCTTCTTGTGCTAATTTAAACTCATCTTTTAATGCTGCATTTACATCGTTTTCTTTGGCACGATTCGAGATTAATTTAATGATATCTCCTACTGACATTTCAACCAATTCCGTAACATCTAAATCAGGATTGGCATCTAATGCAACTACGATAGCTTTCACTTTACCTAATGGTAACTCATCAACATTAATTCCTAATTCTTCTGCTTTTGCTAGGTATTCATCTAAATTTTCCATCACTGCAACTCCAAAGATACCATTATTTTGGAAGTATCGATTAATTCGTTCTCTAATTGTGCTTCCATACTCTTCTGTTTCTTCTTCATCACCAGTAACAACTTCAACGATTACTTCGTTATCTACTTCTTCAGGATCAAGATACCCTGTTTCTGTAACTGCTTCAACATAAGCATCAATGGCTTCTGTAATTGGCATTGATACCAAATCCAACTCTGAAACGACAACCTCAGCATCCTCGTTAGTAGGGATGACTTCCTCTACCTCATCTTCTTCATTGACAACAAAATCAATGGATGGGTTGATCTTTAATGTTACATATTTGTACTCATCAAGAGTACTTGTTGCTTCCGTACAACCTATAAGTCCGATCATTCCTAAACCTATTACTAATGCTATTAATATTTTTTTCATTATAAAGCCCTCCTTTTTTAGCTTTTCACATTATAAACAAACCAAAGTAGCGTTTTATTGGTGTTTTTGAAACTTTTTTAAAAGATTTATGTTATAATATAAACGATAAAGGAAGGTATATTAATATGATTCGCAAGCAAGGTGAAGATATGAAGTCACCAAAAGCAATTCAAAAAGAAAGATTACAACAATTAAGGAAAAGAATTAGTAAGTATTCAGCAAAATGTGAAGATGGTATTATCGATTTGAAAGTATCTCCAGAACCCCTTGATCGACGAAAAGCATTAGACATTCTCAGTCGTTTGGAAAATGAAGCCATGTATATTCCCACTATTCAACCACTAACCATTAAAGTTGATTTGGAAAATAAAATTGATGCAAATAATCAAATTGTGTTTCTAAAAGAAACCATCAATAATGAGATTATTAAAATCATCTATCATGAAAATCAAGAATTACGTCGGGTGAAAATCCTATCGCTTATTCTGTTCTTAATTGGAGTTAGCACCATGTTAATCGCTTCTCTACTCGATTTCAAACAATTTTTTGCTCAAGCGCTACAACAACTCTTTGTCATTACGAGTTGGGTTTTTATCTGGGAAGCAATCGATAAGATGGTGTTTGTACGTCACCAATTGGTAAAAAAGAAACTTAAATTATTCCAATTGTATTTTGGTGATTATGAATTACAATAGAATTTAAAAAAAGAGGCGGAATCGAGCCTCTTTTCTAATATTTTCGGTGTTTTTTATATATCGCCGTATATTTTATTGTGATATACAATTATCACAAAAAATATTTTTGTGAAAGCGTTGACAATCATAAAATTAGTAGTATAATACAAGTGTTGAAAGGAGTTGAATATGGATTCCATTGATAGTAAAATCATTGAATGTCTTTGTGAGAATGCTCGCATGAACTTTTCCGAAATTGGAGAGCGAGTAGGCCTTTCTGTTTCCGCTGCCA
>JAQUVC010000099.1 GCA_028693535.1 Bacilli bacterium
TTACATTCCCTACCAAAGAAGAACTGTTACAAGTAGAGACGATTGTGAATCAAGAAATTGCAAAAGCTAATCCTGTTGACATCAAAGAGATGTCGTTATCCGATGCAAAAAAATTAGATGTCCAAGCAGTTTTTGGTGAGAAATATGGGGATTTGGTTCGCGTTGTTGATATGAAGTTCTCCCGTGAATTATGTGGAGGAACACATGTTAGTCATACTTCCGATATTGAAAGATTCGCTATTTTATCAGTTGAAAGCAAAGGTTCAGGTATTTTTAGAATTGAAGCTACTACTAAGAATAATATTTATGAGCAATTAGATGTTGTGTTAACAAACATCAACCAAGAAATAAGAGATTTAGAAGAAAAAATTGCGAATATCATTGATGAAGCAAAACAAGAAGGTTGGGTTTTGTCATATCAAAAGCAAAGTTTTATTCATAACGATTGTGGCTATCAAACAATTATTGATAAAAATTTAGAAGTATCACATCTTCGAGAGCAAGCCAAAGAACTTGACAAAGCATTGGTAAAATTATATAAAAATAAAAATTGCTTATCTGTTGAAGATTATCTACAAATGGTTTATAATATCAACAATCATCAAATTCTAGTGACCAGTACTAAAAACCAATCCCTAGACGCCATCAAAGATTTAATGGATCGATTGGTTGATCAATTAGAGAATAGTCTTGTTTTCATCGCTAATATCGTTGATGATAAAGTCATCTTTGTATGTAAGACGAAAATTAGTACCTTACATGCTGGTACTTTAGTTAAAGAAGCGGCTATTGTAACCAAAGGCAATGGTGGTGGACGTGCGGATTTTGCTCAAGCAGGTGGGAAAGATGCTAGTTTGGTAGATAAGGCTTTGGCTAGAGTGAAGGAAATCATAGGCAGTACATTATGAGAATATTAGGGCTTGATTTAGGAAACCGTACATTAGGAATGGCCATTAGCGATTATTTAGAAATCATTGCCAATCCGATTGGAACGTTTAGGTTTGATGAGCAAGATCTAGATGCTGCTTTACAAGAAACGCTAAAAGTTGTCAAAGAGAATGATATAAAAAAAATAGTTTTGGGATTACCCAAAAACATGGATGGAAGCATTGGCTTTCAAGCAGAATATTGCTTGGAATTTAAAGCAATGCTTGAACAAGCAATGCCTCTTGAAGTAATAATGATTGATGAAAGATTAACATCAAAAATTGCTAATTCAACAATGCTTTCGGCTGATATCAGTCGTCAAAAACGAAAGAAAAATGTTGATAAATTAGCTGCTAGTATTATACTTCAAAGTTATTTAGATAGAAGAAAATAGAAAGGAAATGTATGGAAAACGAAAAACAATTGATTTTTATTGATGAAAAAGGCGATGAAGTATTATGCGACATTTTATTTACTTTTGAGTCAGAAGAATTTAAGAAGAGTTATGTTCTTTTCTCACCAGTTGGTTCTGAAGATGAAAATGGACAGTTAGAAGTTGCTGCTGCATCTTACATCCCAGGAGAAGACGGTAGTGTTGGTGAATTAAACGCTATTGAAAGTGATGAAGAATGGGCTTTAATCGAAGATATGTTATCTCATTTTGATGAAGAATGCGAAGACGAATGCGATTGTGAAGAATGTGATTGTGAAGAATGTGATGAAGATTCTGATGAAGAAGAATGTTGTTGCTGCGGTCATGAGCATAAGTAAAAAAGAATGAAAAAAAGCTAGTATCGATGATACTAGCTTTTTATTTGCTATGTTTAAATAAAATAAGTTCAGCTAAGTCGTGATAAATTTTCCCAATTTCTTCATCTATTTCGTATAAACCCAAATGATGAAGGGGTTGATTGATTGGGATTTGACAAACAACTTCCGTTTCTAGTTTTTCCGCAACTGCTTCCCCACCCCCTGAGCCAAAAATGAAATCTTTTTGTTTATTAACAGGGTTTAAGTAATAGGACATATTTTCAATGACACCCATAATCGTATGGCCTAATTGTTTCGCAGCATACCCAGCTTTGATAGCAACATGACTTGCGGCTAAGTGAGGTGTTGTTACGATTAAAGCATCGGCAGTAGGAATAATTGTTCGTAAATCAAGAGCGATGTCACCTGTTCCAGGAGGAGAATCGATAATCATATAATCAATATTCTTATGCCATTTTACTTCATAGAAGAAGTTGTTCATCATCGAATTCAACATGGCTCCTCGCCAAATAATTGGTTTTCCTATTTCCGCAAAAAATTCAGTTGAGATAATCTCCATACCATAAGCTTCAAAAGGTAAAATCTTCCCATCTTCACTTGCTTGTGGATAGTGGTGTTGCATTTCTAGAATTTTGGGGATGCTTGATCCATAAATATCAGCATCCACTAGGGCAACTTTTTTTCCTAGTCTTGTTAAGGCATAAGCAAGGTTAGCAGCAACGGTTGATTTACCAACACCACCCTTTCCAGACGAAATGATGATAAATTTCACATTGCGATTGACAATGCTTTCAATTTTTCTTTTTTCTTCAATTTGCAATTTGATACCATCAAAACCTAAATCAATTTTAATTATCTTTGCTAATTCACGACGTAGATTTTTTTCTGCGTCTCCACCAGTTCTTCCGATTGCTAAAATTAAAACAACGATGTTTTTTTCTGGATCAATTCCAATATGCTTAATGGCATTGGTTTCTTGTAATGTTTGTCCTGTTGATTCATCAACCAGCATTTCAATATGTTTTCTTATTTCTTGTGTCGTCATCTGTCTACTCTCCTATGATTGGCATTTTAAATTCTTCTAAGTATAATTTTGGATTGTTGATTAGTAAACCAAAAAGTTTGGTTGCTTTCAATTCATAAACAATATTCACATCATCAAGATGATGTTTGATATTGGTAATAATTTGCTTCTTGATGTCTTTGTTTAATCGAGAAACATATTGCTTACCTTGGAAATTCATCGCTAATATCCTTAGATAATGAAAATATTTGTTGCTGAATTCTTTGGGTGTTTCTAATAAAATATGTAGCAATAGTCGTTTAATACGATTGAATGGATATCGTTTTGTTTGAATTGCTTTAATAAAAGAATCATAGTCATTTGTTTGTGTAAGCATACTAAACAGTCGATTTTCGATTCCTTCATTTACACCCAACATATTTTTGATACAATCAAGATTTTCAATCGATAATTTATAGGTTAGAACTTGATATAGTATATCATATCCCTTTGATAAATTGGTGAAAGATGCTTGATATTGAGGAATATAGGGTGTGATATCTTTGGTTTCTTGAAGCAATAGACGTAAACTAGTCGCACTGGAAATAGGCCCAGTGGTATGTTTGTCATAATAATCATTATGAATTCTTTGGATTAGTGTTACTTTTACAGTAGGATTTATTTTTTCAATTGCTACTAAATACTGAATGGCCAGTGTATTATTGGGTAAACTAAATCCTTTGATAATTTCTTTATCGGATGTTACCATTGATGCTGCCTTTAATGTGCTTGTTGAGAAAGAATTTCCTAAATCAAGATGGATTTTTACTTGTTCATTATAAGCGTCCATCAATAACAAGTTTTTCATTTGATGGAGTTTTTCAAGATTATTCAATTCAACTCCAAAAGCCAAATCAGTGATACCAAAATCACATAACGACTGAACAGCATTATAAGCAAAATAATCAGCACTAGCAACCGCACCTAAAAAAGGCAGTTCTAAAACGATGTCAATTCCCATTTCTAAGGCTATTCGTGCCTTATCAAATTTATTTAACACCATAATGTCGCCACGCATGGAAAAATTTGTTGAAAAAATAGCAACAGTAATGTCTGGATTTACTTTTTTCTTGGCTTCATCAATAAAATATTTATGACCATTATGAAAAGGATTTAATTCTAGGACAAGTCCTAAGATAGTTTTCATATATTCCACCTTAACGT
>JAQUVC010000100.1 GCA_028693535.1 Bacilli bacterium
CAAGATAATCTTTGGCTTTTAAACGAACAAAGGTTTCTGATGTTACTTTTATTTTTTGCTCAGAGAAACAAAAATATCCGTCTTTTTCCAATATTCCTACAATAAAATTCATCGGCGGTGTGCCAATAAAACTACCAACAAAAAGATTTACAGGATTATCATAAATTTCCTTAGCTGTTCCAATTTGTTGAATATCTCCATCTTTCATAACAACAATTCGGTCTGCTAATGTCATTGCTTCAACTTGATCATGAGTAACATAGATCATCGTTACTTTCAACAAACGATGTAGAGCTTTCAACTCTTTTCTCATCGAACCACGTAACTTCGCATCCAGATTTGATAGTGGTTCATCAAGAAGAAAACATTCTGGTTTTCTTACAATTGCTCGCCCTAAGGCAACACGTTGACGTTGACCACCCGATAATGCTCGCGGTTTACGGTTCAAGTAAGGAACAAGTTCCAGTATTCTCGCTGCTTCCATGACTCGCTCATGAATCATATCGGGTTTTTCTTTACGCAATGTTAAGCTAAAGGCCATATTGTGATAAACACTCATATGAGCATATAAGGCGTAGTTTTGAAACACCATTGCCATATCGCGATCTTTTGGCGCTTTGTTGTTTAAGATTTCCGCTTCAGTTTTGATAATTCCATCTTTTTCGATATTCTTTTCTAATGTTAATACACCAGAAGTAATGTTTTCCAACCCAGCAATCATTCTCAAGGTTGTTGTTTTTCCACAACCAGATGGGCCTACAAAAACAATGAACTCCCCATCTTCAATAACAAGGTTAAAATCTCGAACAGCGTGCACCCCATTTGGGTATATTTTATTTAAATCTTGTAAAATCAATTTTCCCATATCAGCACCTCTTACTTGATTTCCTTTTTTTCTAAAGAGGCAACATATTTTTCTAGTTTTACGCTACGAACATAGCAAAAAAGTCCTGAGGTTAGAAAACATGCTGACATTATGATTAAATAAACAACCATTCTTATCAAATCTTTTATTGGAACAATTGTTTTAATGACGTTGCTCACTAGGGAACCTGTTTCATCAACTAAGTCATAACTTAGATAAACTTGTAAGGGGACGTACAGTAATCGTAATAAGGAAATAATTCCAAACACGATTAATACTATGGAATATTCTTTTGCATACTTTTTACATTTTTCAATCGATAAAAAAGTCATTAACATCAAAACGATATTCAATAATATCTTAACAGCTGTTGCTAAGCTTGGCACTAGTGTATTTAGTGCAGCAAAAAGATATAATACATCAAAAGCAATCGCTAAAAAGCCCAAATAATAGGAAAGCACATTAGGCTGATAACGCATTTTATCTAGTTTAATATTCATACGTTTTCCTCCATATTGATTTTCTGTTTATTGGCTTGATACGAAATAGCAAATTTATTTTTGATAAGAGCAACATAACCAAATATGAATGCAGTTGCTAAATCCAATCCAAAAATAATAAATCCAATGATATTACGATTTGTTGTTACATTAATTACCATATTATCGCTTAACACTTTTTCAGTATCTCCTTCAAGAACGACAAAATTATAGTCAGAAAAATCGATATTATGGTGTTCTACATATAACGAAGCCAAGGTAATAATTGCAATCACAGCGATTATTGATATCAAAGCTACTCCAACAATTGTGGTAACATTTTGGATTTTGCTATAGCGTAGACGACGATAGCAACCTAAAGCAAAGATAAAACCAACAATCAAAAAAGCAATAATCGTAAAATATAGGAACAGATTGTTTGCTTTAATTAGGTTGTTATAATAACTATCAATTAATGGAATTACTTCATCAAAAACATGAAGACCATGTTTTTTGTCATAAAACTTAAATATATAGTCAAATACTGCCATATCTTGTCTTAGTACAGTAATGCCCGTAGAAAAACCAAGCGTATATATAAAAGTAATACCCCATGCGATAATCATAGCTATTAAACTTGCTTTCTGCCACTTAACGTATTTTTTCTTCATACAAAATACTTCTCCTTAAAAATCTCTTCAGGTGGAGAAATCTCCACCTGAAGAAATATTTTGTTTTACTTAATGATCATTATTCACTTAAATGTTTCATCTTCATTCTATTCCATGCAGATTTGTAATTTTCGAAATGAACAGAATAGTATTTATTTGTCGTTAATGATGCTTTGAATTCAGTCCAAGTAGGCATCTTAACTGTTCCATCTGTACTTGTATTTCCAGCACCAATCATAATTAAATTATGTTTGTTATCGTTAAATACAGCTGTAGCATTTGATGCTTCTGTCTTGTTTTGTTCGATTTCAGTATCAGATAAAGCCCAAGATGAAGGTGGAGTTAAGAAGAACCAACCCTTTTCTGCATCGTATGCCGTCTTAGTAATATGCATTGCACCAGCAGCAATCGCTTCATTGATTAATTTAACCGACTCTAGTCCATGCTCATTTAATATTTGATATTCAAATCCCATATGACGAACATGACCGATGGCAAATGTTGAACCTACATAACGACGATAGTAGTTTGTTAAGTTACCAGCAACTAAATCCGTGATTTCTTGACGAGCTTGAGCTGAAATATTAGGAATCATTTCGACACCATCAACACCTTGATACTCAATTTCACCATCGATCCATTCTTTTGGTCCCCATGTAACTAGAACTTCACCAGCATCAGAATATGCATAGTCAACAACCTTCAAACATGCAGCCAATTTTGCAGGATCAGCTTCAACAGCTTTTGAAATTCCCCATCCTTCAGTCTTAACGGCACGAATAAATTCAGAGAAGCGGATATAATTATCTTCTTCACCATCTTCCCAATCAGCAACTGGAGGTAGAACAGCTCTAATATCTAGACCAGCAATACCAGGGTTGTCTGCTACGGTTGTCTTTAATGTCTTAGAATCATATAATGCAGTTGTCGTTTGGTTATAATCGATTGTCATGAATCCTGTACCTTGCGTGTACATTAAAACTCCACGCCAATCAGAAACGCTTCCGGCTTTTGTATCGTAGTTTTGAAGAATTAATCCTTCTTGGTATAATTGGTTCATCCATTGTAGGGCAACGAACGTTTCTTCTTCACCCATGGCATTTTGGTAATCACCATTTTCATCAATATAATAATTGTTTTCACCATTCATTCCGCGTAGTCCCCAAATGCTAGCAATATTAATGATCAGTGGAATACGAGATGAGCCGGTGTCACGTGGCATATAAACAGCAATGTCAGTAGCAGCATTTCCAGTCAATAATGCTGGATTCGCCTTGACACAGCGCATTAAAGCAATAAGTTCATCCGCATCATAAGCAGCATTTCCACTTAAGAATAAATCAGAACGTTTTGCAAAAGGTTTACCTGAACCAATTTGGCTACCATATACATCATCAATGTATTGTTTTAATGCCTCTGTTAATGTTTTACCATTCTTTGCAGATAATGCATTTTGAATGGTAACAATGTTTTGACTTTCACTATATTTCTTAGTTACATCAGCAGTAGTACCTTTCAAAGTAACGCCATTCTTAAACTCATCTTTATAGAAAGCACTATACTTTGTATCAATCACTTTACCAGTGTCATATGTGGCATCCGTATCAAGAAGTTTTTGAACCCAGTCATGTCTTAAATAGATACTTCTTTCAACTTCATCCATACCATCGAAATAAGGAGCATAGTAAACACCACCATCAGCGCCTTCTAGAGACAACATAATTGCTTGATTTTGTTCTAAGAAAGCTTTTAAGTTTGGCATCCTATCAATATAATCCATTAAGTCTACGAAATAACCTTGTGTACCATAGTTATTTAGGTCAGAAACTTTACCATTGTAAAGATCAGCACTTGTAAAACCATCAGCTGCAGCTTCTTTTAAGATGTCAGCT
>JAQUVC010000101.1 GCA_028693535.1 Bacilli bacterium
CTAGAATCCTATTTTCCAAGTATTGAGCGTATCTTAAGAAACCCCAATTCAACAATTCGTTATGATCGTCAGGTTGTCGATGTTGAACGGGCAAAAAAAACAAATTCTGAGTCGATTCGTCACTTAGCATCCCATACACAGTATATTCGGGAAGTGAGTGAACGAGGAGTTGTTCCTCGTAAAGTACTCACAACGTTTTCTGAACAAGAATTTGCTACGTATGAAAATAGATTTTTGGTTAGTTTGATTTTACGATTGGTTGATTTTGTTGAAACAAGATATCGTATTATTATAGAAAATGTAGAATCTTATGTAAAAGATCATGTGAATATGAACTCTACCTTTGAAATCGAAGGAACAGAAGTAAAACTTGATATCGATATGGTCATTAAGAAAGATCAAGATAATAATCTCAACGTTCACAACCGTGAAATATTGGAACGGATTAAAAAGCTTCATGGTATGATTAATGGGTTTCGCTCTTCCCAATTCGTAAGAGATTTGGAAAAGACCAAAAGAGTAAATCCACCGATCATGAAAACCAATGTTATTTTGAAAAATCCTGATTTCCGTAATTGTTATACATTATGGTTATTCATTGATAAATATTCCAATTTATTCTACGATGTAAAAGTAAAAGAAAAGTCGATTGGGATTGAAGAAAACTTTGCATCAAGTGTGAGTCGTTTGGCATTGATGACCTATGCGGTCGTACAAAGCAACGCAGAAGAGCGATTGGAAAAGTTTGAAAATGTCAATGAATATGAACTGCGTCGTAAAAAGATGATGAAGGTCAGGGAGGTTCATCCTGATGATATCTTTGACCGCCCCGATCCGATTAATGTAGTCGATAATACTGTGAATGAGTATTTCTTAACACAATATCGTAACACTTTTAATAAGAAGCTAGACGAGAATAAACGAAACTCTTCTAGTTATGATGTAGCATTAAGAAAATCATTGCGTGAAGTCATTGCCATTAGTAATTCGTTGTTTGATTCTGTGTTTGATTTAGAAGGTAATGAAGATATCTTCAAGCGCTTGGTTGATAAAGAGGATCCGAATGCTGATTTTGAACTGGCAAAGAAGAGATTCCAAATTTCTAAAGTAATTCGTGAAACCAAAGAAATCGATTATCAAAACACGATTCGATTGGAAAAAAGATTATTGAAAGAAATGGAAACGGCGAATAATAAACTACTGAGAGAAAACGCAAAAGCACGTAGTAGTGAGACACGTAAGACTTACTTAGCAAAATTAGAACGACAAATGCGCTTATATCAAAAAGAAAAAGTTAAAATTAAAGATAAATTAACGGCCATTACCAGTGAAAAGGATATTGTTACAAAAGAAAAGCAACGTTTACAAAGACAACTGAAGAGTTTGGCAGAAAAGACAAAAAAAGAAAAGAAAGCAATTGAACAAACAGAAAAAGCGAAATTGCAAGCTCAACTTAAGAAAATAGAAGAGCAAAAGAAACAAAAAGTGAAAAAGGTATTAGCTGAAAAATTAGCAAAAGAAAAATCAGCAAAAGAAAAACTAGCAAAGAAGTTAGCAAAAGAGCAGGAAAAAGCTGCTTTGGCGTTACAGAAATTTAAAGAACAACAAAAAGCAAAAAGCGCTGAAAAAATAGCGGTGACTAAAGCCAAAAACGAAGAAAAAATGGATGAGATAAAACAACTTGCCGTTACGACTGAAGTTGTTGAAGCTCCTGAAGTAAAGGATGATAACAATGCTTAAGAAATTATTCGCGGGTAATTCGTTATTAACATCGTTGATTGCGTTAATTGGTGCCTTCTTGATGATGGCAGCAGTTGGTTTTGCTTGGTGGTCATTGACTAATCAAACTCGAACGGATCCCTTTATAAATACTGTAGGTAACTTGGAAATTGATTATACCTTTAAGCAATTTAATGAAGGTGTGATAGGTGAAGCAATAGTGACAACTGCTGAGGTAGATTTTGCTAATGCGATTCCTGGAGACACATATTCTTACGTGATTGTTGTTGAGAATATTGGAAACATAGATGGTTTAAGCTCTATTTATATGTATAATGTTCGTTCATTAAGCTATGATGATATTGAAGGTTGGATAGCCCTTGATGCGGTGAATCCGACTAGAATTCAAAATTCGTTTAATTATGAAGTGCTAGCTATTCGGTATTTAGATAATACGGATGATGTGACATTGGAAGCAATCTTTGCAACGTTGTCGTCAACAAATAATAAAACTTATTTTACACAAGCCGTCGATCGTTACTTCTTAATGGAAAATGAAACCTTAACTAGTGAAGGAGAAGAATCTATTATTGCTATTTTCTTTCAGATTACATATGAAGGGATAAACTTCAACAATAATGAGTATGTTGGTCAAAGATTTGATATAAATAAAATTGTAATCGAATGTCGATAATTGAGGTGGGTGCTGATGATAAAAAAGATTTTAAAATATGCTATTGGAGCATTGACAGTCTTTTTTTTCTTAGCAGCAGTCTTAATTCTTATATTAGGAATTCAAGCCTATCGTAATAATGAGCCCTTAAAGATTTTTGGATACACGTATTCTGTTGTGCCAACAGAATCGATGGAGCCTGAAATTATGCCAGGGGATTTCATTATTGCCAAAGAGGTTGATTTTACAACCATTGCGATTGGTGATGATGTCATCTATTATTCCGAAACAAAAAATATTTTTATTGTTCATCGTGTCATTAATATTAGCGAAGAGGGTTCATTGACAATGAAGGGAATTAATAATCCCGTTCAAGATGAAGAGGTTGTTACCATTGATAATTACATTGGTAAAGTAGTGAAACATGGTAGCTTTCTTAATCTTGGTCATATTGTAATCAATAAGCGATTTGCTTTATTTGCGATTATTCTCGTGATCTTTGCTATTTTATTCATTACCGAGATGGTAAAAATTGTAAAGATAATCAAAGAAAGAGATCAATTGCGTCTTGAGACCGAGTATCAAAAAAAATTAACTGCGGAGATACAAAAAGAACGGGAACGAATTGCCGCAGAAATAAAAGAAGAAATAGACAAAGAAATATAAAATTGTTTGGGCAAAGCCGTTGAAAAGCGGGGACGCAAAACTACAGGGTCTAACACTTGTTTTAGAAACAAGCATGACAGCCAGTTGCTTATCTAAAATAAGTACTGGCTTTTTATTTTCTTGAGGTGATTGTATGAAAAAAAGTTTTATTATAAGTGTTGTTATGTTAATTGTTGCCAGTTTGGCTGTTCTTGGAGCGACATATGGTTGGTTTATTAGTTCGAAAGCAATTGACAATATTGCGTTTGAATCAGGATCTATTCAATATGTATTAACAGGAGCACTGAAAGATTCATCAACTTCAGGAGTTATTCTTCCAGGCGAAGAATTGGTGGTTCAAGAGGGAGCCATTGGTGTTGAAAATTACTCTTCGATTGAATCGCAATTAAGAGTGAAAATTGCCTATCAATTAGAAGGAGAAGCGGTAACTGTATTTACTGATGAACATGTAAATGCATCTTCAACCATCGCTTCTGTCATTGGTGTAATTGACAGTCAATTCACCTATAATATTCTTGATGGATATTGGTATTATTTTTATGAAGTAGGAAACACAATTATTCCTGCTTATGATGAATTATCATCGATTCTTGAAATCGAAATTATTCACAGTTTAGTGGTCAATGGACATGTGACGGGATCTATATTTCGTGCTAAAGATTTTGCCGTTACCATTATCTTTGAAGCAAAACAAAAAAAGAACGTTGATTGGGAAGACATTGAATGGGATGTTCTGGCAACAACTTTAATAGAAAATTAAAAACAGAGAGAAAATTATGAAAAAAAGTAAATTAATTGTTTTAATTGTATCACTTGTCGTGGTTTTAGC
>JAQUVC010000102.1 GCA_028693535.1 Bacilli bacterium
AACTTTTGTTTTTTTCATCTTCATAAATTGAATAAATGTCAAGACATGTCTTTTCATCTTCAAAAGTGGGCTTATCGATTTTAATGTCATCGGGGTATTTTTCTTTTATCTTATTTTTTGAAATGTATCCCATTGCCCGACCAACAATTTTGTCTCCTCTTTTGAACCCCATATTTGCGACTATATCTTTAATGAGTTTGGTTTGATCTTCTTCGTCCAAAATTGAAAAAGTGCTGGGAAAACCGAGAATTCCAATTTCTCTTCTTAGGAATTGGGCAGCAAAAGAATGGAAAGTTTTTATCGTTAAATCATTATTTATTTCAGGAAGCATTTTGATAACCCTTTGTCTCATCTCGTTAGCAACCTTATTCGTAAATGTAATAGCTAAAATTGACCAAGGTACAACATTACATTCAGAGACGAGGAAAGCGATTCGATAAGTTAAAACTCGAGTTTTTCCTGAACCCGCTCCAGCGATAATGCGAACGTACTGTGAGTTCGTCTCGACAGCTTTCAATTGCATTTCGTTTAATTCTGATTGTATATTCATATATTGCTTAGCAATATAATATCATATTATTCCAACTTATTCAATTTATTTCCTGAATTTATCTTAAGACAATTAGATTAGTTCAAGGTAAGAAGAAATGTTCTCAACGCCTAAGATGTTGATTTTAACAGTCTTGTTTTCTAACAAGATAAGACTTGGCGTTCCTCCAAACCACATTCCATCTAGCGAGGCAGCTCCAATTGTCATTTCAACATCTTTATGAATAGGGATTTCCGGCTTATAGGACAATAAGAAAAATTTTTTATTCGTAATTGATATGAAATTCAAAATCTCAATTTTAAACAATTCACAATAATTGCATTGCTCACTATAGAAATAAACGTAGTAATTGTTTTCTTCTTGTGAGAAAAAATCCTCCCATTGTATTTGCAAATAATCAAAATCAACATAATCGTATAAATGATCATTATCTTCAAAATTATGACAAGATGAAGAGCAAAGAAGGATAAGAGTTGCGAATAAAAATAATTTTCTCATAATTATATAGAGTGATTTCGTGTCCTTTTTTTACAATTTTTGTTTCTTAATGATAAAATAAGACAAATGGCAATTTTCAAAAAGAAAAAGACGCTAGTTGGAAATATGACTTATATGGCTTTAATGGCCACAATTAATGTCATATTTATTTTGCTATCTGCCTGGATTCCAGTGCTATTTATACTTTTAATATTTATCCTTCCTTTGGCGAGTACAATCGTGACATACTTTTGCGAGAAAAAATACTTCATAATCTATGCAATTGCTACTGTTTTCCTTTGCGCATTAGCCAGCTTTTGGGATATAGGTAATGTAATTTTCTATGTCATACCCTCGCTGGTTTCTGGCTTCATTTTTGGATTGTTAATGGAAAAGGGCGTTTCACCAATTATTATTATTTTGTGCGGGGTTTTGTCGCAAATTATTCTTTCTTACCTCGCTATTCCTCTAGTCCATTTCATCTATCAAAGAAACATTGTGACTGATTTCGCAACGATTTTTTCATTACAAAATTACACATACCTCAACTATATTCAGAATATTTTTATATGCGTAATAGCTATCATCCAACAAACAATCTCCTTCATGATTATTTATGAAGAACTTTCCAAAATTGATATTAACCCTCATTTTGAACAAGTTGATGGCATGCTTATTCCTTCTTTTATATTGTTTTTTATTGTTTCAAGCGTCATTCTCGTTTTCGCTTTTCCCGAAGCCTCTTATGCCGGAATGATTTTTTCCTTATTACTATGTTTCTATTGTGTGGGAACATTAATCACTGAAAAAAAGAAATGGATAATGGTTGCTTTAGTGGCTTCTTTAATTCTTTCTGTATTTGTTTTTCCGATTTTATATCCAGTAGTTAAGCAAGCAACGAACGAACCAATCATTTTTTTGCTTTTACAAATCTTTCCTCTTTTTTGCGCAATTATTGTTTTAATCAATAATTATTTGTTAAAGAAAACAAAGAAAGATACAATTGGAAATAGGCAACCTTAATGGAAAGTATTTTTAAGAGTGTGGGAAAGGGTTTGTTGTACCTCTTGGTGCTTCCACTTTTTCTTTTAGTCATCAGTGGCTATGCCATTGTTGGGCTAATTATGTTTGTATATTTATTTTTTAAATCAATTATCTTATTCTTCTCAGGTCGCTCTTTGGATATTGAGTTGTCAGAAGACAAAAAAGCTAAACAAATTATTCAAAACGCAATTCCAAACAGCACTAATCCAGTGATCAAACAAGATGGTGGCCCAAAAAACGTTAATAGCCAAGATATCGTCATTGATGTCACTACTACAAACTTTTCTCACTTTGAAAAACCAGCTTCTGTCGAAGAGGCGTGCTTTGAAATTAAAGAAGATAAAAAGAAACCCGCTGTCATTGAAGCGATCGATGCTACTCCAACTCTAGAAATTGAACACCAGCAACAAAATAGCAAAATTGAACAAACCAATAAAGTGGATAACAAGATAAATAGCCATACGGAAGAAGATATTTCACTAGGCAAATATTCTCCTAAAAAAACTCGTTTTGATATCGATGACGAAACCGAGGAGAAAAATCATAAAGAAGATAGTGGCGTTGACATAAATTTTAAGGACTTTTAATCATGTTACCTATGTTATTGAAATTAACCGAATCAGATAAAAGATTAATCATCGCATTTCTTCTTATTTTTATATTACTTTTTGTTATTATTGGAGCGATTGGATATCTCATTGTGAGAATTATGAAATGGCAGGGCAAAAAATTGGATAGTTGCGTTTCCGATGTTGTCTACACTCGCGTAATAACGGATAAGAAAAAATTCTCAAAATTTGCCCATAAAAAGAATTGGATTATATTTTATAAGGGAGCGAGAATTCCTGTTATCATCATGCTTGTTTCAAGCCTCTTTTTATTGCTTTCTTTTTTGATAAAAAGACACTTTGATGCCACTTTTCAATTGGATTTATTTAGTATTGAAAAGGGTTTCGGATCTATTTTATTTATTTGGGACTTCAATGGGGTTATCACAGTTGATCTTTTAACTCTTTCTCTGTCCTTTCGGCTACCAGTTTTGATTAATGAACCTCACATCGTGGAGGATGGCTGGATTAGTTATGTTTTTATTCCAAGTATGGCGGTCGGAATTCTATGGTATTTATGGCATGTCCAATCACTGATTTCCCGAACATTGAGAATTAAAAAATTGAGCGAATCAATATTCGACAAGAATCTAGACAATTTCAATCAAAATGAACAACTAATGAACTCAATTAATGCTGGAACTGCTCCTTTAAATGGCGGGCAATCCAAAACAAAAGAAGAATAAAAAGCTCTCAGTCAAAAACGGCCGAGAGCTTTTATCAAATTGCAATGATTACAATTTGATAAATAAGATAAGCAACAAATAAAACATCCAGTATAATCAGCAACCATAAAAATCGTCTCTTCATTCGATTGCGACGACTAATTTCTTCTTGAGTTAAGGGAATGTTCTTTGCTTTTTTGGCCATAAAATTAATATTTAATTGAGTTGGATGTTCGTGGATAAGGCTGGACATCACGGATGTTTTGCATGCCAGTGACATACATCAACAAACGATCAAAGCCAAGGCCAAAACCAGCATGTTTGCACCCGCCATAACGGCGAGTATCAAGATACCATTCTAGCCCTTTAGTTAAGCCTAGTTCATCCATTTTAGCTTTCAGAACGTCGTATCTTTCTTCGCGTTGAGATCCTCCAACGAGTTCTCCAACGGCAGGAACCAATAGGTCGCAAGCGGCAACTGTTTTTCCATCATCGTTTTGTCGCATATAGAAGGCCTTAATTTCT
>JAQUVC010000103.1 GCA_028693535.1 Bacilli bacterium
GGAGCATGATTTAGATTAAACCCAATACTTTTTAAGTCTTTTGCAACATGATAGCATAGATTTCTAATATTCTTTCCTGTTGCCGCAAGTCCCATAGCACCAGGAAAAGGTGTAATATGATCCATAACTCTAAGAACGCTCCCACCTTCTTGGTCAATACAAGTAAATAATGGAATCTTTGCTTCTTTTTGTAATTGTTGATTTAATTTTGCTGCCTGAAAGGGACTCGTAATATTTTTTGCAAAATAGATGACACCACCAACTTTTAGCTTTTTAATTTGCGCATCAAGTTGTTCGTTGTATTCTGTTCCATTAAAAGCAAAGCAAAGCATTTGCCCAATTTTTTCTTCTAAAGTCAATTTTTTTATATTCATTTTCTTCCTTTCAAATAATAAGGTGTTACTTAAACAAGTAACACCTCTTAATTTATCCTACGATACCTGTTCTTTCAATACTTTCAACAAATTGTCTTTGAACAAAGAAGTAACCAATCAATAATGGTAGCATCATTAATAATGCTGCAGTATTTGCAATCAAAGATCTAAATAATGGATCTGTTTTAATTTCACTATCACCAATAGATTGTAATACGTCTCGTCCTTGGGCAATCCATGTACCCATTACTGTATCAAGACGATTTGTACCATCTCCCAACTTACTTGCAAGTAGTGGGAATTTAAGCGAGTCATTTAATAGACCAGCAAAGTATAAATCATTCCATTGCCATACAAAGGCAAATAAACCAACAGTAACAATCGCTCCTCTGGCATTCGGAAGCATGACACTCCAGAACGTTCTAATAACACCAGCGCCATCAACTTGTGCTGATTCTTCAAGTTCTACTGGCAAATTCTTAAAGAATTGCCTAAATAAGAAGATGAAGATTGCTGAACGAATTCCTTGACCAAAAGCAGCTAAAATATACATTGAAAAAATACTGCCTACTAATTTGATACCGAAGAACGGATAATTAGTTAAAAACAAGTTTCTCGATATGTGTAGCGTTTCATTAGGAACTACCAATGTAAAGATAACTAAGTAGAATAATAAACTGCTACCTTTAAATTTTAATCGTGCAAAAGAGTATCCTGCCACAGCAGAAGCGATGATTTGAATCAACATCACGACTGTAGACAAAATTAATGTATTCCAAATCGAAGAACTATACTCTAACAATTCCCAAGCAATTTCAAAGTTTACGATACTGAAAGCTTCGGGAATCCATGCTACTTGTGGGTTAGAAATATCACTAGGATCTCTAAATGCGATTGATAATTTTTGAATGATTGGCGCTAAGATAACAAAACATAATCCGATAAGAATAAATGTTCTAATAATCTTACCCACTAGCATCATTGCATTTTTACTGCGAACTTTACGACTAATTGGATTCTTCCAATCTTCTTTTAACTGTGTCCAAAATGATTGTTTTCTATGCTTTGTTTCATTATTCATCATAATAGAACACCATCCTTGATAATAAGAAAACAACTAATCCAATAATAATCAACGAAGAAATACAGAACAACCAACTCATTGCAGCATGAACACCATAATTGGTTAAGTTACCTAAACCATCAACTAATTTGATGACGCCAGCTCCTTTGATTCTATTGATTGCTGTTAATACTTCTGAACGCAAGAAGGAATCAACAACCGTATAGACACCCGCCGTCAACATCAATGGTGAAACCATTGGGAAAGTAATCTTCCAGAAGATTTCATATTGTGTGGCTCCTTCAATTTTCGCTGCTTCATACAAATGTTTTGGCACCGATTGAATACCCGATAAAAAGATCAAAATCTGAACACCAGAGAACGAGATAATATCGAAAATCGAGCTCGAAGCATTGGCAAGGAAATTGACTGCCCCCGTTGGCAGACTAGCATCGAGTAAGAAGTCTTGAAAATTAAACATTGTTGAAAAGATATCTGCACCTGCTTCATTAATTGCTTCCGCAGCTAAATCACCAGAAGCCATTGCCACATCAACCGCTTGCGAGTTGAAAATAACTGGCATAAAGAAGACAGCTCTAACAAATGCTCTTCCTTTGAATTTTGAATTTAAGACAACAGCTACAAGTAAACTAAAGATCAAAATTAGTGGTACATTTAACGCTGTATTTACGAATGAATCTAGCAAATATTGTTTAAATGTTGCATGTTCATTCCAAATATAACGATAATTATCAAAACCAACCCACTCTGTAATGACACCAATAAATTCATTTGTTTCACTGTTATATCCTAACATTTCAACATTCGAAAAACTATAAATAACAGTTGTGATAAAAGGAATCAAGAAGAAATATACAAACCCTATCATAAGCGGAATGATAAAAACGATTCCCCACAAAGCTTTACGCTTTCGGTAAATGATCTTTTGTGCCAATAGATTAGGGATGTAACTCAAAGCTCCTTTTACTTTTTTTATAAAGTTAGTTTGTCCTAGCTTCGAGAAAAAGTTACTAATGCCCAATGAAAACTTTTTAAAAACGCTTTGTTTTTCAAGCATATTAGTTTCCCTCCTCTACTATCATATACCAGTTACCTCTAATAGCTAAACCTGTTATTGGATCTTGGTAAGTTTCATTATCAAAGTTAATAATCAATTGCAAACCATTTTCATATCCAACTAACACTACATTATCGGTTAAGTATTCATGAGATACCAAACGGCTTTCATAAATACCTGATTCGTTTAATTTTTTATTTAAATCAATAATTTTTTGCTTCCAGTTAATATAATATGCATTGTAATATTCCGTATAAGGAGTTTCTAGTAAAATCTTTGTATCTTCAGCTGAAACAACAAATGATAAATTTGATCCTGTTTCTAATGCTTTTAAGAAATACCAGTTTGGTGCATATTCATTATTTAGATTAACGGTATCTCCAGTATAGTCAAACAAACCACTAACCACTAATTGATATAGCGGAATAGAGTAGTCAACACTTGGATATAGCGTTGTTTCCAAAGGAACATTAACAGCAGCAGTCACATATTTAAACGCATAATCATATGGAGCTTTCAACATAATATTAGAAAGTTCTTCTTGAATTAATTTTAATGCATCTTGTTGATACAAAGTTCCATCTTCAGTATAAATTTGGACTTTCTTTGCATAGTCACCAATTCTTTGGTTACCTAAATCTTCAGCATAAACTCCATCAATACCAAAACGACTATAACTCTTTAAATAGTTCGTTACTAATGCATGATAGAATCTTGGTGATACCATACTACCAGCACGACGAGAACTATCAGCTAATCCTGTGGCAATAACGAAGTCAGTAACCACTGAGTAAGTAGAGCCAACGCTTTTTGGACTATATTTCAGTTCCCCATAGGCATAATCATATCCTCGATTTCTTGTTACAGAAATTTCAGGATAGAAGCCAAATGATTTCTCTAATAAATAATCTCTAAGTTCGTAAAAATCTCTCTTACCACCAAGAACACGAGCAGGTTTCACATAATTGTCCGCTTCAACATTCATAGCATCGCTTGTCCATGCAGTATAACTAACATTAAAGTTTTTAACACCATTTAAATTTAATTCATTCACGATTTCTAAGGCTTGCTTAAAAGTAGTTAAACTATAATCAGCATCATGAACGATTCCCAATGATAGTTTTTTCTTTTCAAATGCACCTAAGAAATTTAGACTTACAACGTGCTCTTTTGTTTTGTCACCATTTTCATCTAATTCATATTTATCAACTAAATATTCACGATATTTTTGAGCAACATTAACATAGTCTAGTTCATCTTCACTTAAGAAGTGATATTTATAAACCACATCACTGCTATATAAATCTATACTCCACTTTGAGAAAGAAGATCCTGTACTAAC
>JAQUVC010000104.1 GCA_028693535.1 Bacilli bacterium
TTTCTTTTTGCATAATGGGGAATTTCACTTCGTTTAATTCCTGCCATTGTTTTAGAGATCATTGTTTTTGTATTTGAAAATGATTTTAAATACGCTACTAGCACTTGCGTTAAGGTTTCACTATTGATGTTTGCTTCAGCAATGAATTGATAAATGAATTCATTTTTGATGTCTTCGTTCACGTCTAGGCTTTCAGCAACTAAATCAGTTAAATAAACGACTTCAACTCCACTTTCTCTCAAAATCTTTGCAAATGCTCGATGTTCTTTAATAGCCAAAGGTAGCCATGGAATATCATCAAACAATAATTCTTCAAGGTAATTGGGGGTTAAGTTTTCTAGTTCTTTTCCTGGCTCATGAAGAAGAACGGTTTTCAACTTTCCAATTTCTGATTTTACATTTAAACGATTCATATAAGCTCCTTCCTATTAATATTAGTATATCATAAAAAATGATTTATGGCTATGAGAAAGTTTTTTTAGACAGCACATTTTTATCAGCGATGAAAGTTTTTGTTTATAAAGATATCTTGTAAAATCAGGTGAGATTTGGTATAATAACATATAAAGGTGGTGTTCCCATGAGTAAAATTAAATTTTGTGCTTTAGGTGGCTTAGGTGAAAATGGCAAGAACATGTACGTTGTTGAAGTGGATGAAAAAATTTTCGTTCTTGACGCGGGGTTAAAGTTTCCTAGTGTTGAATTATATGGTATTGATACTGTAATTCCTAATATAAATTATTTAATTGAAAATAAAGAGAAGGTTCAAGGAATTTTTTTATCGCATGGTCATGATGATGCCATTGGAGCTATTCCTGAGCTTTTAAAAGTGTTAAACGTTGGTGTTTTTGGCACCCATTTTACGATGTCGTTGGCTGAACTAGCCATCTCGGATGCAGGGCTTAATATTGCAGATTATCGATTATATCGCATTAATGATGATAAAGTACTAAAATTTGGGAATGTGACGATTTGTTTCTATAAAACAACACATAGTATTCCTGAAAGCGTCGGTGTTGCGATTAAAACAAGCGATGGAGCTATTGTATATGCTCCTGACTTTACTTTTACCAGTAGTAGTGATAAGCGTTATGCGACTTCCTATAATAAAATTAGTGCCATTGCGGACAACGGTGTCTTGGCACTTTGTGCTGAAAGCTTAGGCACCGGCAATATTGATAGAGTAAATAATGACTATGCATTAAATCATGCAGTGAAGGAAATTCTTTTGAATTCTAAGCGCATTATATTTGCTCTTTTTTCAACTGATCTTGATCGAATCCAAAAGGTAATCAATCTTTGTGTTGCTAACAATCGAAACATAGCAATTATCGGTCGTAAAGTTCAAAAGACGATGAATGTTGCGATGAACAACGATTATTTAAAAATACCAGAAGACAATCTAGTTAATTTAAAATACATCGATGATAAAAATGATAATAACGATGATAAACTAGTTGTCATTGTTACTGGTAATCGTCATGAACCTTACTATACATTGCAAAGAATGGCTGTGGGTCAGGATAGATTGATTCAAATTGAAAGCACAGATAATGTCGTTATCATTTGTCCTCCTGTTACAGGTACAGAGAAGATGGCAACAAAATCACTTGATACATTGCATCGAATTGGTGCAAAAGTAACCAACATATCTAAGGGAATTCTTCGTAGTTCTCATGCGGATAGTGAGGATTTAAAAATGTTATATCAAATGTTAAATCCGAAGTACATTATTCCTGTTAATGGAGAATACCGCCATCAGTATTTGCATAAGAATATTGCTTTGGAATTTGGCTATTCAGAAAGCAATATCATCATGTTAGAAAATGGGGAACAAATAACATTTGAAGAGGGGATCTTAAAACCAACAAGAAGCAAAGTTACAGTTGGTGATGTATTGGTCGACGGTTCCATTGTTGGTGATATCAATGAAGTTGTGTTAAAAGATCGTGAGATGTTATCACAAGATGGCACAGTTTTGGTTGTTGTTAATGTGAATGCTCGTAGTAAGAAGATATTAGATGGTCCCAAAGTGGTTATGAAAGGCTTTGTTTGTTGTGATTCATCACAAGAGGTTACAGATAGCATTATTGAAGTTACAGAAAAAATAATCACTACCCATCTAAATCGTAAATATGTAGATTGGAGTCTTTTGAAAAGTGATTTAAAGGATCGAATAGGCAAGAGTATTTATTCACAGGTAAAAAAGAATCCAATAGTAATACCCATTGTTATTGACATAGAAGAATAAAAGAGGAGTATATGAAAAAATTAAAAAGTTATCAAATAAGGCAGATGTGGCTTGATTTTTTCAAGGAAAAGCATCATGAAGTATTGCCAAGTGCCTCTTTGGTTCCAGCGAATGACCCAACATTATTATGGATTAATGCTGGAGTTGCTCCATTAAAAAAGTTTTTTGATGGTCGCGAAATACCGAAGAACAAACGCATGGTCAATGCGCAAAAATCAATTAGAACCAATGATATTGATAATGTTGGTAAGACAGCTCGTCACCATACTTTTTTTGAAATGTTGGGAAATTTTTCCATTGGTGATTATTTCCGTGATGAAGCGTTAACATGGGCAATAGAAATACTAACTAGTGATACGTGGTTTGATTTTGATTTAAATAAGTTATATTTTACAATTTATCCTGATGACAATGATTCTTACCAAAAATGGATTGCCTTGGGGGTTCATCCGAGTCATATCATTAAATTGGAAGATAATTTTTGGGAAATTGGCGAAGGACCATGTGGACCAGATACAGAAATATTCTATGATCGAGGGGAAAAATATGATCCTCAAAACTTAGGAATTAAAATGTTGATCGAGGATATTGAAAATGATCGTTATATTGAGATTTGGAATATTGTTTTCAGCCAATACAATGCTAAGGCAGGAATTGCTCGTAGCAGTTATAAGGAACTTCCCAGTAAAAATATCGATACTGGTATGGGACTTGAACGAATGGCTTGCATCATGCAAGAAGTGGAAACTAATTATGATACCGATTTATTTATGCCTATCATTAATGAAGTAGAAAAACTGACTGGTGTAAAGTATACAGGTCAAATGGCATTCAAGGTCATCGCTGATCATATTCGTAGTGTTACGTTTGCCGTTAGTGATGGAGCCATGTTATCAAATGAGGGTCGTGGTTATGTTCTAAGAAGAATATTACGCCGAGCAATTCGATATGGGAGAAAGCTTGGCATGAACGAACCATTTATGTATAAACTAGTAACGATTGTTGCCAATTATATGAGCAATTATTATGGATACTTATTGAATACAGCAGCGAGTGTTGCCAAGATCATTAAATTAGAAGAAGAAAAATTCTTGTTGACACTAGAGACGGGTGAAAAAAAATTATTAGATTATATTAATAGTACTGAGACTAAAATAATTCCCAAAGAAATTGCTTTTCTGCTTTATGATACTTTTGGCTTTCCATTGGAATTGACATTGGAAGTTGCTCAAGAATATAATTTCATCGTTGATGAGGTGGGATTTAAGGCAGAATTAAACAAACAAAAAGAAATGTCACGAAATGCTCGTAGTGATGACCAATCCATGAATACGCAAAATAAAGAAATGATGAGTTTCAAAGACGAGAGTGAATTTATAGGTTATCAAACATTGCAAGCAAAAGTGGAAGTCATCGCTATTTTTCAAAATGGTGAACGCATTAATCAAGCTAGAGGTGATTCTTTACTAGTCTTCAATAAATCAGTATTTTATGCTGAATCAGGGGGACAAATTGGCGATATTGGTTATATTAAAACAAAAACTGAAATGAAAAAAGTTGTGAACACAGTAAAATTACCAAATGGGCAACATGCATCATTGGTGC
>JAQUVC010000105.1 GCA_028693535.1 Bacilli bacterium
TGATCAGTCGTGTCACATCGGGACTCGACTTTGCAGAGATCAGCGAAACATCGATCGCATTGATTCCTTGCTGTTTAACGTAATTACGTAAATAGTTTAATACTTTGTTCGGTTTTGTTGAAGAAAGGAATAAATCAAACTTATTCGCAACAATCATGATCTTATGGTTGGGAAACAACTCATTGATATTGGGAATTAAGGTTCCCTCTAAATCAAAAACATCAACAATATTAACAACCAAAGCATCCGAAGCAGCGATTTTTTTCGCGTTATCAAAAAACTCTTTCTCGCTAATGGCAATATCAGCAACTTTATTATAATGTTGTAAATTATAACAACGTTCACATAAAAAGTGATCCGTGTTTTTAATATATACTTCGCTTTTAATATAGCCTTTTTTTCCTGGGTCGGTCGTTTGGACTTTTGCTCCACATCCCTCACATTTTGTTTTCAAATGATTCACCTCGAAGATTCATAATTTTTAATGCCATCGCGGGATAATTCTTCATCATCCGCTTGATAATCCTTTTTTCTGTCATACGATTTAATTTTGTAAACCATTTTTCATTTTTCTTTTTGATTGGTTTGACCAATATGGCATCGAGTTGACAGCGGTTAGAGCCCAAAATATCGGTAACGACTTGGTCTCCAATCGTAATCACTTCGCCTTTGGCGGTTGTATTTGCTAGCGCTAGCGCTTTTTGAAATCCTTTTTTTAGCGGTTTACAAGCGCTATAAACATAATCTACTGCAAACGCCGTCGCAATTGCCTTTACGCGATCTTTATGATTATTAGAAATAAAAATCACCTGAAAGCCGATTGCCTTTACGGTATTGATGAACTCCAAATGTGTTCGCTCTGGTAAAGCAAGATCATAAGGAATTATTGTATTATCAATATCGATGAATAGGATTCGTTTTCCCAATTGATATAATTTTTGATAATCAATATCGTAAATAGTTCGATAACAATCATAGGGAACAAATGTTTTTATCGGAAATAGTAAATGTATCATCTTTATCACCATCTTTATTATACTAGAAAAAAGCTTTTTTGTCTATGGATAAACAATTTGCTTTTCATAAATAAAGCTCAAATAATCAACTTGACAAAGTCCTTTATTTGAGCATTTTCATTATAATAATTTAATTTTTTGTTGTTCTAACGCTTGTAAATCTTCTTCTTTCCAAATTGATGCTTGTACTTCACCAATATGAACTTTTTCTAACATCACCATGCAGATGCGTGATTGACCAATTCCACCACCAATTGATAGAGGAATCGTATCATTGATAATGCTACGATGAAATGGTAAATTTAAGCGTTCCATTTTATTATTCTTTTGTAATTGACTGACCAAACGATCCTTATCAACGCGAATTCCCATTGATGATAGTTCGATTGCCATTTGTAATGGTTCATACCAAACTAGAATATCACCATTTAATTGCCAATCATCATAGTCAGGAGCACGTAGGTCGTGTTCTTCGCCATTTGACAATTTATCACCAATTCCGATGATAAACACGGTTTTTTTGGCTTTACAAATCGCATTTTCACGTTCTTTTGGGGTTAAAGTAGGATATTTTTGGTATAACTCTTCCGTTGTAATAAATGTTACTTCTTCGTTAAATGTTAAGGTTAAGGTTGGGAATTCTTGATTTACAATTTCTTTCGTATTCGCCAATGCTTTTACAATCTTGCGAACCGTATCTTTTAAATAATCGAGATTACGATCATCTGCTGTAATTACTTTTTCCCAATCCCATTGATCGACGTAAATCGAATGCAGGTTATCCATCGCTTCATCGCGTCGAATCGCATTCATATCTGTATACAAACCTTTTTGAACCGCAAAACCATATTTTCCTAATGCCATTCGTTTCCATTTTGCTAAAGAATGAACAATTTCAGCATGTTTTTGCGTATCTTTGATTTCAAAAGAAACCGGTCTTTCAACTCCATTTAAATTATCATTCAATCCAGTATCTGGATAGACAAATAAAGGAGCGGATACTCTGGTCAAATCCAGATTCTTTGCTAATTTTCGTTCAAATGTGTCTTTAGCTAATTTAATAGCTAGTTGGGTGTCGAGAATTGATAACTTGTCAACATAGTTTTTTGTTTCAAAAATGCTCATAGTTTTTACCTCTTTATCTTAAATTTTTGGTAAACTAGCAGCAGCAATTGATTGTCCTACCCGACGATTTGCTTCATCAGGCATACTTATTTCAACATATTTTAGTTCTGGGAACTCGCTATGTAGAACGCTTCTTGCTACTTCCAATAACGTGTTACCTCCTTTACCACTAACCACTCTACCTAATAATAACACGTGTTTGATTTGATAGAAATGGGCATAATAAGCCAGGGTGTAACCTAAATAAATTCCAATGTTTTCAAAAATTTCGTTGGCTCTTGGATCGCCATCTTCGTTTAACTTCTGGACAATTTTTAACTTTTGCGCGGGAGCCAAATGTTCCTCGAATTCGATTCCGGCTTGTTTCGCTAATTTGATCACCCCATCTTGGGAGAAATACTTTACACCACAGCCATAGTCGAGACTCCATTCATCGACCATCGCAGTCTTGTTGACATCAACAGGAACAAAGGCTAGTTCATTTAGCCATCCTTTTAATTTCCCTGCTTCATCAACGTATCCTGCTGCTTCACTGGTTCCCATGGCAATTCCTAATACTTGATTGTCATTTAACTCCATTGCTCCCGCTAAGGCGGTTACATCGCCATCATTGGCAACAAATAAAGGAACATCACCAAATTCTTTTGCAACGTCAATGTACATTGTTTTGACACGACGATCAAAGTCTTCTTTGTTTACTTTTAGGAATAAGGAAGCAACCATAATTTTGTTATCGACATAGATACCTGCTGATGAGACACCAATCGCATCAACACGAGGCATATACGAAGCTGCTTTTTTCATTGACTCGAGAATCCCTTGATAATGGTATTCAGGGTCAGCTGTGATTTTAGGGTACCATACTGTTTCTTCGCTGAATAACACTTCCCCATCAACAACAGCAGAAACCTTGCGATCACTACCACCAGCATCAAAACCAATACGACAGCCCTTTAAATCTCGATTTAAAGAAACGGACTCTTCATTTGGTGCTGGAAGGTCTTTTATATCAACATAGAAAACGGTGAACGGTTGTTCGTATACTCCACTCATAAATGTAGCGTCGAATTCACGAAGTCCCCCGATACAATACGCTTTCTGAAGTTGCTCATACATCATTTTTGAACCAGAAACATATATTTTATAGCCGCCCACAATCCAAATTAGTGATTTGATGATTCGTTCCATCATCAAAAAATTTTCCTCGTCGTGACCAGTACCATCAACAAATGTATCGATATGATAAAAATAATTATAACCATGATTACGCTCTAAACAAAAAGTAACTTCTTGTTTTTGTGGGGCTTTGGCTACCAATGCTTGAAATTTTCGAATTTCAAGAATTATTGGCATAAAGTTTCTATCTAAACTAGGTATATATTTCATTGTACTCTCCTTGTTATCTTGTATTATTTGATATCTCTAATAACGATTTCGAATTCTTCGCCACTTTCATTTCTGATAGTAATGCGATCACCCTTTTTGCGATTAATAATTTCTTTCCCTAATGGAGATTCATTGGAAATTTTACCTTCACTTGGGTCAGCTTCTAAGCTACCAACTAAGGTGTATTCCGCAACAAAACCATCATCATACTCAACAGTAATCTTTTTACCTAAATTACTCGTTGTTTTTTTATTAATCTCAATCACGTCAGAGTTCTTAATAATGCTTTCTAACTCTTTGATACGGGCTTCAATGTGAGCTTGTTC
>JAQUVC010000106.1 GCA_028693535.1 Bacilli bacterium
TTATGGATCATATTACACCTTTTCCTGGTGCTATGGGACTTGCGGCAACAGGAAAGAATATTAGAAATCTATGCTATCATGTTGCAAAAGACTTAAAAAGTATTGGGTTTAATCTAAATCATGCTCCAGTTGCAGATGTAAATAACAACCCTTTAAATCCTGTAATTAACTCGAGAAGTTATTCAGATGACCCACAGGTGGTTGCAAAATATGTATGTGAAGCATTTAAAGGCTTCCAAGATGCAGGAGTCTTACCAACAATCAAACATTTTCCAGGGCATGGAAATACGAGTCAAGATTCGCATTTACTAATGCCTTCTTTACATTCATCTTTAGAAGAAATGAAAGAAATTGAATTAGTACCATTTCAAAAAGCATTTGATGAAGGTATTGATGGAGTAATGGTTTCTCATGTTTTATACACGGCTTTAGATGAAAAGAATCCTGCGACTTTGTCTCATAATATTATGACTAAATTATTACAAGAACAAATGAAATTCAAGGGATTAATTGTGACGGATTCTCTAAGTATGGGAGCAATAGAACAAAACTACACGACAGAACAAGTCATTGACCTATGTGTGAATGGTGGTGTTGATATGATGATTTTTTGTGGTGCTGCACGATTAACAGATCAGGAAGAAATTTTCAATAAATTTATTGCAATGGTAAAAGAAGGAAAAATTTCTGAAGTGCGTATTAATCAATCGGTAGAAAAGATTCTTCGTTTGAAGGATAAGTATTGCGAAGGCGAAATTGATGTGACGCATTTAGCGCCGACAGCAGCAGTTGAAGAAGCAAAAGCACTATCGGTAGAAAGTGTTTCATTGGTTAAAAATAGTGGAGTTCTTCCATTCAAAAAAGAAGATAAGGTATTAATTTTATTTCCTGAAATTAGATTATTTAGTTTAGTGGATAATGAAAACCAAAAATATAAAACATTGAGCGCTTATTACCCTAAAGATGAAATCATATTTAATCGTGAATTAAATAACTTGGCTTTTATAAAAGAAACTGCTGTAAAATATGATAAAATAATATTGGCTACTTATAATGTTAGTAAAGAAGATTATCAAGCAAAATTGTTTGATTGTCTAGATAAAGAAAAAACAGTTGTTGTTAGTTTGCGTTCACCATACGATATGATTCAGTTGTCTAATGTTAAGAATTATATTTGTCTTTATGAAGCAACCCCATTATCATTAAGTAGTCTAGCGAAATGTTTGCTTGGTGAAGCACCATTTACTGGTAAAGTACCGGTTACATGGTAGAAATTATTTTGTTTACGAAAGAATTAGTCAGTTTAGAAAGGATGTAAGTGATTAATATGAAAATAATTAGAGTGAAAGATTTTACTGAATTAAGTTTAGAGGGAACAAAGATTGTTGGTGAATTGATAAAAAACAATCCCCAAGCAACCTTAGGGTTAGCAACTGGTTTTAGTCCTGTTGGTTTATATCAAAATCTTGTGAAAATGGTTCAAAATAAAGAAATTTCTTTCAAAGAAATTAAAACTTATAATTTAGATGAATATTGTGAGTTGCCTAAATCTCATCCTGAAAGTTATTATTCTTTTATGTACCGCAATTTATTTTCTCATGTTGATATAAAAGAGGAGAATGTACATATTCCCTCTTCTGAAGGACAAGATATGCAAAAAAATTGTGATGATTACAATGAATTATTGCATCGTGCAACCATCGATTTACAATTACTAGGAATTGGCGGAAATGGTCATATTGGCTTTAATGAGCCAGGAACACCTTTCGATAAGGAGACATTTGTTGTAAAACTAACGGAAAGAACTCGTCAAGACAATAAGATGTTTTTTAAAGAAGAGGAAGAAGTTCCTCATTATGCCATTACGATGGGAATAAAAAATATCATGCAAGCGAAGAAAATCTTAATGTTGATTTCCGGAAAGGGCAAAGCTGAAGCTGTTAAACGGTTGCTAAGTGGAGAAATCACTCCTGATTTTCCAGCATCTATTTTACATAAACACCCGGATGTAACGGTTGTTATTGATGAACCAGCAGCAGCCTTAATCTAAAATGATAGACATTGTAAACCTTAATATATATAAAAAAATAAATGATGTTGCTTTGCTTTGGAATGAGGAAGTCGGATTTATTTATCCCATCACTGATTTGCTTTTTAAACACAATGTAATAGAGAGTGCTTATTTTTCACCAACTACTTCGTTTGTTGCCCTTGAGAAGGATAAAGTTGTCGGTTTCATTATTTCTAAAATGTGGGATGGAAACCAAGAAATTCCAAGTTATATCAACACAGGGTGGATTTCGCTTTTCTATGTCGCAAGAAAATATCGTAAGCAAGGAGTTGGTTCGCTGTTATTTGAAAATGTTGAAGCCGAAATGACAAAACAAGGAATTAAAACCATACATATAGGACGTGACGTGAATAATTTCTTTCCTGGTGTTCCCAATGATTTTGATGTTTTGACACCAGGTTTTTTGGAAAAAAGAGGGTATGTGCTAGGAAGAAAGACCCATGATTTGATCCGATATCATTTAGATGATGTTCCAGAATATGCTTGTAAAAACGATATTCGTTTTGCTACTAGTGAAGATGAAGAGGCAACAATGAAGTTTTTCTTAAAGAATTTCCCTGGAAGATGGCATTTCGATGCGAAGAAGAATTTTAAAAACGGTTTGTATGATCAATATTTACTGGCTTTTAAAAATAATCAAGTAGTAGGATTTATGCGAATGAGTACACCCAAAGATAGCATGTGGCCATATAGTCTAACATGGTATCAACGATTTACTAATTTAGCTGGAATCGGACCGCTTGGTGTAGATAAAGATTGTCGCCATCAAGGTATTTTTGATGAGTTGATTCGTTATGGCTTGTATGTTTTTAAGAAACGAGGAATAAAAGAAATTATCATTGATTGGACAAGCTTAATGGTACTTTATCAAAGGTATGGATTTGAAGTTTGGAAAGACTATACATATGTATCAAAAAGTGTTTCAAATTAAAAAGGCCAATCAGGCCTTTTAATTTTGTTTATTCTTGATAAATCGTTTTCATTATGATAGAATTATAGCGTATAAAAAGTTTTATTTATTTTATATTTCAAGGAGGAATGAAATGAAAAAATGGATAGCATTTTTGCTAACACTAACATTGATGTTCGTTTTCATCGGCTGTAAAGATCCAGATCCAGATGATCCAGACGATCCAATAGTAGAAGATGTATTACCAACAGCAATCGCCATTACCAATGGCGTAGCGACCATGAATGTTGGTGACACACAAACATTAACGATTGAAATCACTCCAAGCACGACAACAAATAAAAGCGTAACTTGGAAGTCAAGTAATGAAGCCGTAGTAAAGGTAGACTCAGCAGGAGGCTTAACAGCACTAGCTGCAGGCTCAGCAACAATCACAGTAACAAGTAAAGCCAAAAGTAGTATTAAAGCTACATTTGAGGTTGTTGTCAATGCTGTACATGTTGATGTAGCATCAGTCACTATTACGGGGAATACTGAAGTTGAAGTAGGAAAATCAATTACTTTAATGGTAGCTGTACTACCTAGTGGAGCAAATAGCGAAGTAACATTTACATCAAGTGATGTAGCAATTGCTACAGTAGATGCGAATGGTAAGGTAACAGGAGTAGCAGAGGGTACTGTAACGATTACAGCAACTTCAAAAGAAAACACAGCGATTAAGGATGATCATGCGATCACTGTCAAAGCAGCTAGTACTGAAGATCCTGATGACCCTGTAATTATGCCTACAAGTATTATTGTAGATGGACTAAACTCTGTAACTGTTGGTTATCCAACAAGATACACAGCTTCTGT
>JAQUVC010000013.1 GCA_028693535.1 Bacilli bacterium
AAATTGGAAACATTCTTTTAATTTTTTTTACATCCAACATTTCAATCACCTTCTATATGTGTTTACTACTCCAATATTTAATATAATCTTGAAATTTCTCATCCTTCACTTCTAATAAAAACGGATTAATAAACCCTTCAACAATCAATGTTTCACTTGCTTCTTTTGTTAATCCACGACTCATCAGGTAATATAACTCATCTTCATCTATCGCTCCTATGGAAGCTCCATGTGAAGCTATACAATCGTATTCGTCTATTTGCAGCTTGGGATTTGCACTAATCATTGCTTCAAAATCCATCAGTAAACCTTTCACTTTTTGTGATAAACTCGTATTTTTAGCCCCTTTTACAATAATACCATGCGTATTCGCATTCAATAGTGATTTTTTCTTACAAATAGCATAATTAACCATATTCGAAGTTGTGTTTGGTACTTGATGATATAAATGATATGTGTAATCTTGCTTTATTTCACTACTGTTAATAATGACATTAATACTATCATTGATTGCCCCTTCCCCATCTAAATAAATAAATTGATTGGAAGTAACAGCACCATCAAATAAAGCAATACTTTTATTGTTTATTGTTGCTTCTTTACCCAAATGAATATTGATGTTTGTTATAACTTTTTTATCATCATCATTGCGTTCAAAATTTAAATAATCTAAACAAGCATAATCCGCTATTTTTATATTTGTATTAATTCGCACATCGTTTTTCACGCTATAATAAATTTCTTCTATTTTAGCCGATATACCTGATGCTATTTCAATATTAATTTCTACATTTTTATCAATGAAATGAATTACTTTTAAAGCCATGTTTTGATCTATGGTTAAATTAGTAATTGGCAGAGAACTATGAATGATGGCTCCATTTTCTAAGACAACAAAATTATCTTCTTTTTCTAAAACTTCATTTTGTATCTTTTCTAGGTTCATCCTGCTACTCCTTAGTGGTCTTAAAAGCGCAAGATCCCAATACTGCATGAGCTTTTTTGTTTCCTATTTCTTCATCTTCTATTCCCATTTCTATTTTAATCCAATCATATCCCTCAGCATCAATTTTAGAAATCAATTCTTTACCACCTGATTTTACAATCTTCCCATTCATAATGATATGAACATAATCAACATCAAGATAATCAAGTAATCTTTGATAATGAGTAATAATGATAGCTCCAAAATCATCACTACGCATATTATTAATGTTTTCTCCGACAATCCTTAATGCATCAACATCCAAACCTGAATCTATTTCATCAAGAACAGCAAAACTTGGCTTCAACATTTTCATTTGCAATATTTCATTGCGTTTCTTTTCTCCACCAGAAAAGCCTTCATTTAGATAACGATGTGGTAAATCTTTTCCCATCTTTAAATCATCTACAGCCTTGTCAAACTGCTTGATAAACTTGAATAGAGATATATGCTCCCCTTCAGCAAGTCGTGCTTGCATTGCTGTTTTAATAAAATCAGAATTTGTTATCCCGCTAATCTCATTGGGATATTGCATTGCTAGAAAAATTCCTTTACGACTTCTTTCATCAACAGACATAGCTAATAGGTCTTCCTCATCAAGTTTAATTTCACCCTCGGTTACTTGATAGCGATAATGTCCCATGATCACAGATGCTAGGGTGCTCTTACCTGTGCCGTTTGGCCCCATAATAGCATGAACCTCACCCGTATTCACTTTTAAATTAATTCCTTTAAGAATTTCTTTTTCTTCAACGCGTGCGTGTAAATTTTTTATTTCTAATGTTCTCATATTATTCACTAAAAACTCCTTTATATTCATATCCTATGTTCATTACATTTTCATTAAATTCAAATTGATCCTGCAATCCTTGAGAAATATAGACTTCATATTTGTCATTATTTCTGACAACATATACCGCTTCTAATCCTGTTGTCTTTGCTACAATCTCCATTCCTTTTTCTAACCCTACAGCCAATAACGTTGTGCTATAACCATCAGCAGTTATCGATGAATCGGTTATTACACTCACGCTAATCACATTGTTATCAATAGGAAATCCTGTACGCGGGTCTAATATGTGATGATATTCATTCTGATTTTCATCCATAATGTATTTTTCATAAACTCCAGAAGTCACTATCGTTTTATCACTGAGATAAAGTCGCCCATAATAATACATTTGTTCTTGTTGTGAGGTGCTATATCGTTCTATATAAGGCGTTTGTAATGAAGTTTTCCATCCCTTACCTTGATACTTCCCCATTAAAATAATGTTTTTACCAATGTCAATAACAGCATCATGAAAACCCTCTTGTTTTAGATAGGAACGGATGCAATCCGCAACATATCCTTTTACAATACCACCTAAATCTAATTTCATCCCTTTTATTTCTAGAAATACTGTTTGTTCTCGTTCATCAACGATTACTTTCTGATAATCAACTAACGATAAATATTCATCAATGTTTTCTGGAATGGATGATGTGATAGGATTATATATACTATAATAATGATCAAGGAAATTCCAACAATCCCATACTGGTGCTATGGTTGGGTCAAATAGTGCTACTCCATCAACTTCCGATATAGTCGCTATTTCTAATGCTTTCTTTACCACAGTGATTACTTCATTACTTACCTGAACGGGCTTTACCCCTGCATTGTCATTAATAATCATCAACTCTGTTTTATATTGTTCTTCTCGTGCTTGGATATTAAATAATTGATCCATTCGCAATAGAATCTCATCTATTCCTTGATATATTTCTTCCAGTTTTTCTTCATTATCTGGGGTTGCTATGATTTTCACATTATTCACAGTATTATAATACATACTAAAATTCAAATCGTAAATCTTGTTTTGTTGCTTCGTACAACCACTCAGAAACAATATCATGATTAAAATATTTATCAATAACAAACTTCGTTTCATAATTTCCTCTTTTTAACTTATATTATTATATCAAAAATATATTTTTTTTGCTGTAAATATGGTAATTTTTTTTGTCCAAGAGAAAAAGCACCTGGCTTTGCCAAGTACTCAAGTCATTAAAAATTGTCTGCCCAATGATTATAATAGCCAATCACATCATCATATGCCATTGACCCGGCTGTGTTTTCAAGCATTTTTTGCTTTTCTTGTTCAATCAATTTATGCCATTCTCCGCTATTTTCTTTCAGTTTTCCCATGACTATTTCTTCATAATGCTCGCTATAAAAAATAACATATGGTATCTCAATAACAGCTTTTATTGTTGTTTCTTGTATTTTTTCTTGAATCTCTTGTATTTTTTTATTGTTTTTTTCCCATTCTTCCATTGTCATTTTTTGCTTTTTTATCGTCCTTGTTGTAATAACAACGCCAATGCCAATTAAAATGAAGCAGAAAATAAGACTTCCCCACAATAAATACTCATTTTTTAATCCTCCGAGAAGAATAACAACAACAATAAAAACAAGTAGACAAATCATTGCTCCCGTATAATATATTTGATCTTTTAGTCTTTTTTTATTTTGAGCTATCATTGGCCAAAAATAACTTGTGATTGTATGATACTCTTTTGAATAATGATCCTTTAACTGCGACATTTCAATTCCGTATTCGCGTAACTTTTCATTTTTTTTAATTTCCATGGCTTTTACTCCTATTGCCAATAGTTTATCACAAAAAAAGAATTATGTAAATATTAGTGAATCAATACCGCAAATAAAAAGCGATAATCCATTTCTAGATTACCGCTTTTATTAATGATGATTTCTTTATCTTCATTGACAAAGTAATATCGAACCTCTGATAAACCAATGATTTCAACTCTAATATTGCCACGATATTTATCATATCTACTGCGAATAATTAGCTTTGAATCCAAATATAAGGCATCGAAGCTGCCTCTTACTTTACCTTCCCGAGAATCAATGCTAATAATTCGATATCCTCTTCTTTCCCCAATACCGATTGCAAGTTCACTCGCACGATGATTATTGATAAATTCTCGATAAATAAATTTAATCATACCTTCTTCAATAATTTGATGTATTGAAACAAAATTTTCATCACTAAAATAAATTCTTATCATCAGTGTTTGTTCGTTTTCTAAATCCTCTTGAGCCCCTTTAATACTATAAAATTGCCCATCAATTTCAATGATACCATCAAGACGATAGATACTATTCGTAATGTCTATCTTATTGTAATACATCTTATATTCAACCAATACTCCTTCATTTAAAGGTGCTCTAATGACCATTTGATATTGATAATCCCCTTCAAGTATTGTCGTTTCTTTTGCATCTACTACTTCATTGTCTAGTAGTTGCTTGATTGTATAGATATATTTGTTTAACTCTATTGCAACACTATCTAATGGCGTTTCTTCTGCGTTTCTTCTTGCTAAGTCAAGTAAAGTAGAAGCATCGGTGAAGGTGCTCAAAGTCATTTCGCTTAAATCCATATTATAAATCATGTTTGCCGCTGCTGCTATCTCAAACGCATATGTTTCGTCAATTGTTTCTATCCCTGGAATGTCAATAACAGGTTTTATTTTATCATTATCCCAAATCAAATAACCTACAAATGCTAAGACTAACACTGTAAGTAAAGAAAATCCCCACTTGAAAGTCATTTTACTTTGTTTTAAAGAGGAAGCATGGTTTATTTTGTATTGCGCTTTGATGATTTCACTTTGATTGACCATTTTTTTACTATCTGCTTCTACTTTAAAATCATTAATAAATTTTTCATAGTTATTCATTTTCTTTACCTACCTTTCTTTTCATTTTTTTAACTGCATTATTATAAATCCATGTGATGGTTCCTAATGGTTTGTTCATAATTTGAGCTATTTCTCTGTGCTTTAATTCATCTATAATATGCAACAAAAAAACTTCTAGTTCTTCGCCTTCTAACGTTTCCATAACTAAGTTAAGCAAAGGTGTTTCCTGTTTTGCTTCTGCTTGAAAAGAATCATCGTGATCATAAATATCATATATGATTTCTTTTTTACGACGATTATAGGTGTTGATTGCTAAATTACGAGCGATTGTTACTAAAAACGCCACCGCATTTGTCCGATCTTTATAATAGTTTATTTTATCTAAAAACCGCAAATAGGCATCTTGCATAATATCTTCCGTTAAGCTTTGATCCTTTAAAATTGCTATAACCGCATAAAAGACCTGTTTTTTGGTTAATTCGTAAAACTCATCGAAAACATCTAGATTTCCTTTTTTTAATTCAAAAACTAGTTTATTTATATTTTCCCCAAATACATAATTATCTTTTTCACTATTTCTTTCCATAGTATTCCTTACTACTCAATATATAAACAATCAAACTGTTATTTTTATTGGTATTTTATTATTTTTAGCGAGAAAAAGCCAAGGCTAACTTGGCTTCTTGATTATGGAATTAACGATATTTCCATTTTTAATTCAATATATCCTTCAGCCACTAAGCTAGCCCCAATAAATTGAGTTTCTTTTGTTCCTGATTCAACAATGACATCTTGTAATAGTTCATTTGCTGTTATCATACCAGCAAAGTTAAACACTACTTTTTTATTCGGAATATCAAATTCTAGCCATGTTTCGTTTTCTAAAACACCAGAAAGATAAGTAAGAATATTGGTTCGATCCGCTTCTGTACCTGCAATTTCACCTAGATTCAGTTCTGTAAAATCAAGCTCAATCAATAAATCCTGGTTTTTTGTTCCAGTAAATGTCGTTTTAATGATTGTTTCTTTCCCATTCACATCTAGAACTAGTTTAATTTCAATCATATCATTAAAGATATCAACATAAAATGAACTCAAAACAATGTACGAAACATGGTATACCTCTGCTTCTAAATATGGAAAGGCAAACGCTGTTCCAACCAAATCCATTCCTAAAAAGATTTTATTCAAATCTGCTTCGGTGATTCTAACTGTGAACCAGCCAGGATTAGCAAGCAAATCAGCTAGAGTAATTGAATTAAAAACATCTACCATTGCGAACTCTTCTTGAGGAATGATTCCTTGATAGTTTGATCTATTCGTAATGCCTATTGATGAAAAATCAATTTTATTAATAACTACAAGTTCTTCATCTTTAATGCGATCATAGCCTATCAATAAATATCTAAATGCCGCTGCTAAATCTTTTTCACTCAACGCCTTATTATTTAACATTGTTTCTGCTTTTGCTACTATTGAACTAATATCATAATCAATATCATCTTCCCCATCATTGCTTTCATTATAACCCATTTTTTGTAAGTTCAGAGTAATTCCAGCTTTATTGTCGAGACCGAAGTTAATGTTTATTACATTATCTTCCATAAAAAACATAGAAAATACCGTTTTATATAAATCAACATTATCATCTTCTTTTAAAGCATCCAAAATAATGTTTTGTAATTGACTTGTTGTGATTGTGAACGTGAAGTTTTCTAAATCAACTTCTGCTTCAACACCATTATTCGCTAAGGTTTTTTTAATCTCTGTTTCAATAGTGTTAATTCCCATCACTTTTTTTGCTAATTTAGATGCAAAAGAAATTCTACCAATTTTCAAATCTACCAATTCAATTGTAATCTCTTGATCAATTTGAGTGATTTTAACTGCAGTCTTAACAACAGTTCTTATGAAGAATACTCGCGCGGGGATAAATACATTTAATCCTGACTCCTCGTCAATCGTTGTATAAATATAATCAATCTCTAATGGAGCTGTATCTATTTCTGCTTTTGATTCTCTTAACATAGCATTTAGAAGGTAATTTAACTCTTTTTCATCTAGTGTGATATCAATAATATTGGTATTTTCCGTATCTTTGATACTTTCTCCAATTGCATAACTGATATATGAACTAGAACTCGTTTCATCTTCTAAAACATATTCTGGGGTTTGTATTTCTCCTCCTGTTAGCATAATTGCGAACACGACAACACCAACAATCACAAGCAACACAATTGTTCCGATTAATCCTATTATAATTTTAAATATTTTTCCCATTTTGTTTTTCCTTTCTTGTGGTGTCTATATTATATCATATTTATGAAATATCACATTAAAAAAAGGCTCTTTTTTTATTGAGCCTTTTATTTCTTATTCTTTGCTATAATCCATAGCTGCATATCTTTGATACATTTTATATCTTCTTTGCGCTTCTGTTTTATTTAACGCTAATAATGCTGCTGCTTTTTCTGGATTAATTTGTTTTAATTGACCATATCTTGATTCTGTCAATAAATGATCTTCGTATTTACTCCAATCTGGTTCTTTTGAATCTAGTTGGAACGGATTTTTGCCTTCTTCAATTAGTCTTGGGTCATATCTAAATGTTGTCCAATATCCACATTCAACCGCTAACTTAGCTTGTTCTTGTGTTTTACCCATTCCTAGTTTCAATCCATGAGCAATACAAGGAGAATATGCGATAATGATTGATGGACCATTATAGCTTTCTGCTTCTTTAATAGCCTTCAACATTTGTGCTTGAGAAGCTCCATGAGAAATTTGTGCTACATATACATGTCCATAACTCATAGCAATAGCCGCAAGATCTTTCTTTTTGCCTTTTTTACCTGAAGCAGTAAACTTAGCAATAGAAGCTGTTGGCGAAGATTTCGAAGATTGTCCACCAGTATTAGAGTATACTTCAGTGTCTAATACTAAAATATTAACATCTTCTTGGTTCGCGATGACATGATCAAGTCCTCCATAGCCAATATCATAAGCCCATCCATCACCACCAATAATCCATTGGCTGCGTTTAATTAGATGTTCTTTTAGTTTAAGAATTTCTTTTGCTGTTTCGCATTTGCTTGCTTCTAGTAATGGAATTAACTTTTTCGCAATTTTCTTTGTTTCGGTACCACTGTCACGGTTAGCTAACCATGCTTGGAATAATTCTTTTACTTCGCTATCAGCACCTTCACAACTTTCAACCGCTTTTTCCATAATCACACCAATGCGGTCGCGAAGTGTTTCTGTTGCCATACGCATACCATAACCAAATTCTGCGTTATCTTCGAATAATGAATTAGCCCAAGCTGGACCTTTTCCTTCTTTGTTTACTGTATATGGTGTTGCTGGGAAAGAACCGCCATAAATTGATGAGCAACCAGTCGCATTAGCGATAATCATTCTATCACCAAACAATTGTGTAACCAATTTAATATATGGGGTTTCACCACAACCACCACAAGCACCACTAAATTCAAATAATGGTTGAGCAAATTGTGAATTTTTAGAATTAGCAGTAATATCTACTAAATCAGATTTATATGATACATTTTCAAAAAAATATGTTGCTGTCTTATCTTTACCTTGATGAATAACTTCATCAATCGGTGCCATAGACAATGCTTTGTTGCCTTTCTTGCCAGGGCAAGTGTTAACGCAAACTTCACATCCTGTACAATCGGCAGCTGAAACTTGGATTGTAAACTTCAATCCTTCTAAGCCCTTACCATTTGCAGAGATATAGCTAGCGTTCTTTGGTGCCTTAGCTTCTTCTTCAGGAGTTACTAAGAACGGACGAATGACGCCATGAGGACATGAGAATGAACATTGATTACATTGAATACAATTATCACTATTCCATACAGGAACAAATTGTGCAATATAACGCTTTTCATAAGCAGCTGATCCTGGAGTCATTGTACCATCAGCAAAATCATTAAATACTGAAACTGGTAAATCATAACCCTTGATTGCATTAACAGGATTAGCAATTTCTTTCACGAACTTAGGAAGATTTGCTTGTTCAACCACTTTTTCAAGTGGTAAATCAGCCCATTTAGGATCTACTTTAATTTCCTTTAAGCCTTCTGCACCCAATTCAATTGCCTTATAGTTCAAGTCAACAATTGCTTGACCTTTTTTAATATATGCTTTATAAGCGTATTTCTTCATTAATTCTTTTGCTTCTTCATATGGCATGATTTGTTCATTTAGTTTAAAGAAAGAAGATTGCATAATCGTATTGGTACGATTTCCCAAACCAATTTCCCTAGCCAATGTAATTGCATCAATCACGTATAACTTAGCATTCTTTTTAGCCAATTCTTTTTTAAATGAATTTGGCATAAATGCAATTAGTTCTTCTTCACTCTTAACCGTGTTTAGTAAGAATCTACCACCGACTTTTAATTTGCTTAACATATCATATTTTTCAATATATGTATCAAGCGAACAAGATACAAATCCTGCTTCAGTAATCAAATATGGTGAACGAATTGGGTTTTTACCAAATCGTAAATGGCTACGAGTAACACCACCTGATTTTTTAGAATCATAAGCAAAATATGCTTGTGCATAATAATCAGTATTATCACCAATTAATTTAATGGTACTCTTGTTAGCACCAACAGTACCATCACTACCTAATCCATAGAAAATCAATTGACTAACGCCTTCACCAGAAGTGTTAATTTCTTTCGTAACTGGAAGTGATAGGAATGTAACATCATCCTCAATACCAATGGTAAAGTTATTTTTTGCTTCGCCAGCTAAATTATCATATACAGCAAAGATTTGACCTGGTGTAGTATCTTTACTAGAAAGACCATATCTACCACCAATAATCAAAGGTTCTTTTTCTTGACCATAGAAGGCATTTCTAATGTCTAGGTATAATGGTTCTCCATTAGATCCCTGTTCTTTTGTTCTATCTAAAACAGCAATTCTTTTAACAGTTGATGGGATTGCCTCCATTAAATATTTCACTGAGAACGGACGATAAAGATGTACTTTTACAAGTCCAACTTTTTTACCTGCTTTTGTTAAGTAATCAATCACTTCTTGTGCTGTTTCACATACTGAACCCATAGCAACGATAATATCTGTTGCATCTTTTGCTCCATAGTAAACAAATGGTGCATATTTTCGACCAGTTTCTTTGGAAATTGCTTGGAAATATTCATCAACAATTTCAGGAACACGGTCGTAATATTTATTTTGAGCTTCGCGAGCTTGGAAGTATACATCGTCATTTTGGGCTGAGCCACGAGTAACTGGTTTGTTTGGATTTAGTGCACGATCTCTAAATCTTGCTACTGCTTCTTTGTCTAATAGACGATCAAAAACTTCATATGGTAATACTTCTACTTTTTGAATTTCATGACTTGTTCTAAAACCATCAAAGAAATGTATGAAAGGAATACTCGATTTAATTGCTGCTAAGTGAGCAACTCCTGCTAAATCCATAACTTCTTGAACACTAGATGTTGCTATCATTGCAAATCCTGTTTGACGACAAGCCATAACGTCTTGATGATCGCCAAAGATTGATAATGCTTGAACAGCCAAACTACGTGCTGATACATGAATAACACCTGGTAACAATTCACCAGCTATCTTATACATATTCGGTATTTTCAACAATAACCCTTGTGATGCTGTAAATGTCGTTGTAAGTGCACCAGCTTGTAATGAACCATGAACCGTTCCTGCTGCTCCTGCTTCTGATTGCATTTCAACAACCCTTACAGGAACACCAAATAAATTCTTTTGTCCTTTTGCTGCCCACTCATCAACATATTCTGCCATTGGTGAAGATGGTGTGATTGGATAAATACCGGCAACTTCAGTGAAGGCATAAGCACCCCATGCAGCTGCTTGATTTCCATCCATTGATTGAAAAACTTTTTTTGCCATTTTTCTAATAGGTCACCTATTGGTGACTTTTCCTCCTATTTTTTATATTATTATTAAATCCTATTATATTATACTACAAATCCCTTATTTTCTCAAGACATTATTTGTAATTTGTATGTAAATTATTTCCATATCTGTACACACGTAATTATCTATTTTACTTCTTTTAAATTTGCATTCTTTATGGTAAAATTAGTTAAGAGGTATTCATTAATGAAAACTTTATTGATCGGTATCAATTCAAAATACATTCACCCAGCAATAGGTGTGCATCAAATCTATACGAATGCTGAAAGTGATGTTTCATATCATGAGTTTACCATAAAAGACAACAACCAAACAATTATAGATTATATTACAAACGAATCTTTTGATGTTTTAGGCTTCTCTGTATATATTTGGAATGTTGAAAAAATAAAACAAATCATTGAAACGCTAGAAGGCACTCAGTATACCATCGTACTAGGTGGCCCCGAAGCTAGTTATCACTGGCAACCATTTTCAAACTTTAAAAATGTTTGCTATATTATAAAAGGGGAGGGAGAAATCCCCTTCAACCTTCTAATTGCTTATTTAAAAAATAAAATCGACTTTACACAAGTCTATAATGTAATTTATAGACAAAACAATATGTTCTTACAAACACCAATAAAAGTATTTCCTTTGGATTCAATAAAACATGATTACTCGCTAATCCAAGACTTTAAAAATAAAGTATCTTATATCGAAGCTAGTCGTGGATGCTTTTTTAATTGTGCCTATTGCCTTGCTTCTCTAGAAAAACCTGTTCGCTTTTTCAATATTGAAACAGTAAAACAAGAAATTATATTTTTATTAAAGGAAAAAGCGAAAATAATAAAATTTCTTGATCGTTCCTTTAATATAAATACAAAATACATGTTAGAAATTCTCCTCTTAATCAAAGAAAACGATAATGGCTATACAACTTTTCAATTTGAAATCGTTGGTGATCTATTAACCGAAGAAGCTATTTGTCTGATTAACAGTATGAGAAAAGGTTATATTCGTTTAGAAATCGGAATTCAAACTACAAATGAAATAACAACAGCAGCAATTTTAAGAAAACAAAATTTTACCATTTTAAAACAAAACATTCTTAATTTACGCGATAATACAACAATTCATACCGATTTAATTGCTGGTCTTCCTTATGAAAATTTAGAAAGTTTTAAAAAGTCGTTTAATGATGTTTTCCTACTGTTTAGTGATGAATTACAACTTGGATTTTTAAAAGAGTTGCAAGAAACACATATCAGCAACACCAAAAAGCAGCATGGATATACCTTTGATAAAACATCACCTTACGAGGTGGTTGCCAACAATTATATCACCAAAGAAGAACTTGATATCATACGACTTGTTGAAAAGGGTGTAAACAAATTCTATAATAGCCATAATTTTACCAGGTTAATGGCTTACCTATTCCAAACTTTAAACCTTAATCCGTTTGATACTTTTTATAAAATTATGGCTTATATTAGCAAAACCCCAAATTTTCATCAACTACAATTTGATGAAATCACCAAACTCTTCTATCAAAGCTTATTTGAAATTGTTCCTGATATAGAAAAACTTTTGTTTATTATCAAACAAGATTATCTTGCCAAAAGTAAAATGAGACCAAAAATATGGTGGCAAGCAACAATCACCAAATTAGAAAGAAATTATCTATATCAAAGATTTGTGGAAACATATTCCAATTTAACCTTAGATATCTTATATCGATATGGACAATTAGAAAAAAACAAAAACGAATATTTCCTCGTTAACTATCAGAATAACTCCATCTACTATATCGATAGTTGTCTCGCTTTTTGTGGCTTTGATTGTGCTCTTTGTCCACTTTATAAAAAAGACTTGCCTATTTCTTGTCCAGGTTGTACTACTAGCCAAACCGAAATGTGTCAAACATGCAATATTAGAGTATGTAATTTAAATAAAAAAATTAATAGTTGTAGTGTGTGTTTAGACTATCCATGCGATAAAATCAATGTTCTTTCCCCAATGAGCATCAAAACTCTTAATCTATTAAACAAAAATCACTTTAAGAAAGGCTAATTTTATGGATTCAATTCACAATTTATTTAATATTGGCAATGGACCTTCAAGTTCCCACACGATGGCACCACAAAAAGCCGCTGCAATCTTTTTAAAGCGTCATCCAGATGCCGATTTCTTTCTAGTAGAACTATTTGGTTCACTAGCATTGACTGGCAAAGGTCACTTAACAGACTATGTTATTAAAAAAACATTGGGAGAATCGCGAACCAAAATAGTTTTTAATCTACAACAAAGTTATAATTATCATACCAACGCTATGAAGTTTAAAGCATTTAAAGATGATATTCAATTAGAAAAATGGTTAGTGTTTAGTGTTGGTGGTGGAGCACTAAAGGAGCTGGATGAACCTCGTAGTTTTAGTAAAGAAGAAGTTTATCCCCATAAAACAATGGCTGAAATTCTTGAATATTGCCAGAGTGAAAACATAAATCTTGTTGAATATGTGAATCGTTATGATAAAAATATTAGAGATTATTTAGAGATTGTTTACGATTCTATGGATAAAACGATTGCGAAAGGACTGATTGCAACTGATGTTTTACCTGGTAGACTTAAGGTTAAAAGAAAAGCTGCTGCTTTTTATGAATTATATTTAAAAGAAAAAACATTTTCAAAATTGTTATATACTTATGCTTTAGCAACAGCGGAAGAAAATGCTAGTGGAGGAATCGTTGTTACAGCTCCTACTTGTGGAGCAAGTGGAGTCCTACCTGCTGTTTTGTTTGCTTGTCGTGATTATCACAACATTTCCAAAGAAAAAATAATCGATGGTTTAATGATTGCGGGCCTTTTTGGTAATCTAATCAAATTCAATGCTTCGATTTCGGGTGCAGAAGTCGGATGTCAAGGTGAAATTGGCGCTGCATGTTCAATGGCTGCTGCTGCTGAAGCATATTTTCTCGGAGGAAATAACGAGCAAATAGAATACGCCGCTGAAATTGCTTTAGAACATCACTTAGGGCTAACGTGTGATCCCGTTGATGGTGTTGTACAAATTCCTTGTATTGAAAGAAATGCAATTGCTGGTGCAAAAGCATTTGATGCGGCCAATTACGCTTTAATGACTTCAGGAAAACACTTTATATCTTTCGATAAAGTTGTTGAAGTAATGAAAGAAACTGGTTATGATTTACAAGCAAAATATAAAGAGACCTCTACTGGAGGTCTCGCAACAAAATAAAAACCGCCGTAGCGGTTTTTTTCTTTTAAGATATTCTAATTGTTTCAATAAGTGGTAATTTTTCAGTCAATTCATTGATTGTAATAAATTCATTAGATATACTATAAATCTTATCGCCAATGATTACACCTTTATCTACAATACGATTGTAATAATATCTCCATTCATCTTGACCTGCTTCATCTAAATTTTGATGAGCAATAGAACCCAAAACAACGATTTCTTTATTCTCAACATCAATCCACATTACATACATTCCTTGTGTGCTTTGATAATCATACCAATTATAAATTGGTAATGCATAAAGCTGTCTACTCTTTACTGGAATCAATGTTTTATGATTATATGCAATATCACTTGAAGCGCCTTTCAGCTCAAATGTAGAAACGTCAACTGGCTTTTCTTCATTTGTTACATCAAATAATGTAATTTTTAAACCAACAGTAATCGTTGAACCATAATCTGTTACTTCTGTCATTCTTCCAATTCCTAACTTTAAAGTGTCATTAATTGGATGCAAATAGTCACTAACTCCTGGTAATTTTAATTCGCCAAGAATTTTCATGGCTTTTGGATCTTCAACATCAATCACATAGAAAGGATCAATTGTTCTAAATGTTACGACATAAGCTCTTTCTTTTTCAAAGCGAACACTATAAATTCGTTCATTCAAACCAATTCCACCAAGAGTACTAATCAAATCAAAACGATTTCCTGTTACATCAAATGCAGTAATAAGTGATTCGCTCTTTTCTGAGTCCCATTCATTTACTGTTGTTGCTACCCTTAAAACCCCATCATACTCATCCATTGAAAATTGATCTTTGATGCTTCCTTTAATCTCACTAAAGTTCTTATATATAATCTTTGCACCATCATATTCAAATCGATAAATAAATGTTTGTGGATCATAAGAATAATCTTCCGCAAAAATAAATGTTCTAAATACCATATTATAGATATTACCAACATAAAGGCCATTTAATGATGAATAGATGTTACTAAAGTAGCCAACATAAGCATTAACATCCATTTCTTCTTCTTTAACTACATCAACACCAACTAAAACTGTATAGGAATAATATACATTGTCATCATTGCCAATAAAGAAAACATGATCACTTGGTAACTCAATTGCTTCTTCTCCTTGAAGACTATCAAAATAAACAAATGGTTTTACTTCTTTATTATCATAGTCGTAAATACTACTGTTATTCAAAATCAAATAGAAATTGTCATCAATAACTCTTGAAGAATTATAATTCGAATCTTTAAATCTTAACGTTCTAACAACATCAATTTCATTGATATCTTTACTACTAATATCATAAATTTTTACAATATATTCATCAGAATAACTCCAATAGTATCCAGAATAATCAATGTCTGGTGCAGGTTTTGAAGGTTCCGTTTCTGCTTCTTCGCTTTCTGATGAAGATTCTTCTTTATCAACATCGGGATCATTTGCTTCATCTCGATCTTCAGCATAGCCATCATCATATGGTTTTTCTTCAATATATCTTTCCACATATTTTCTACCTAAAACAACCAAACGATTCTCAAGTAAATACATCGTTTCTGCTTGGAAATCCTCGCTTTGATATTTTACAAAATCGTTTGTTTCGGTATCAAGAATTACCAAGAACCCTTCCCGAATGATATATATGAAACGTCCATCGTTTTTAACAGTATCTTCTTCATCCACACCCTCAACTTGAGTATTGGTTTGGCTTGACTCTTCCGTTGCTTCATCTGCCGGTGCATCTACTTCAGCATTCTCTACTGCATAGAAATCTTTTAAACCAAATCGCCAAAAATCACTTACTTGCCGCGTCTTAAAGAACTTTCCTAATTCGCTATATGAACCAATTGGACGAATACCATATTCTTCATAGGGGTTCTCTTCTTGTGTTTTACAGCCAAACATAGAAAATAGCATAAAAACAGAAACTAAAATCATCAATATTTTTTTCATAAATCCTCCTAATTTAACAACTTACACTAATATAACAAATGATTTTATTTTTTTTCTAGTTTTCTTGTAAATTTTCTTTTTCTAAAAGATAAATACAACTACCAAAATCTCCTATTACACGAACTTGGTTACTAAATCCCGTTCCCAAAAACTGTCCTTTTAATCGAATCCCTGCTTTTTCAGCCATCGCGCCTGTTAAAAGGCACTCTTCTTTTGGTGCTTTTAATTGGTAAACACGACATATAAAGTTGTGTAGGCTGCCATTTAACTTTAATTTAATTGGTGAGACCATATTAATCAATCCACCAAATGTTTTTAAGTTTATCTTCTGTGGAAGATTTTTGAATGTATATATTTCCCCTAAAGTTAAGCCATATATGTACATAATATCCTCTGGTTGGTTTGGATGAACCAGCGATTGAAAATATCCAACAATCGCATGATCATCATCTATGACCCAAAAATAGCTATTGTTCTTGGTGAAAATTGTTTTACTACTACGATAAAACTTACCATATTGTAACGTCTTACGATATCTTTTATATATCTCAACTTGTTTTTTAATTTGTAAAATTTCAGTCTTTGCTAGTGTAGCAATATTTAACTCATATCCTAAAACACCAAACACTGACAGATTAAAACGTGAATAAAGTGGTGTATTACGTAATGTTTGATGATTAGGAACATCACTAACATGGGCTCCTATTGTTGATAATGGATATCCATAAGAAGTCCCCGTTTGAATGTATAAACGTTCTAGGTAATCTGTATCATCACTAGTCCAAATTTGTGGGAAGTAGCATAACATACCCAAATCAAAGCGATTACCACCACTAGCACAGCCTTCAAAAAGCATGTTTGGAAAGCGACGATTCAGTTCTTCTAATATCGCATACAATCCAAGAATATAGCGATGAAAAAGTTCCCCTTGATTTGTTAGTTTTTGTCCCCACATATCGGTTATGGTACGATTATAATCCCATTTCACATAACTAAGATTACAACTTGAGAAAACCTCAGTTAAACTAGTTAATAAATATTCACAAACTTGAGGATTTGTTAGGTCAAGCACCAATTGATTCCTTCCAATTGCTGGTTTTCTATTTGGTACCTGAATTGCCCAATCAGGATGACTTTTATACAAGTCGCTATTTGGACTAATCATTTCTGGTTCTACCCATAACCCAAACATCATTCCCAAACCATTTATCTTATCACAAAGATTGGCTAATCCTTTTGGTAGTTTCTTTGTATTAACATTATAATCACCCAAAGAAGATGTATCATCATTTCTTTTACCAAACCAGCCATCATCAAGAACAAAAAGTTCAATTCCCGCTTCTTTGCTTACTTTTGCTAAATTCAACAGCTTTTTCTCATCAAAATTGAAATATGTTGCTTCCCAGTTATTAATCAACACAGGACGTTCTTTATTCTTCCAATTTCCTCGAACAATATGATTATTTACAAAATAATGCATGTTTTGTGATAGACCATTTAACCCTTTTTGGGAAAACGTCATGATAGCTTCCGGAGTAATAAAGTCTACTGTTAAATCAAAATTAAACGCAAAATCATTAATTCCTGACAATAGTCTTACTTTTCCATTTGGTTTGACTTCAATAACAGTTTTATGATTCCCACTATACACTAGATTAAATCCATAACAAGGACCACTACTTTCACTTGTAGCCCCTTTTTTTAAAATGACCAATGGATTATGCTTATTAGAGCTAGCCCCCGATTTAGAGTCGTTAATATATATTCCACTGGACAATCTTTTTTTATTTACCTGTCTTTCTTTACTCCAAGCGCCATCAAATGTCATCATCGTAAAATCATTTTCCGAAAAATCGATTTGATTTGAGAAAAATCGCTCAATCTGATACCTATTTCCTGATAAATTAACAATTCTTGCATAGCGCGTGATAACATCTGCTTCATAATAAATCTTATAAAATAGTTCAAGGCGACACTGTAATACTTCATCAAATAAATCAAGCCGAAGCACTTCTGTTTCATCGTAACTACAAGGAAGTGGTTTTACACTATTTGTTTTTAATATTTCATAATTTTGATATTGAAACCTGTTTGTATATCCATGCTGCATAGAATTTATCGTTATCATATTTTCTCGATAATCCCCAATCCCAATTGTTGAAAGTTCCAAATCTAAATCATCAATAAATTCATTGCTGTTATTTTCAAATAAAACGGCAGTTCCCCTACCGTTTTCTAATTTTTGTCTAATACATTCAAAATCAACAAATTCTACTT
>JAQUVC010000107.1 GCA_028693535.1 Bacilli bacterium
AGCCACCTTAAGTGGCTTTTAATTTTTTGGATAGTCTTTCAGTCCAGAGAGAAAATCCTGTATTGTTGTTAGGGCAATGGCAAAGCCTATGTTTTCAACATCGGTATCAACGATTTTAATGGTGTTAACACCAATGACCTTTCCATCTAAATCGAATAGTGGTCCACCACTATTACCTGGATTTATGGCAGCATCATGTTGAATAAACAGGGATGTTTCTCCTAATAAGGTACGCTCAGCACAAGAAACCATGCCGAAGGTAACAGAACGGAAGAAATCATAGCCAGTTGGATTTCCGATAGCAATAACAAAATCACCAGCATTAATCGTGTTTGCTTCGGCGAATGTTAACGATGCAATATCTTTGGTAGATAGGAAGGTGATGATGGCAAGATCAGCTTTTGCATTTGCTTGGATTGGATATTCAGCAATAATCTCATCTTCATGATCCCCAAAAAAGATTCTTAATTCAACTCTATCTTGAACAACGTGGTAATTTGTTAGGACATAATAACGATATCTTGTATTATCAAATCTTTCACGATTAATGATGAATCCGGTTCCCACGCTTTCTAATTGTAATACTTGGCTACCACCAGGGATGGGGGTATAATACTGATAATTGCTCACACCGATAATGGAAGGCATAACCTCACCAATGATACTTGTTATGGTATCGTTGATTGCGGTTAAATCGAGTTCACCAATGATTTCATAAGTCTTATTTTCGATGTCATTATTTACAGTTTCATCATCGCTTTTTACTTCAGTAACGAGAATAAGTAAGTGTTTTGTTAATGTTTTTTCTTGATATGTCGATGCTGTGATTGTTACTAATCCAGGAGAGACTCCATAAACAACACCATTTACATCGATAGTCGCAATCGCCTCATTGCTAGATTCCCAGTAGATTGGAGAATTTACTATCGTATTTTTTAGCGTGGCTAGAAGAGTTATCGATTCATTGACTAAAAGGTTTTGCTTTCCTGATAATTGTAATTCAGCTTCTGCCTTTTCTGCTTCAACAGAAATAATAATTTGACTTGCTTGATGAGTGGTTTGGGCGGTAATGGTTGCTAGACCAATATTAACACCAGTGACAGCGCCCTCCTCATCAACTATGGCTACCGTTTCATTATCGGATGACCAGGTTATTTCACCTGTTAAGGAGGTTTGCAATCTAATGGTTTGATCGACATCGATATAAAGATATTCAGGATTGATGGTCGTTTGGCAGCCTATCAAAGCGCTAGCACCTACGACGATGAAGAGGATTAAAATTATTTTTTTTAGTTTTGTCATTCTATAACGTCCTCCTAACTAACAAATGATAAGGACACAATGCCGTTATCACGATATACTTTAAGCTCTTTTGTTTCTCCAGAACCAATAATGATTTTACCTATTTCAGCTCTTAATTCTGCTGAATTGTAGATTTTTACACCTGAAAATTCAATTAAAATATCTCCTGCCTGGATACCAGCTTTATAACCAAAGCCTCCGGTAGTGACTTCCGCAACATACATTCCATAAGTAACACCAATAGGAATTGGATATTGATTTTGTAAATCAGCACTTGCAAGAACATCACGTACAGCAATGACAGTAATTCCTAATTTTGGTCTTTGTGGTTGAATGCCTTGTTCTAAAACAGAGGCTAGCTCGATTGCAAGGTTAATTGGAATCGCAAAGCCCATGTTATCAACTGCAGCAGCAGATATTTTTGTCGTGTTAATGCCAATGATTTCACCTTTCAGGTTGATTAATGGTCCTCCACTATTGCCTTCGTTGATCGCTGCATCATGTTGGATATAATTTGCATCCCAATCAGAAACACCATCGCCATCAGTATCGTCAGAAACATAACGGTTTGGATGACTAATGATTCCTATGGAAGCACTCTTATAAAAGTCATAACCAAAAGGATTTCCTAAAGCAAGACAAAATTCTCCTTGTTCTAAGGCATCAGAATCACCAAAAACAGCGACAGGAAAATATAGTTTTGTTGAAAAAGTGAGTACGGCTAAATCAATTTCTTTATCATATTGAATTAATTGAGCTTCTATTTCCAAATTGTTTTCTTGATAGATTTTAATAATCGTTCCCTTTTGAATGACGTGACGATTTGTCATGACATAATATTGATAGAAATCAATATCTTTTGTCGTAACATTCTGATCATAGGCGATTTCAATTCCACTTTTTAAAACAATATTGCGTTTATAAATAACGCCGCTTGCCGTTGAAGTAACCATTTCTTCACCAGCAGTATTGATACTATAGGTACTGACTCCGATTAATGAAGAAAGACCTTTCGTAATAACGGGGGAAAAGATGGTTGACAGGGAACCAACATCAATTGTTTCAGTAGATTCTTGATATTGATTGTTGATGCTGTTTTCAATCATTTCTTTTTGAACAATAATATTCATTTCTTGAAAGACTGTTTCATCATTCATAGAGGTTGCCATAACACGGGTAATCCCTGCACTGACTCCTGTTACGGTGCCATTTTCATCAATGGTTGCAATTGCTGGTTCATTGGTTGACCAGATAACGGATTGCTCTTCATCGTTGGGAGTAAATACTGCTGAGAAAAAAGCCTGTTCCCCAATGGCGATTGTTTGCACGCCTTGTATGGTGATTTGGGGTTTGCTTGGAGCAATCACAATGGCAATCTTTTTTAATATTTTATTGGTTGTAAAGTCGCGAGCAATGATGTAAGCTAAGCCATCATCTAATGCCAAGGCTGCATCATCATCAATAGCGACCAAACTTGGTGTCTCAACTTCCCAATATACTTTTTCATTATTGATAGTAGAGATTAGATTGATATGTTCTCCTATTTCTAAATAGAGGATCTCATCAGATTCATTGATTAACAAACCAGTACTGGTTTGTTGACATCCAGAGAGAAATAGTAGAAAAATGAAGAGTAGAAAAAGACATATTTTTTTGATATTCATCACCTCTTTTGGTATAAAACTTGCTTATATTATATCATAAAATCTTAATGTTTTCTTAAAACCTTTATTTTAATGACAAAATATTTTTTGTTTGTTATAATATAAAGGGGGGCGATCGTATGAAGATAGGTGTATATCAACTTACAACTGCCAATCAACAACAAATTGATCAGGTAAGTAACGCTTTCTTACAACGGATAGAACAATTATCAACAATTGAATTTCATCCACTGGAAGTGAATATGGTTTCTCAATATAAACTTAATTTAATATTTGTGAGGACGGGAGGAACTGAGGCTATGTTTGTAGAAATATACCAGAAGGTAAAAGGTCCTTTTTATTTGTTAACAACAGGGGAATTTAATTCTTTGGCAGCTTCTATGGAAATCCTTGCGTTTTTAAAGCAAAAACAAGAACAGGCAGAAATCATTCATGGGGAAGAAAAGGATGTTGCTCAAAAACTTGAACAATTATATCATCAACGTGCTGACTATAATGAAGTAATCAAAGCGAAACTAGGTGTGATTGGTAAGCCAAGTGATTGGTTAATTGCTAGTGTCGTCGATTATGAAGTAATCAAAAGAAGAATGGGTATTGAACTAATTAATATTGATATCGCAGAGCTCTTAGAAACCACAGAAAGTGCTATAATACCAACAAATGCGATGATTCATCAAGTAATGAGTCATAAATTTGATGAGAATATATTAAAAAAGGCGTTAAAATTATACCAAGGGCTACGGATGCTCATTACCAAATATGGATTATCGGGATTAACAATTCGTTGCTTTGATTTATTAACGACAATTAAAAACACTAGTTGCCTCGGGTTGGCAATTTTAAATAG
>JAQUVC010000014.1:0-2452 GCA_028693535.1 Bacilli bacterium
GGCGTTGAGCAAAATTGGAAAGGAAAAATATACCATTGATAATTCCAAATCACACTGCCTTCAACAATACTATAAGAAAAGACCAATTGCTTGTAGATCTCAAATCCAATTAAGGTATATGTGAAAACCTTTAATATTTTTCTTACTGTTTTTAGTTCTGGGTTTTTGTATGTAGAGCATAAAAAAATCGTTAATCCAATCACAACTACCCAAAACAACAAATGAAACCAGCTATAATTTGTAGGTTCTTTCATTGTTACTTTTAATAATTCCAATATTTTTATCATATTATCATTCATTCACCATTCTATTATATTTCATACTTAAAACGATTAAAACCTGAGAAGGAAAATAAAACATCCAAACCAAATCAATTGGCGCCGTGGTAATCGCTTGAATAAAACTGTTATTTGATACGTCTATAAAATCTCCCAGCATTCTAAGGCCTAAAGAGATATCACATAAGATAAAGAGCAATAATCCCAAAGCAAACAATATAGTTTGCTTGATATTCATTAAAGTAAAGAATAAGTTAATCACAAAATTAACAAAATATAGTAATGCCACCAATACCAATCCATTGAAATTTTCTTTCAAAACAACCAAAGCAATTACTTCGAACATGATCACAAGCCCAAAGCGCACTATAATATCGAATTTGAGCGGAAGTTTTAGCGAGAATTGTCTGATTCTAATTGCATAACATAGTTGTACAAAGATAAAAAAGAACACTGAAATTGTTTCAACATCTTCTAATATTATTAATCCAGTGTCAGCGACCAAAGTAAACACTAACGCTATTAAAACAATTAAACTGTCATTTTTTTTAAGAAAAATGAATAATAGTAAGCCCATTAAAAAATTGAAGACTATGGAAGCATAATTTATGATATAGTTTTTCCCACTAATACCGATAAAAACCGATAAAATATAGGCAATCAGTTGGATTAACACATAACATCCAAGCATCCATGAAACTATAGACTGTTGTTTACGCATCGACTTCACCTTATTTCAATATCATTATACTCCTAATGCCTTGTTTTTTCAATTTTCTAAAGCAAGAAAAAAGTACTAATTTTAATATAAAACTAGCACATTGTTTTTATCTCTTAAAATTTAATTTTTCATATTTATCGCGCTTATTTTGATACATCTTCTGATCAATGGTATCTATAAAACACTTAAAATCAAAGGTATCATTGGGATCAAAGACATGAAAGCCATGACTTAAGCTAATATCAAATCGCTTTTCTGGTCGTTGATTGTAGGTTCTTAAGTTTTTTTCGAGACGATCAAGGACTTTATCAATATCATTTCTATTTGAACTTTCTAGTATAATCACAAACTCATCACCAGCATAGCGTGCTAAAAAATCTTTTTTTTCTATGCTTTTTCGTAAAATAGTTGCGGTAGCTTCTAAGGCATTATCGCCAGCAATATGACCATATTGATCGTTGATATCTTTAAATTTGTCGATATCAATCATAATTCCAGCAATATAATGACGATGATTGCTTTTAATGCGCCAATTCAAATAATTCTCTAAATGATGGCGGTTATACGCCCCTGTTAAGTAATCCGTTAGCAAAGATCGACTTTGTAAACTGATAAAAACGATCAAAGCGGCTATGGATGAAGAAATCCAAATCAAGTTTAGTCCATAAACTAATATTTGTAGGGAACCTACTAATGCGGGAATCGCAACATACAATATCAATGGTAATACTTTTTCTCGTTTAAATTTTTTCCGATTGATGAGTACTAATACAACAGAAGCTAGTAAATAGCCATACGTAATCAATGTTTCAATATGAAAAAACTTACCCCGGATATAAACATTATCTTCATTAATGATGAAAAAGATATTGTATTTATAACTCAAGATGGAAAGAATGATATTAATAACAAATGGAGTAAAAATGAGTACCCATTGCCATTTTAGTTTTTTAAAATTTTCATGGACATTCAAATACACATACAAAAACCATAAAATAGCAAGCACAGGATTCATGATGTAATATAAAACATATACTGGATTTAATAAAAAGACGGCTAGTTCTGTTGTCTTTCCATCCAAATACCACTCAGCTGTATCCAAAATAATTATAATGGCATTAGCCACCAATATGTTTATAAATATTTTTTGATCTGCAGCGAAGATTTCTGATCTTTTTCGCATAAACAAATAAGTAATTAATAGTATTGCCAATCCAACAGAATTAATCGTTAGATATGACACTAATAATTTATCCATAACCATTTCCCCAATCATTATTTATCTATTATAGCATTTGTAAATGCTTTTGTAAAGATTTTATGCTTTTGTTATGATTACAAACTAAAAAAACTCGAATATTCTCGAGTTTTTCAGCGTAAGGAAATCCTATTTTTTATTGGGTCGTGGTAAAACGGGTTTTGGTAATGGTCTAAACATCACACTATCCTCCTA
>JAQUVC010000014.1:2552-4259 GCA_028693535.1 Bacilli bacterium
TTGTTATGATTACAAACTAAAAAAACTCGAATATTCTCGAGTTTTTCAGCGTAAGGAAATCCTATTTTTTATTGGGTCGTGGTAAAACGGGTTTTGGTAATGGTCTAAACATCACACTATCCTCCTATAGTTTTTCTATTATTCGCAGTTTAGCACTATGTGCTCGATTATTTTTGGCTAATTCTTCATCACTTGCGATAATCACTTTGTGATTTACCAATCGAAATTCACGAATGATATCTTTTTCTTTGATTGGTAATCCTCTCGGAATTTTAACATCTACTTTATCTTTAAAACTAGTTTTACAAATTTTATCTTCCAGTGAATGAAAACTAATCACCACAATTCTTCCTTGTGGATTTAACATAGTAAGTGCATCTTGCAATGATTTTTCAAAAACTTCTAGCTCATTATTAACGGCAATTCTTAAAGCTTGGAATACTTTTTTGGCTGGATGACCACCACTTCTACGAGCAGCTGCAGGAATTGCTTTTTTAATCACTTCTACAAGTTCAAATGTCGTGGCAATCGGCTTTTTTTCACGTTCTATGACGATTCTTTTCGCAATCCCAGGTGCAAAACGTTCTTCACCATATTCATAAAAAATTTTTTTCAAACTACTCATGGAATAGCCATTCACGATGTCATATGCTCGTAAACCCTGTTCTTGATTCATTCGCATGTCTAGTTCAGCATCAAAATGATAACTAAAGCCGCGTTCCCCGATATCGAATTGAAAGGAAGAAACCCCCAAGTCATAAAGGATTCCATCAACTTTGCTCACACCTAAAATTTCAAGATGTTTCTTAATGTTAAGAAAGTTATCCTCAATAACTGTAAAATTATCGGAAATAGTTGCGAGTCTTTCTTTACCACGCAAAACAGAATAGTTATCTTGATCAAAACAGTATAAAAATCCTTGAGCAGATAGTCTTCGCAGAATTTCGCTAGCATGTCCCGCACCTCCTAAAGTGCAATCAACATAGATACCATTGGGATCAATATTTAACCCCGCAAGTGCTTCATCAAGTAGAACCGGAATATGTTCATTTTGCATCATAGTACTTAGATCTTTAGGTTTTCACTGATGTCGTCTAAATCTTGACTACGACTAGCATCAATGGCTTCCCATTTATCCTTTGCCCATATTTCAATTACATTACCAGCACCAATAATGACGCATTCTTTGGTAATTTCCGAATATTTGATTAAATCTATATCTATATTAATTCTACCTTGATTGTCTAGTTCTTTTTGATATGCGTTGGCAAGAAAATAACGACTAAATAAGCGATTTTCTCTTTGATTAAATGGTAAATCAGTAATTTTTTCTACTAATTTTTCCCAATCTGTTAATTTATAGATCGTAATGCACGTTTCAATACCTTTGTTTATGATAAGTTCACTACCTAATTGTTTTCTAAATTCTTGGGGTATGACAAGACGACCTTTATCGTCTAAATTATATCTATATTGTCCAATAAACATAATAACCTCCACTTTTCCCCACTTGTCCCCACTAACATTGTAATACATCAAAAAATAAAATGCAAGCCTTTTTTAAAAATAGTTTATAAAAAAATAAAAAACACTCAATACGAGTGTCTTTATTAAATAATTTTGCAATTATTTTTCCGCAATTACTGGCTTTTTTGGTGCCTTTTTTGCTTCTTTTTCTGCTTTCTTGGCAGTACGCTTAGCTTCTTC
>JAQUVC010000014.1:4359-9163 GCA_028693535.1 Bacilli bacterium
AAGTCAATTATTATTTATAAAACTTCTTTTCCAAAGCCAACAAACTTTTTTTCGTGTCAAGTCCCCAACCAAAACCTGTCATGCTACCATTAGTAGCCACAACTCGGTGACATGGAATCAATATTGGGATCGGATTGGCATGACAAGCACCACCAACTGCACGGTATGCACGTGGATGTCCTATTCTAATCGCTAATTCTTTGTAAGATACTGTTACTCCATAAGGAATCTTACTTAGTTCTGTCCATACTTTCGCATGAAACCCTTGATGATGATGCTTCATGGAAACCGAAAATTGTGTTCTTTTCCCGGTAAAGTACTCATCAAGTTCCAGTATTGTTTGCTCAATTAGCGCTGTTTTGATTTGATTTACATCTACTGGTATGGGTTCGTTTTTTTTGATTGCAATGATACTACCATCTTCTTCATAGATTGCCAGTGGTCCGATGATGCTTTGATAGATGAATCCATTTACCATAATTTTCTCCTTGGCATTTTAGCTACTCTTATTATACCCGATAAAAAAAGATAAATCTACTAAAAGACTTATCTTATTCTATCATTAATTATATTTTTTAATAACGCGATGTATTTTTTCAGCCAAGCCCTTAAGATCGCTTTGTGGAAGTGAACAAATAGCAACCCGTACAGAGTTATCAAATGGCAATAAATAAATTTTTTCTTCTTCAACAAGTTTTTCTGATACCAACATATTATTGTCACATGGGATTGTAATGAAGAAACCGCCTTGATATGGATATATTTGTAAACCTACTTGCTTTGCTTCTTTTTTAAACAACTCTGCTCTTGTATTTAATACAGCGATCACTTCATCAAGTTCTTGTTGATATTCAGCCATTAATGCTGGTGATTTCGTCATCTCTTCAAGAACACGAATCATTCCTTTATTGCAGTTGCTCCATGTATTACGAGCAGTATAGTTGGCAGCATTATAATATTCCATGACTGATTCTTTATTCTTAGAAAGCAATATTTGCCCACCTAGACGTTGTCCATAAATAAAGAATGTTTTAGAAAAACTAAATGCAACACTAATTAAGATATTTTCATTTGCTTTTGTAAAGGCGAGCATGTTCTCTCTTGTTTTTTTCATGCCTTCGACGGCCATATCAATATAAGCACAGTCATAAATCAAAACACAAGGAACCTCTTTTTTTGTATTTAAATAGTCTATCACAGCTTCTAGTTCTGCTTTGGTCATATTATATCCAGTTGGATTATTACATGGATCATTAATAATAACAACCAATTTTCCTTCAGTAGCGATGATTTTCTCGCTCTTTTCAACAAAGCCTTTCATGTTGAAGGCATCGCCATCGAACATAAAAAATTTTTCAATCTTAAAGGCCCGATTTAAAGCAATTCCTACATAAGGACCCCAGCATGGTGAAGGAATGAGTAATGTTTCCTGCGGATCCAAACTATTAAACACAGCACTAGTTAGTGCTCCTGTTCCTCCAGGAGTTGGAATGGCAGCAACTGATAAGCTAGCTTCGATTTCTTTTCGGGTATGTTTAAACGCCCATTCTAAAATAGCTTCTTTGAATGCTGGCCCACCATCACTTGTTGAATATAAATATATATCTTCATCATTTAGTTGATTCATTATTTTGTGTACTGTTTGAAAGGTCTTGAAACTACCATCTTCAAAATAAAATGTTCCTAACGTACCATCAATGATACTTGGGTCTTTCTTTTTCGCTAATTTCGCGTCTGCAGATATTTGAAATCCATCACTTTTTAAAACTTTACCAGCTGCATGTTTTGCAATAATTCTCATATTTTCACCTCGTTTTTTGATATGATAATATTATACACTGTCTCTATTATAATGACAAGTGTTTTTTATATGGAGACACATGAAAACGCCTACATCAATTTTTTTTGACATTTCATGCATAAACAAATTGTTTTCGCATCGATAATTCGACCATCTTCGATCATTTCATAAACTTCTTTGATTGGAAGATAGTGAAGCACTAAGTCTTCATCAATATCAAATTTTTGTTTCCCTTCATGATACTGATCAACATAATAAAGATAGATCTTTTCATTACTATAACCAGGTGTCGGTAGAATATAACCATATTCTATGACTTTATCAGCAATGACTCCCACTTCTTCGATTAATTCCCGTTTCATCGTTGTCAATGGATCTTCTCCAACTTCTATTTTTCCGGCTGGCAATTCTAAGATATCCGTTCCCAACGAATAGCGAAATTGACTTACAAAAATGATGGTATCTTCTTTGGTTCGAACAAGGCAACATACTCCACCCTTATGTTCGACAATTTCTCGCTTTGTTTTCACACCATTTTCTAATAGTACATCATCGCATTTGACCTTAATCACGTTACCTTGAAAAATAATTCTACTTTTCACTTTCTTTTCTATCACATTGACACCCCATCTATATTATAAACTAATTTCATTTCATCAACAATAAAAAGCAACCAAAAAATTAGTTGCTTGGATTTATCTGCTTTAATAGTAAACCAATTACCTTATCTAAACCATATTTTGTCGCTGCAGATGTTAGAATAATATCCTTATCATTCACAATCAGCAATTGTTTTATTAAGGCTTTTTGTTTTGCTAACATCGTAGTTCCTACTTTATCAGCTTTGGTACCAATGACGACAATATTCAAAGCCAAATGACGAAGATAATTCATCATTAAAACATCATCATTCGTGGGGCCCACCTTTGTATCAACAAGTAAAAAGACAATTTTTAAATTCGAATTATCTGTTAGATAGGCTTCAATGTATTCCCCATAATTCAAACGGCTATCACGACTGCGATTGGCATAACCATAGCCAGGAACATCAACCAAATAAAAGGCTTCATCGATCAAAAAGAAATTAATTGTTTGCGTTTTCCCTGGCTTTGAAGATGTTCTTGCTAACATTTTTCGTTGTGATAAAGCATTGATAAAACTACTTTTGCCAACATTGGAGCGTCCCAAAAAAACAAACTCTGCTAACTTGTTTGTATTTGGAAATTGTTCTTTTCCAACGGCACTAATGATGTATTCGCACTTATCAAACATGTCTTTTCTCCCTATTATAATTGCATTGTTTTTTTATTTAAACTAATAAAAATGGTAGTAATCAAAAAGCCAACACCGCAAATGACATATAGAATTCCTAGTCCGACATTATTAATAATAATTCCGCCTAGAGAAGCCGCAATTGGTGTTAATCCCATGGAACCAACGCTAATGAGGCTATTTACTTTTGCCAGTTGCTCTTTTTCAATATCGCGATAAATAACCGTTCCAATTGGTACATTAATGTTTACAATAACCAAACCGATAATAAATGAACAAATCATGATAATAATCAAGTAGATTTTTAATTGATCTGTCTCCGCAAACAAATAAAATACCGAAACCATAATCATATAAATCAAACAAAACAGCATTAAATTATCGCGAACCATCTTGCCATATTTCATTGGTTTCTTACGATTACCAATGATGATTCCCATAATCAAAGAACCAACTGATACCGTTGCTCCTAAGACAGATACCCACATTTCTGGGGTAATAAAGGATGAGAATAGATACTCTTTTCCTGGTAAATACACATTGGCAAAATAAGAAAGACTATTAAAGTATGGTGTTAAGAAGAAATTCAAAAATAAAACTCCAGCTATTAACGATAAGATTGCCTTTTTAGTACGTAAATATTTTAATCCACCAACAAAATCAGCTAGTGCTGATTTAATTGTTAATTGATTTTCACCTTTTGTATATTGATAATGGATAAACATTTCTGAAACTCCCGATAGAATATAACAAACACCGATAATGACAAACAAGATATGGATGTTTTCTTTAAACAAAGAATACATAACTCCCGCTAAAATCATTCCAACAATTCCTTGAAAGCTATGAAGACTATTAAAATATGCATTTGCTTGTAAGAATTGGTCTTCCTTTACTAAAAAACGTACCAAGCTTCCCGATGCGGGATTGAAAATCGCAGAAATAAAATTGAGAACGATCCCCATAATAAAGATAACGATTAAGACTGCATTACTATTATCTGTTTTGGTTAGAAAATAAATCAAAACCGCAGAAGCAATAATTAAAAACCCGCGAATATAATCAGTTCCATAAACAATTTTTGCTTTGTTCTTACGATCAGCAATGACACCGCCAAGGGGTGTAAATATTAAAAATATAATTCCACATAATCCCAAATAAAAGCCTTGAATCGCAGCATTGTTGTTTGTAACCGATAATATATACAAACTAATGGCAAAACTATAAAATGTAGCGCCGATATTAGAGACCAACGTACCAATAAATAATAGTAAATAGTTTTTGTTTCGTAATACATTCTGTGATTGTATTGCTTGTTCTTCCATACTTGCTCCAATATGAAAAAAATCCTAAAGGATTTTTTATAAGATTGTATTCTGTAAGCCTTGTTCTGTACCAAGATTGCTCTTGGTGGTAATCATTTATCTCAAAGATATCTTTGCCTTCGTTGAGTTTTGTTCCTCATTGAAAGTTCCCCTACCAAAATTTGGGTTTCTAGCTTAAGGGGTTTACCCGTTCCACTTCCTTCGTTTCCGAATTGTTCGTCTCTGTGGCACTTTATGAAGTATTGCCATTAAAGGGTCAACTTCGCCGTCACTATCTCTAGTGCCCTAATTTATTTTTTCATTAGGCATAAACACTACTGGCATCGCAGCCAGTGCTAGCAAGGACTTTCCTAACGGCCTTAACCGCTCGATTACCCGAATACTTGCCAATTATATCACAAATACC
>JAQUVC010000014.1:9263-17973 GCA_028693535.1 Bacilli bacterium
TCTTTCCATTCCTTCTTTAGTGCTTAAGTCTACGCGACCTTTTTCATCAATACCGATAACACAAACGACAATCTCATCACCTAGTTGCAATACATCTTCAACCTTGGCAATTTTTTCGCGTGAGATTTTAGAGATATGAAGTAATCCTTCACAGCCTTTCCACAATTCAACAAAAGCGCCAAACTTTTCAATACGAACCACTTTTCCTGTGTAGAATTTCCCTTTTTCAGCTTCTCTTGTTAAGTCTTTGATGATTTGTGCTGCTTTATCAATCCATTCTTTTTCATTATGCATAATGAAAACTCGACCATCTTGTTCAATATCAATCTTTACATTATTACAATCTTTAATGATTTCGGTGATAATTTTACCACCAGAACCGATAACATCACGAATCTTATCTGGATCAATCTTAAATGCCAACACTTTTGGTGCAAATGAGCTCAATTCATCACGATAGGTTGGAATTGTTGCCAACATGTGACCAAGAATTGTCATTCTTCCCACTTTTGCTTGTGCCAACGCTTCTTTTAAAATCTTTTTATTGATACCTTCAATTTTAATATCCATTTGTAATGCTGTAATACCATTTTTAGTACCAGCCACTTTAAAATCCATATCACCATAGTGATCTTCCATTCCCTGAATGTCTGTTAGAATGGTATATTTTTCACCATCTGATATCAAACCCATCGCGATTCCCGCAACAGGAGCTTTTAAAGGTACACCAGCAGCCATCAATGCCATTGTTCCCGCACAAATGGATGCTTGACTAGAAGAACCATTTGATTCTAAGACTTCACTAACGACTCTGATTGTATATGGGAATTCTTCTTCACTTGGAATTACTTGTAATAAAGCGCGTTCACCCAAAGCCCCATGACCAACTTCACGACGTCCTGGTGAGCCATAACGACCAACCTCACCAACACTAAATGCTGGGAAATTGTAATGGTGCATGAAACGTTTTCCTTCTTCCACACCCAAACCATCAATAATCTGGAATTCACCCAAAGCACCTAGCGTAACAACGCTCAATGCTTGTGTTTGTCCACGAGTAAATAAAGCGGAACCATGTGTTCGTTCTAAAATGTCAACTCGTGAAGACAGTGGTCTAATTTCATCGACACGACGACCATCAGGACGTACTTTATCTTGAGTAATTAAACGACGAACTTCCATCGCAACAATATATTCTAAAACTTCCTTTACATAATTGATTTTATCTTCAACATCATCCTCATGTTTCCATTTTTCAGTTAATTCAGTCACTACTTTTTCATTGATTTCATCGATACGACGATATCTTTCTAATTTATCTTCAATCACAATCGCACTAAGAAGATCTTTTTCTGCCATTTTACGAACTATTTTGTTAATTTCTTCTGGAACTGTTCGTAGTTCAACATCCACTTTTGCTTTACCAATTTCAGCCTGAACTGCCTTTTGGAATGCAACAAGACGTTTGATTTCTTCATGACCAAATAACAATGCTTCTAACATTTCTTCTTCAGAAATTTCCTTTGCTCCTGCTTCTACCATATTAATGGCATCCATTGTACCAGCAACAATTAAGTTTATATCTGATTTGTCTAATTCTTCCGCAGTGGGGTTAATCATTAATTTACCATCAACACGACCGACAATAACACCAGCAATTGGGCCATTGAAAGGAATATCAGAAATCACCAAAGATAATGATGCTCCTAACATCGCTGCCATTTGGCTTGAACAATCAGGATTTGCACTCAAAACAGTGTTAATTACTTGGACTTCATTACGAAATCCTTCTGCAAACAACGGTCTAATTGGACGATCGATTAACCTTGAAGTTAATGTTTCTAACTCTGTTGGTCGCCCTTCACGCTTTAAAAATCCCCCAGGAATTTTACCAGCTGCATATAGCTTTTCTTGGTAAAGTACCGTTAATGGGAAGAAATCCCCTGTTCCCTTTTTATTACTAAAAACAGCAGCCGACAAAACAGCCGTGTCATTAAATCTTACTAGCACAGCTCCATTTGCTTGTTTGGCCAATTCTCCAACTTCTACAATAAACTTTCTGGCTCCCTGTGCATACTCAAATACTCTTTTTTCACTCATTTATTTTATTTCTCCTTTTATGATTAAAAAGGGCACAATTACCTTGGTATTTAAGCCAACGGTAGATAATACCCCTTCCAAATTATTTTCTTAAATTCAATTCTTTGATTAATTCACGATAACGAGCAATGTCTTTGTTTCTTAAATAGTTTAATAAGTTACGACGATGACCAACCTTTTTCAATAATCCTCTTCCTGAGTGGAAATCATGAATATGATCCTTTAAATGTTCATTCAAACGATTGATTTCTGCTGTTAGAATTGCGATTTGTACTTCTGCTGAACCAGAGTCGCCTTCTTTTTTCCCGAACTTAGCAATAATTTCGGCTTTTTGCTCTTTTGTAATACATGACATATTTTTGTCCTCCTATAATTATATTTTTTTAGCCAAGAACCCAGATAAACGTTGGAGACTCGTTACTCAGAGTACTAGGACTTACATATTATAACACATACTGAGTAATAAGTAAATCATTTTTTTACATCTTTTTCAAAATTGCAAGTAAGGTTTTACAGGCCAAATGAGAGCAAGATTCTAAGTTTTGCTCGTATTCGCTTATCGTTCCACCAATGATATCGGAGATAACTCGTAAGCTTGCAAAGGCAAAGTCGAGATGATAATAACTTTGAGCAAAAGCCGTTGATTCCATATCAAGAGAGATGACATTTTCCATTGGAAAATGCTCCTTCACAACTTCGTCAATGGCATTTTGATTAGTAAAAAACATGTCACCAGTTAAAACCATTCCTGAAGTATTGATAAATCCCTGACAAGCCGTTAAAAATCCTTGGTCAGCATGAAAATATGCAGGGCATCCAGGAATTTGTCCATACACATAGCCTTCAAAATATGTCGCATCAGCATCATAGTATGCATATTTAGTAAAAGCTACCACTTCACCAATCTTTGTTTTACTCTGAATTCCTCCCGCCACGCCAACATTGATAATTAAATTTATGTTAGGAAATAGATTAACCAAGGTGGTTGCTAAAATAGCAGCCGCAACTTTTCCCACACCTGAGGAAGTCATAATGATTTGCTTATTGTCGTATTCACTAAGCCAAAAACAGTACCCATTCTTCTCTATTTTTTTCTGATAGCCAATTTCTTGAATTAAAAATTCAATTTCGATTGCCATAGCACCAACAATTGCAATTGTCATAACCAATCTCCTATCAAGTTTCGCGTTGTTTTAACATCTTTACGAATTTGGTTCGCCAGTTCTTCTAAGGATGCAAACTTTTTCTCATCACGAATAAAAGCAATAAAGTCGACGGCTATCCACTTTTGATAAATATCCTCATCAAAGTCGAGAATATGAACCTCTAACCGCGGTTCTTGCAAATATTTCACCGTTGGATTGTGACCAATATTACAAACGCCCAAACGCTTAACGCCATCAATGGTGACTACAACAGCGTAAACCCCCACTTTTAAGGATTGATAAGGTTCTGTTACGTTGATATTCGCCGTTCGAAATCCTAATTTTTGACCAATTTGGCTTCCACGATCAACGATTCCAGAAATATTGTAAGGCCGTCCTAACATGTTGTTCGCTTTTTCAAGATTTCCTAATAAAAGTTCTTGACGAATCATATCAGAAGCAAATCGTTCATGATTGATCACTTGTTCTGAAATGACTTCCACGGCAAAACGTTTGCTGAGCATTGCTGTCGTTCCTTGACCAAATTTGCCATAGCGATAGTCATAACCGACAACGATTTTAATTAAATCAAATTTCTTAAGGTATTGATCTTCAAATTCACTTGGTAACCGATTACTAAGGATTCGATTAAAAGGAATCAAAATCAAGAAATCAACCCCCATTTGTTCTAAGAAATGCTTTTTCTCAGATAATGGTGTTAAGTATCCTTCATTTTGACGCTTTTTCAAAACATAATCAGGATGAGGATCAAATGTAATCACTGCGCTCTTTGCATTTTGTTCATGAGCTAACACAACCGCACGTTGAATGAGTTTTTGGTGGGCTAAATGAAGCCCATCAAAGACGCCTAGGGTTGCAATTAGTTTTCCTAAATGATATTTTCTTCGTAAATCAAAGCGAATTAATTCCATACGCGTTCTGCCCTATACCCTTTTTCATCCTTTTTATAAATGGCAACCAACTTATCTTGGTATTCTAACACTATCAAATCACAATCAGAAAATTTTTCTTTGCTTTCGAGCGTCATACCATTTTTAACTCGTTGATATTCCTGGTTATCTAGTTTCACTATTTTTTGATCACTCATTGCCGCCAACGGACAAATCATTTTAAAGTTTCCTGATGCAATATCTTCCAGCTTAACACATTGCTCAAGCGTAAATTTTCCCGATGCTAATCGCTTCAAAGCACTCATATGGGCTGGATATTGCAGTCTAGCTCCTATTTCTGTACATAGCGTTCGAATATATGTACCCTTCGTTACTCTTGTTATAAAGGAAAATTTTAGCACGTCCTGTTCATAAAAAGCCTCACTAGTTCTAGTTAATGACCGTATTTCAATCCGACGGGCAGCCCGAGGAATGCTAAGCCCTTGTCTTGCTAGTTCATATAGCTTTTTCCCTGATGTTTTAATTGCTGAAAACATAGGGGGAATTTGTTCCAGTTCACCCACCAAATCAGCTAATACGCGATCAATTGCTGCAATCTCGATAGGTAGAACTTTTTTGCTATCTATAATCTTTCCAGTCGCATCTTCTGTATCTGTAGCAACCCCAATGGTGATTTCCGCTTCATACACCTTTTCTTCATTTAATAAATAATTGGAAAGCTTTGTTGCTTCTTCTAACAAAACAACAACAACCCCTGTTGCCAATGGATCTAGTGTTCCAGCATGACCCACCTTTTTTAGATTTAATAGCCTCTTGACACGAGAAACAACATCTTGTGATGTCAAACCTTGTTCTTTATTAATCAATACTATTCCATCCATGTTGTTTTTTCCCTTCTAACCGATAATTTTAATAATCTCCTCTGGAGTGGTTACAATATAAGAAGCCTGATGTTGTGATAATTCTTCAAATGTACGAAATCCCCAGGTACACCCAATGCTTTCCAACTTCGCATTGACAGCAGTTTTCATATCGATATCACTATCGCCGACATAGATGGTTTCTTTTGGACTAACCTGTAGGAATGTCATTGCTTTAAAAACAACCTCTGGATTGGGTTTTAGTGGTATCCCTTGTTGAGCACCCATTACCAAATCGAAAAAATCCCTTGAAAAATAATGGGTAATCACCTTTTCCGTATCTATTTGTGGTTTGTTAGAAATAACCGCAATTTTTAAGCCTTTATTTTTTAAAATGGCAAGCATATCGATGATTCCTGGATAAGGTTTTGTTTTATTCTTTTGGCAATTCTGATAAGCCTTTACATATTCTTTCTTAATAGAAGCAAAGTAGTCAAAAGATAATCCTCTCGCTTTTAAAGATCGTTCTACCAATAGATCCACACCACTACCAACAAAATACATGACTTCTTTTACAGAATAACTAGCAAAGCCATTTTTTTGATATGCGATATTAACGGCATCCGTTATATCTTCAATCGTATTTAGTAATGTTCCATCCAAATCAAAAATCACACACTTTCGTTTATTATCCACATTTATGCCTCACAAAACTATATTTTATTATATCTTTTTTTACAAAAAAATGCAATTAAAAAAGCTTCCTGATTCTTCAAGAAGCATCTATTTGCACAATCCTATTGATTGGTATGTTTGGTTTGTTTTTACGAAAATTAATATTTTAATCTGTCGCAATATTGGTAATCTTCGTAATTGCAAGCCTTCTTTTCTTCATCTTGTGAATATCTAAAGTTATCATTATGAAATTTAATCAAATAAATGATTCCCTTTAAACTGAAGAATGTTAATGTTAACACCGCTATTACTAGTAGGATATTTTCTAACACTATTATCGCCTTCCTTTCTGACAATAATAGTATATCACACATTTTCATGTTTGTTTCATGAAAACAGTTTCTTTTTTCATGAAAACGTACTCTTTATTTTACATTTTTTGGTGAAGAATTTTTGTCAAGTCACCGATTAAGGTTTCACACATAGCAATGTCTGTTGCCCATGATGTTACTAGTCGAATCATACTTTCCTTTTCTCCTGGTGACCATATTTCAAAATCATAATCTTTATTCAATAAAGATATCTCTTCATTCTTCAGCGTCAAGAATATTTGGTTGGTATGATTGTGGGGTAAATGCGTTACTTTTAATTGTTCTAATCCAGCTACGAGGATATCAGCACAACGATTTGCATGACGAGCATTGTTCAAATATAAATCCTCTTCTAGCAAACGTAAAAACATCTTCGCAACTACATAACTCTTTGCTAACATTCCTCCTTTGTTTTTCAAATGATAATGAAACTGTTCTTTTAACTTTTCATGTTTGATTAGCAAAGCTTCTCCATAAAGAACACCATTTTTTGTTCCCCCCAAATAGAAAGCATCACTATATTTCGCTATTTCAACTAACGTATAATCAGCCAATGTTGATGCTAGTGCTGCTGCTAAACGAGCCCCATCAATATAAAGGTATAAGCCTTTTTCTTGACACAGCCGATAGAGAGCTTTGATTTCTTCACATCGATACACAGTACCTAATTCAGTAGAATTAGAAATATATACAAGCTTAGGAATGACCATGTGGCAATCACTATGTTTTGCTAGAACCTCAAGTACTTCTTCGGGTGTTAGTTTTCCCTCAACCCCTTTTACAGTAAGGATTTTGTGACCGCTACCTTCGATTGCCCCCGTTTCATGAACATTGACATGACCTGTATCAACCGCAATCACTGCTTCATAATTACGTAATGCCTTATCAATCAAAATCATATTTGTTTGTGTCCCCGCACTTACAAGATATACATTCAGGTTTTCTTTTGTTATTTTTCTAAATTTTTGTTCCAATGCTTGCGTATATTGATCAAATCCATAACCGAGTGTTTGCTCATAAGCACTGTCATAGAGTACTTTTATGATCTCTGGATTCCCTATTTCTCCATAATCATTACGAAAACTATACTTCACATTAACACCTCTTTTCTTTGATTATAGCAAAAAACAAAGCATTTGTAAATTGAATTTAAAAAGCTATGAACACGTTTCATAGCTTATTTAGTAACAAATGTTTGTTCGTATAATTCTATGGACTCTGCGATAATTCGTTTCGCTTCTTTTGATCCTGATATTTCCTTCACAAATGTCTTCTTTCCTTCTAGTTCTTTATATACCGTAAAGAAATGCGTAATCTCTTCAAACATATGTGACGGCAATTCAGAAATATCACTGTAAGAATTAAGCGATGGGTCATCAGCTGTAATTGCAATAATTTTTTCATCCACTTCATCAGAATCAATCATTTTTAGAATTCCAATGGGATAAGCATTAACCAAAGCCAATGGAACAATCGGTTCCGTACACATCACCAATACATCCAAAGGATCACCATCTCCTGATAACGTTCGTGGAATAAAGCCATAGTTATTGGGATAATGAGTCGACGTATACAAAACTCGATCTAACATTAATCTTCCTGTTTCTTTATCTAATTCATATTTCATTTTCGAGCCTTTAGAAATCTCCACACAAACAACAAACTTATCTTTACTGATGCGATTGGGATTAATATCATGCCATATATTCATTTTATTCTGTCTCCTTAGTAAATTTTACCGTAAATGTCGTTCCAATTCCAACACTGCTATCGATAAATATCTTAGCGCCGTGTACCACACAAATCTTCTTAGCAATGGTTAAGCCTAAGCCTGTTCCCCCCGTAGAGCGATTTCGACTTTCTTCAATCCGATAAAAACGATCAAAAATTTTATTCATATTACTCTCATCGATGCCAATACCTGTATCAATCACCTTTAAAATGACATCTTTTTCATCTTCTTCTAAACAAACAACGACCTTTCCTTTTTCGCGATTATATTTAATTGCATTCTCAACAAGATTGACAAGTAAATGCCGAATTAAGGCTTTGCTGCCCTTAATATGAACATCGATAGTCTTTTTCTCAATCATAATTGCATTTCTACGGCTGTAATCAAGGTAACTATCAACCACATCATCGACCAAAGCGGATAAATCTACATCTTCATGCAAAGAGATTGTGCTTGATTTATATTCGAGATTCGATAAATATAACAATTCATCAATGGTGTTTTTCATTCGAATAGATTCTAAATAAATTCGTCGAATATATTCAATGACTTTTTCATCGCATTTGCCAGCACCATTTAAAATCAATTCTGAAAACCCGCTAATCGTTGTAATTGGTGTTTTCAATTCATGGGATGCATTGACGATAAATTCGGCTTTTATTTCATCATTTTTACGCTCTTCAGTGACATCAATAATGGAAATGAATAAAAGCGATGATTCCTGCGTACTTTGATCCCATTTGCTCATTAAATAGGTCAATACAAACGAGTAAACTTTACCCGTTTTCTCATTATAATAATCAAAATATTCATCTTTACGATGACATAAACTATGATTTATTTTTTCACTTAGATACCCATCTTTAATGATTTGAGCAAAATCGCTGGGTTTATTTTCCCAACACTCTGCTTTCAA
>JAQUVC010000108.1 GCA_028693535.1 Bacilli bacterium
ATATCTATAACTGTTGCTTGATAAATGATTTGTTCACCACTAGTATCAGCAGATAAGTTAATCTTAACAATAATTTTGCTATTATCCTTTTTTGTTAGTTCAACAATTTTTTCTTCACTACTTTGTAGTTTTATTAACTCTTGATTGTTAAAATTCAAATCGCTTAACTTTATATTCCCATCTATTTTTCCTGAAGAGAACATTTTACAATATTCTTGATGCGAATAGCCAAACATCTCACTCATTTTTTTATTTAAGAGAACAATTTTAATCTTATTATCTTGTTCCCAACAAACCACTCCAACTTTTAAAAAGTCAAGTGAACGGTTCAAAATTGAAATGTTTTCTTTTGTATTCATTAATTTGTTTTTTTCTTCACTAAAATCAACAAATACACCTTGAATAACTTCTATGCCTTCAACATTAGTTGACTGATAGATGGTGATGCGATACCATCCAAGACTACCGTTTTTTCTTTTAAACCTTGCATCAAAATAGATTTGCTTTCCTTCACTTAATTCTTTAAACATCTGTTTGTTTATAAATTTAGTTTCTTCTTCTATGACAAGCTTAGTCAAATCTTTCCCGATCGTCTCAACAAAGTCTTTTTCGTTTGCATATCCAAGCATTTTACAAGCTGATTGATTAGCAGCAATTGCCTGTGTTTTTATTGATAGAGAAAACTGAACAATCCCACAAGGGATTGTATCATATAGTTTTGCTAAGAAACGATACGATCTCATAATCGTTTCTTCTTGATAACTTAGAAGTTTTCTATCTTGGACACTACTAGTAACATCACTAATAGCGATTGATATCAACGGCTTTTCTTTTGTTCCCCCAAGAAAATTAATATTAGAATCTAACCAAATTACAACATTATCTGTACGATATCTTCTAAACAACAATTTTTCTGGTCGTCTGTTTTTAATTACTTTCTTACATGCGTCAATAATTTTTTTTCTGTCTTCCTCGTATATTCGCTGTAAAATTACTTTTGAATCTTGTAAGAATGTCTCTTTGTTATAACCCATTATATCATAATAAGCATTATTTACTCTAAGAGCAATTAAGTTTTCTTTGTGAAACTCATAAACTCCAACACCACTAGCAATATTATCCAAGAAATATGTCAAGATAGGGTTACCACTAAAAAACGCGCCTAAATCAAACTGATCGGCAACTAATTGAATTGGCGCTTCATTCGTTTGTATTTTAGGATTTGTTTTAATAAACTTATCAAATTGATCAACTGGCAATGGTGGAGAAATTAAATATCCTTGAATTCTATCACAACCAATGCTCTTCAAAAAATGCAATTGTGTGATTTTCTCTACACCCTCAGCTATAACTGGATTATCCAACCATTTTGCCATTCGCACAATAGAAATTAAAATACTATCAGCGCGATTAGATTCTTTAACCCCTTCTAAAAATTTCATGTCCATTTTAATAATGTCAATCGGTATTTCTTTTAATGCGTTTAAAGATGAATATCCGCTGCCAAAATCATCCATTATAATTTTAAAGCCTTGTTTTTTCATTTTACTAAGCGTTGCCAGTAATTGTACAGGATTGTCATTATAAGCCGTTTCGGTAATTTCAAAACGCAATAAATTATGATCTATTTCATAACTGTCAACTAACTCAACAGCTTCTTCACATAAAAAAGAATTATATAAACTCAAACGAGAAACGTTAACAGAGATAGGAATCAACTGTAGATTATCGTTTTTTCTTTTTCGAAGATAACGACACGCTTCTTCCCAAATATAAAAATCTAGTTTGGAGATAAATCCATTTCTCTCAAAGACAGGGATGAATACCGCAGGACTAATCACACCTTTTTGTGGATGAATCCATCTTGCCAATGCTTCAGCACCAATAACTTCGTTTTTCAGAAGACTATAGATTGGTTGTAAATAAATCGTGAATTCATGATTTTCTATAGCCACCATCATTTCACTGATTATTTCCCGTTCTTCTACAAGGCTTAATCGCAATTTATCGTCGTAATAAGCAAAATTTCTTACAAAATTGCTCTTTATCGTTTGCATTGCTAATCCAGCTCGGTCACACATTTGTTCCACAGCAATATTTATATCATCGATTTCATATATTCCAGCAATGATTCTAATCTGATTCCTAAGTTGTAATTGTCCTATACTATCTTGTATATCTTTTAAAATTTTCTCTACATCAAATAAATCATTAGGAAAACATGTTACAAAGTGATCAGCTTCCGCTCTTGCATAAGTTCCCTGACCAGATAAAGTACTAGCCAAACGGTTTGCAATAATTCTTAAAATTGTATCTCCTGTTTTAATACCTAATAAATCATTAACAATTTTAAATTGTTCAATGTTCCATAAAACTAGGCTATATTTTTTTTGAGGGTAAGCTTTCAACATCTCATATGTTGCATTACAAAAGGCTGTTTTGTTGTAAATACCAGTCAACAAATCATAATTAGCACGATACTTTAACTCGTCTGTTGTTTTTTGTGTATGTTCTTCTTGTGCTTTTTCATTATTAATATCCAAAAAAATACCGTACACCAAAACTCCATTGTTTCCTTCACTAATTTTTTCTGCGTTCAAACGAACCCAATTGATACCAGCATTGCCTTTGACAAATCTAATATCTATTTTCGTGTCTGTTCTTTCTAAACTAGCTTCTTTTAAACATTTTCTAAAATTTTCAATATCTTCACTATGCACGTATGTTAGCAACGTTTCACTTGGCATGTTATGAATTTCTTCTTTTCTTAAACCCATTAACTTTGATAATGTACCATTGCCATAAAGGAGCTCTAACCCTTCATTTAATGCAAAAATAGCAATACCACAATTAAGATTTTCAATTATCATTGCCAATTGAGAAGATGTTCGGGCCAATTCAACTTCTGCACTTTTTAGTTTAGTAATATCAGTCAATAAAACCAATACCACTGGATTTATAGTTTCATTATTTTTTATTGGTGTTCCTTGAGCATAAAACCATTTTATTTCATCCTCTTTGATGGTTGCACGAAAATCAAAAGAAAAAGGTGCATTGTCTTTCACCGCTTGCAATAACTGTTCTTTAACAAACGCTTCATCATCAAAAAAAATATATTTCGCAATATCTGCCTGTGTATTTCGGTGATAGTTTTCTTCACTATAACCACTAAAATTAAAAAAACCTTTGTTTACATATAGACATCGAAGGATTTCTCCTACTTCAAGTAGCAATACTCCTCCAGTTACATTATCCATAATTGTTTGTAGCTGATTTTGTGCTTTCTTTTCTCTAATAATATCTACTACTTTATTATAGACATTTTCAAACATAAATGGTTGATATATATGGTCAGTAATTCCAAAATCAAGCAATTCTTTTTCTTCATTGCTATCTTTTTTATTAATGATTCCGAGCAAAGGAATATCTTCTTTTTTTATTATGTCCAACAAATTTTTATTCGTTTTATTATTACTAATAAATACATCACTAACTAAGATGATTGCTAAATCTTCTTTGCTGTTACTGATTAAATCTTTTATTGAATTTTCATCATTTGCAAATAAAATATCAAATTCGTCTACAAAAAGCTCTTTTAAAAAAAGAGATTTTTGATAATCTTTATCAATAATCAGAATAATTTTTTTAAGATTCATTCACTTTCCTCTTTACTTTTATATTATTATCCCCTAATAATAAAGTAAGCATTCCAAAAACATAATCTAAAGTT
>JAQUVC010000109.1 GCA_028693535.1 Bacilli bacterium
TCTTTTTTATCAAACATATGCCACCTCTATCTATTTTTTTGGCTTCTTGCCTTACGTTTTGGTGCAAATATTGTTAGATGGCTATGTAGATTTTCAATTGCTACACTCCCTTTAGGGCCTTCTTCACCATCGATACACCACGTTTGCTCGCCATCTATTTCAATACGAAATTTACTTGCATGTAAAGCAATTGCTTCTTTTGCTTTTCTCATCCCTAACATTCTCGATACAAAAAACTTGATAATGTTAAGTCTTCCTTTGCTTTTATCATTGTTAACTAAGATAACATCGAAAAGTCCATCGTTCAAATGACCATAACGGTTAAATGGTAAGCCCCCAACACTAATAGAATTTAGTACTAATACCAATGGAGCTGTAGCTTCAATGCTTTTATCATCAGAAATTACTTTAACTTTTGATAAAGGGCTTGTGAAAAACTCATTGATACCATTTTTTGCGTATGCCAAACGCCCTAATAGTCGCTTTTCTTCATGCCTTGTTGTGTAACTCGTTCCTGTGCAAGCACCGATTGCAGCTACATATACAAAATAGCGGTCATTTATCTTACCAACGTCATGCTTTATCGTTTTCCCCGCTAAAATAACTTTCAATGCTCCCTTTACATTACGAGGAATTCGTAAATTTCGAGCAATATCGTTTGTTGTTCCTTGAGGAATGTACCCAAGTGGCGGTCGTCGCTTGCATGCGGCTACACCCATCGCCACTTCATTAAAAGTTCCATCACCACCAGCAAAAATAATGGCATCATATTCTTGGCAAGCCTTGATAGTGGCCTCAGTAATATCATTTGATGACTTAGAAGGATAAGTATCAACTATATCATAGACTTCTGCTAATCGCTTTACAATCGTTTTTACTTGATTGACAATTTGTCCACGACCACTTACTGGATTGTAAATAAATATACATTTCATGATTTCTACCCTCCTTGTTCTATTTTACTATAATAATTTCTATTTTACAAGATTTTTGATTTTTTTCAAGGTATCCTCCTTTTAAGAGCCAATTTACCCCTATATTTTACGTTTTAATCGCTTTTCAAGGGTTCTCTTAATAAGTTTACATGAAGCACCTTATTCTATTGGGTCGCTGATTACTGCTACACTTTTAAAAAGAAAAAGGAGCATTTTATCTGTGCTCCTTTTTACTAATACTTACTTTTTTCAATTTGCTCATTGATAAATTGGTTGCGATAAAGTTCGAAGTATTCGCGCTTCAAAGCCAGCAATTCTTCATGAGTTCCTTTCTCAATAATCTTACCATCTTTGATTACTAAGATAATATTAGCAGCAATGATTGTTGATAAACGATGAGCAACAACAAAACTAGTTCTTCCTTTTAATAATTTATTGATAATTCCTTGGATTAACTCCTCTGTTTTGGTATCAATCGATGATGTTGCTTCATCAAGAATCAAAATTCGTGGGTTAGCAAGTAGCGCTCTAGCAAAAGAGATCAATTGTCTTTGTCCAACTGACAGTTTTGCTCCTCCTTCACCGACATTTGTGTCATATCCATTTTCAAAAGTAACGATAAATTCATCGGCACTCACTGCTTTTGCAGCGGCTTTGACTTCTTCATCTGTTGCATCAAGGCGACCATAGCGAATATTCTCCATAATCGTTCCATTAAATAAATGAGGTGTTTGTAATACATAACCTAAATTATGATGCAACCAAGCAATAGAACGGTCTTTATAATCAACATCATCAATTAAAATTCTTCCTGTTGTCGGCTCATAAAAACGACATACAAGGTTAACAATTGTTGATTTACCTGCTCCAGTTTCACCAACCAAAGCAACAGATGTTCCTTCGGGAACGACTAAATTGAAGTCCTCAAGGACTTTTTCTCCCCCCTGATATTGGAATGTTACATTTTCAAAAACTATTTTACCCTTTAATTGTTCCCAATTTTCCTTTTTAGGTTCTAATAGGGTTCCATATTTTTGTACAACTTCATGACGGTCATAAATATCTGGCTCTGTTTCTATCAAAGATAAGATTCTTTCGGCCGATGCTTGCGCTTGTTGTAATTCAGCTAGAATTCTTGCCACTTGCATAATAGGGTCAAAAAATTGAGTGGTACATGTGATAAAGAAATATAAGGTTGATATCCCAATTACTCCCTCAACAAGAATCAAATATCCTCCTGCTCGTAAGGTAATCGCAACAGCAACATAACTGATGACCAATAAAATAGGGAAAAATAAGGCTGAATATGTGATTGCTCTAATAGAATCTTTCCTCATCTTATTACACAGCTCATCAAATTCACGATTGCGATCTTCTTCAAGAACCAATGTTTTTGTTGTTTTACTGCCTAAGATACCTTCATTGTAACTAGCCGTTATTTTTGAATTGGTTTTTCTAACCCCTCGGTAAGATGTTAATATTTTCTTACGGAAATAAATGCTAATCGCAGCCAAAATAGGCACTAAGAATGTAATGATTAAGGCTAACTTCCAATTTACAACATACATTATAACAAGAATGCCCACCATTGACAACGAACCCCATAGCATATCAACAATTCCCCAAGAAATAATGGAAGCAAGCCGACGTGAATCAGACGTAAGTCGTGCCATAATCCATCCCGCTGGAGTCTTATCATAATATGAGAATGGTAATAATTGTAATTTTTCAAATGCTTCATGACGAAGTTCATACCCAACTTCAACCTCGACCAAACCTGCCATTCGGATAAACCCATTAATTACAACACCATAACCAATGGCAATCAAACAATATGCACCAATGAAAAGGTTAATTTTTGAAAAGTCTTGGTTTGTAAAGAATTCTTCAATCGCAAATTTGTTTAACAATGGATATAAAATATCCAATACAGCAAGCCCCGTAACAAAGATAATCAAAAATGCCAGTGGCTTTTTTCTTTTAATTACTAATTTTATAATTTTCTTCCAAATACCGACACTAAATTTTTCCGAAGAGTAATCTTGTTCTTCAAAACTATTCATTACTCTCACCTCCTTCAACTATTCCTAGGAATTCATTCTCAAGCGCGCCTTGGATATCCCAAAGTCGCTTGTATAAGCCTTCTTTTGCGGCTAATTCTTTATGTGTTCCTATTTCACTTACCACACCATTTTCTAACACAATAATTTTATCTGCTTCTTTAGCGGTGGTTATTCTATGGGTGATAATAATTGAAGTCAATTCTTTATCGTTAGCCTTTAAAGCATTTCTAATCATTAAGTCGGTTTTTGTATCTACCGCACTTAATGAATCATCAAATACCAATACGGATTTGTTTAATATCAACATCCTCGCAATCGCAATTCGTTGTTTTTGCCCACCCGATAATGTAACACCTTTCTCGCCGACTAAAGTATCATAGCCAGAAATAAAGCCTTCAATATCTTTATCAATCGCTGCTGTTTTAGCTGCTTGGAATACCTTATCATTATCTAGATGACGATTACCAATCTTTATATTTTCTAACACTGTTTTCGCATATAAGAATGGGTCTTGTAAAATAATACCAATGTTTTTACGTACCCAATGCTTTTTAATATCCTTTAGTTCTACGCCATTAATGGTGATTTGACCTTGATCATAATCCAACATGCGAACCAATATATTAGCGATTGTCGATTTACCACTACCTGTTTTTCCAATAATGGCAACTGTTTCTCCTGCTTTTATCTCAAAATTAA
>JAQUVC010000110.1:0-2373 GCA_028693535.1 Bacilli bacterium
AAAACCCATAACATTATGCTATTATGTTATAGCATGGTATGCGGGTGTGGCGAAACTGGCAGACGCGCTAGACTTAGGATCTAGTTCCTCGGAGTGCAGGTTCGATTCCTGTCACCCGCACCATATTGAAAGATAGGGTTGATACTGAATACTTTGTATTCGTCGTAATCAAGCCCTTTTTTATTATAAATTGACATGCTTACTGATATTAGAATATGGTATGTTTTAGTGTTTTATGATAAACTTAAAAAGGCAAAAAGAAAGAGGAGAAAAAATGCAAAAAAAAGCTTTAGTAGTGATTGATATTCAAAATGATATTACAAAGAATTACAAGGATGTGATTGAAAATATCAATAAAGCTATTGATTGGTCAGTTAACATGGGTATTCCTGTTGTTTATATTCGGCATGAGAATTTATCAGCAGGGACAAGAACGTTTAAGCCGAATACACTAGGAGCTGAATTAGTTCCAGATATGAAAATAGTGTCAGACAATATTTTCACAAAATCAAAAGGGAATGCCTTAACAAGCAAAGAGTTTACAGACTTTATTAAAAAAAATGAAATCACCGATTTTTATATAGCGGGAGCAGATGCTGTAGCCTGTGTAAAGTCGACTTGTTATAATATGTGTAAAGCCAATTATCATGTGACGGTTATAGCTGATGCTGTTACTAGTTATGATAAAAGGAAGATTAGTGAAATGTTAAATTATTATAAAAATCAAGGCTGTGAAATTATTATTTTGAATGATTTAATAGCATAAACTTTGTTTAAATATATTTTTATATTTATTATAACCTATAAAAACACATACGATTAAGGAGAACTAAGATGAATACAAAACTTACTTTATCAAACATTGCAGACGTGAAAGAGATTGTTCGAATATCTAAACTTTCTTTTCATAGTGATATCTTGGTAGGTGGGGAAGAATTAGATGGACCTCCAGATTATGATTCTATTTCCTGGCATGAACAAATGCAAAAGAGTGGAAAGTTGTATTCTTATTGGCTTGGTGATGCCATCATTGGAGCAGCCATTTTATGGATTTCTAAAAGAGAAATTTATATAGGACGAATTTTTATTGATCCTCTTTATTTCCATAGACATTTGGGAATGAAACTAATGGAACTCATTGAAAAATTGTTACCGAATGCAATATATAAACTAGACACTCCAGTTTGGAATGTTAGAACTAACCAGTTTTACAAGAAATGTGGTTATAAAGAAATAAAGCGAGATAAAGATACAGTTAATTATCAAAGAGGCTGTACTAATCAATTAGAATAAGGAAGTATAATATGGTACATTTAGCTTATTGTGATGACAAATCAAAAGAATTATTTAAAATTATAAATGGTGAAAAAACAATGATTATTCGAGGAGCTTCAGGAAGAAAAATACCCCATAGTAGGGTATTTAAAGATGAAGTTATTTATTTTATGGAAAAAGGGACAAAAAAAATAACGGCTAAAGCCATTATCACAAATGTTCTAAATTATGTGAAATTATCAGACGAAGAAATTATAGCAATTATAGAGAACAATAAAGATAAACTAGTCTTAACAGATAAACAAAAAGAAAGATGGAGTAAATTATGTTTATGTCTGGTAGAGTTTAATCATGTTGAGAAAATAGAACCACTAGAGTTTGATTATCAGAACAATATGGATGATTGGCTAATATTGAACAAAATAGAAGACGTTGTTGTCGGAACAAGCATTCCTTATCATTATGAGAATTCAAGATTTTAAACGTATCAATAGAAAAAAAGTGAAGCTTTTATCGGCTTCACTTTTTAAATAAACTATTTTTGAATAAGATTGGATAAAGACCTAAAGTTACAAATGATACTAGGAAGTAACGTAACATATCAAGGAGAATAAATCCTTCAGGGAAGAGCATATCAAGACCAAATTGTGTAAGCATCACGCAGATGATAGCGCCTAACAATCTGATTAATTTTTTTCCGAGTGGTGCCTGACAATCAAAGTCAAGAACTTTCCTTTCCCAAAGACTACCGGCGATAAAACCGGCAAACATAGCATAACCAGTATAGAAATCACGATATATTTTAATATCAGAAAAGTCTTTACGCCAAAAAATAAAGACAAAGGGTAGAAAAATAGCAAAGGTAATCACATAAAGAAGAGCTAGCTTTTTAAAATCATGTTCGAATTTACGATGCAAATAATTTCCTAGAAAGGCACATCCAATCCCAAATATCCAACCAAATAGGACATCTTTTGGATAGTGAACACCCAAACCAACCCTAGAAATTCCAATTAGAAAAATAATAATTCCAACAATCCAGAACAACCATTTCTTTTTAAACTGTAAAGCAAGCGAAGTGTAAGTAACAGAAGCATT
>JAQUVC010000110.1:2473-3681 GCA_028693535.1 Bacilli bacterium
AGTTGGATTTGCGTCAAGTTATGAGCCTTTCGATATTTTATTAAATTGTTCGCAATGTTTTCTTTTATTTTTTCTTCTGTAATCATGTTTTTATTATAACATCTTTTTTTTGATTAAGCAATTAGAAGTTTTTGGTGATTCTCCAATTAGTAGAGAGGTGAAATTGCATTCTACTTTTTGATAGTTCAGAGTATAGTGATCATCCTTGATAGTAGATAGGTCTTGAAAAACCAATATTGTATAATTAGAATGTGAAAATATATGAATGATAAGTTTGGAGGACTTAAAATGCAAAAATTTAAAATAGTTACTGACTCATGTGTTGATTTAACAGCAGAAATGGCAAAAGCATTGGATTTGGTTGTATTACCATTAAGTGTTACGATTGAAGAAAAATCTTATCGAAATTATCTAGATGAAAGAGAAATTAAATTCAAAGACTTTTACCAAATGCTAAGAGACAAAAAAACCGCAACGACATCACAAGTGAATCCTGAAAATTATATCACAGCCATCGAGCCGTTTCTTGAAGAAGGTTATGATATTTTACTAGTTACTTTTTCTTCTGCGTTATCAGGAACCTATCAGGCATCTCTGATTGCCAAAAGTGAATTATTAGAAAAATATCCTCATGGTAAAATATTAATCATCGACTCATTATGCGCTTCCATGGGGCAAGGATTACTTCTAAAGTACCTTGCTGATATGAAACAGCAAAACGCTAGTTTAGAAGAATTAGTGTTATGGGCAGAAAAAAACAAACAAAGAATGTGTCATTTATTTACTGTTGGTGATTTAAATCATCTTCGTAGAGGTGGTAGATTATCATATGCCAAAGCATTCTTAGGAACACTACTTAAAATCAAACCATTACTACATGTAGATATGGGAGGAAGGCTAGTCCAAACAGGAGCTGTTCGTGGCCGTCGCCAAGCCTTAAATAAAATGGTAGAACGAATGGTGCAAACCATTGAGAATCCTGAGGAACAAGAAATTTTTATCTCTCATGGTGATTGTCTTGATGATGTCATTTATGTGATTGATCGCATTCATGAATTCATGAAAGTGAAAAACATTGTGTTTAATTATGTGGGACCTGTGATTGGTAGTCATTCAGGAATTGATACACTTGCAATATTCTATTTGGGAAATGATCGATTTACTCCCTACAACAAATAAGGTAGCCTAAGGGTTACCTTTTTTTCAAC
>JAQUVC010000111.1 GCA_028693535.1 Bacilli bacterium
CGCGTATTGTATCATTACACACCGTATTCAAATAATGAACTGTTTGATTATAGGTTCCAGAACGAATCGTGGCTGAGGTTTTACCAATACTGCGATGGTAACTAACCCCATAACCAACATCCATTTTATCGAGTTTTTGTTCTTCGTTATAAGTAGCATTCCCAGTTGTTGTTGATGCAGCTTGAACGGGAACAATCAATAGCAAAAAGACAAGGAAAACAAGTATTATTTGTAAAAATCTTTTTAAAATTTTCATTTTTTTCTCCTGTTATGTTGTTTGCTTCATTATACAATGCTTTTTCAAAGAAATAAATAGTTACTAATTAAATTTATAACATTGGGGCAAAAACTCGTAAAATACCAACTAAAATTCGCTTCACAATACTAACTTTTTTACATTTTTCTAACGTAATTAATTCAGATTTTTCAATTTCCTCATCAATATCGATTTTGATATCATAGATTGATTTGGTATTATACAACAAACAAGAAGATTCAAAATGTAAATACAAACTACGAAAATCAAGATTTGCTGAACCAATTACAGCCAATGAGTCATCAGCAATAATCGCCTTTGCATGAATAAACCCTGGAGTGTACTCATAAATCTTAACTCCAGCAGCAATTAATTCCATATAATATGATTGTGTTATCCAAAAAACAATCCGCTTATCAGGAATATGAGGAACAATGATACGCACATCAACACCACTTAAAGCAGCACATTTTAAAGCAGTAATTACTTCATTGTCAATTACCAAATAAGGAGTCGTAATATAAACATAATTTTTCGCGTATGTAATTAACTTCATATATACAGTTTCGGTTACAAGATAACCCTCAAAAGGACTATCACCAAATACTTGTACAACTCCATCGCTTTCAACTTTATGATTTGCTTTATAATTACGATAGTTGAGTTTTTCGCGTGTACAAAATTCCCACATATTGATAAATAGATTAGTTAAGTTTAAAACCGCTTCTCCTTCTATTTTAATCATCGCATCTTTCCAATAACCAAATACTTCTTTTTCATTAATATACTCATCACCAATATTCATTCCTCCAGTCCAACCAACTTTGCCATCAACAATTGCTATTTTTCTATGGTCGCGATAATTAATGCTAATTGACAAAACTGGAATCATCGGATTAAACGTCGCAATTTTAATCCCTTCCTTCAGTAATTGATTTTTAAAATTACGAGATATATACTTCAAACAGCCAAAATCATCATAAATAATGCGAATTTCAACTCCTTCAGCAATTTTTTGACGCAGTACTTCATGAATAGCACTCCACATATTTCCCTCAGCAATGATAAAGAATTCGAGAAAAATAAATTTCTCTGCCTTTTTTAATTCTTCAATTAAACTAGGGAAAAATTTTTCTCCTGGAGAAAGAATTGTTGTTTTTGTATTTTCCCATGCAGGCATTGCTGTTGTATTCATTAAATAATTATAAATCTTTCGGTGTTCATCATTACTAAAATCACTAAAACCAGGATTTTCTTGATGGAGTTTGCGATTTTCTTCTTCCATTTTATCAATTCTTATGATTGTCTTTTTTCTCATTTTAATTCGTCCAAACATCACATAGAATATAACTCCAACAAAAGGAACAGCTAAAATGGCAATAATCCAAGATATCTTATAAGCAGGATTAAAATCACGGTTAAAGATAGTAAACGCAAAAAGACCACCAATGATATTAAAAATAATGTAATAAATCATACCTCGAAGCCCAATGAAAAAAATAACTGTTACTAGTAATGCCAATTGTAAAAACAACAATAGCGTTACAACAAACAACCGGCTTAGTAAAAATTTAACAATTTTTTTAAAAAAGTTTATCATACAATTCACCTACAAAAAATATGGACATTGCCCATATTCATTTTCATTATTTTTTTGCACTAATCTTTTTTAGTCGGGCAAAACGAGGTAATCCATCTTCAACTGGTGAATTAGAAGCACCTTGGATTAGTGGCAATGCATATTCATAAAAATCATCTGTTAATCCTACATGACCTGCTTTAATCCATGCATCAGGAATCTTCTTCTCGGTATTTGCTGCTTGATCCACTGGCATCAACTCATAGTTAATTTTATATTTTGTGCTTTTTTCATCACGAATAAAAGCGACCATTTGATCCGTATGACCATCGATTGCATACTTAACTGCCATCTTTCCAGCATTGAATGCTTCTTCAATATCTGTACCAGAAGCAATATGCGCTGCACATCGTTGTAATAGACTAAATTCAATAGGGCGAACTTTAATATTTGTTTTATCATTGATAATACCAGCAAGTACTGTCGCTGTTCCACCCAGTAAAGCATGACCAAATGAATCCCGATCAAGGCTTACAAAATATTCTGAAATATATTTACCTTCACGATCTTTTATACCTTCAGAAATAACAACCATTACTTTATTGTTCTTGGCAGCAGCAACCTTTTTTACATCCTCAACAAACTCATCAACATCGAATGTTTGTTCAGGAAGATAAATTAAATCTGGCCCCAAGCCTTTAATCGAAGCAAGGGAAGCAGCAGCTGTTAACCAACCAGCATTACGGCCCATCACCTCAACAATTGTAACCATTCCTGTATCATATACATGCGTATCTAAATATAATTCCATCATTGTTGTTGCTACGTATTTAGCAGCACTACCATATCCTGGGCAATGATCTGTTCCAACCAAATCATTATCGATTGTTTTGGGAACACCAATGACATTACAATCATAATTTTGACTTTGCAGGTATTTGCTTATCTTATTACATGTGTCCATAGAGTCATTACCACCATTGTAAAAGAAATAGCGGATATCATATTTTATAAATACTTCTAATATTCTCTTATAATCAGTTTCATCAACATTTAATGGTCTCAATTTATATCGAACAGATCCCAAAGCAGATGATGGAGTATTCTTCAAATACTCTATTTCTTTGATATCTTCTTGACGCATGTCAATTAGATTTTCTTCTAAAATACCTCTAATACCATGTTCTGCACCATAAATATTAGTAATTTGTTCGTGTTTCATTGCTTCTAAAAATACACCAGCAGCGCTAGCATTGATGACTGAAGTAGGTCCTCCTGACTGACCAAATAAACAAGCACCTTTTAAATTTTTCATATGATTCCTCCTGAATTTTTACTTAATATATTATACACATTTTTTTCTCTAAATTCAATATTTTTTTACGATTACCCCTAGGTTTAATGAAGTATTACGACTTTAGTGTGAGTAAAGCAATACTTTCTACTTCACTGGTATGTGGGAACATATCAACTAGTGTGACTTCTTCAATAAGATAATCGCTAGATAATATTTCTAAGTCGCGAGCAAGGGTTGCAACATTGCAAGATACATAGATTACACGTTTGATTTGTTTGGCTTTGATTGTTTCCAGTAAAACCGCTTCGCAACCTTTTCGTGGTGGGTCCACAACAATCACGTCAATTGATGTACTAGTAAAGTTAGGAATCTCTACTTCTGACTTGCCACAAATAAATTCTATATTATTGATTTTATTTCGTTTTGCATTGCTCATTGCATTATCCACAGCTTCAG
>JAQUVC010000112.1 GCA_028693535.1 Bacilli bacterium
TAGTTGGTTTCATCCTTGGGGTTATCATATGTATAAAGAGAAAATGAAAAAGTATCAAAAACGAATTGCTTAGTTTCCTGTACTTATGTTTGTTCTTTTTTTGTGAAATTTTCAAAAGATATTGACATTGATCTCCCTTTCACAAAAAAAGCGACCCTTCAAAGTAAGGTCGCTACTTTTTTATAGACTATCACCAAAATCTTCTCTAAATTTTTTCATTAATTTGTCTGCCCAATGATCAATGGGAGTCAAACGTCCTAAGAAAAAGCGTAATACTTTTGGTTCATCGATAAACATTAATCCTTTGATTAAATCTCGGTTCTGAAATAGCCAAGCAATTCGATCAACAGCATAAGAAATTTGTGACATAGTAAATACTCGTCGTGGTAAAGCAAGGCGAACAAGCTCAACTCCAGCAGGATGCTCAGATCCATCAGGATTTCTTGTTTCACTAATCGTTCCTCGCTCCATTCCTCTAACTCCACTAATCAAATAGATAGCAGCTGCTAAAGCTCCGGCTGGATATTCTTCACTTTTTACGTGAGGAATAAAACGACGCGCGTCAACATGGCAACCCAAGCCGCCAGTTGGAGTAATGATAGGAACTCCTTGTTCCATTAGTTTTTTACCAAATTCAGCAATGAATTGTGGCCCTTGATTGACCATTTCTGGATCTAGCGTTTCTTCTAGACCAACCGCCATCGCTTCCATTTCACGAACACTCATACCTCCATATGTTAGGAAGCCTTCATATAATGGTATCAAATCCTTCATCTTATCGAACAATTCTACTGTAGGAACACAAATGCCACCACCGCGAACACAGCCTAATTTACGAGCACTAAAATACATAATATCAGTTACTTCTGCAATCTTTAATACAATTTCATGTAATGATAGATTCTTGCAGAACTCTTCTCGCTCTTTGTTGAAGTGAATATTGTCTGCTAATAAGCTAGCATCAGTAACGACCATAATCTTGTGATCATGGCATATCTTAGCAACAGCTAAGATGTTTTCTAAGGCAATTGGTTGACCGCCAATTAAATTGGTTCCTAGTTCAATCCGTAAGAATGGAATATGCTCTACCCCAACCTCTTTTATCAATTGTTGTAATTTATTTAAATCAATATTGCCTTTAAATGGACAATCACTAGTAACTTTTAAGGCTTCGTCAGTAAAAATTTCTGCTACTGTTCCGCCATTTAATTCAATGTGCGCTTTTGTCGTTGTAAAATGATAATTCATCGGAATGACATCACCTGGCTTTACAAAGGTTTTGCAAATAATATTCTCACAAGCTCTACCTTGATGAGTTGGCAAAAAATATTTCATTTGAAAGAAAAATTGTAATGTTTTTTCTAAGCGATAGAATGTTTCACTACCAGCATATGAATCATCAGCAACCATCATAGAAGCCATTTGGCGATCACTCATCGCATTTGTGCCACTATCGGTTAGCATATCCAAAAATACATCGCGGTTTTTCAACAAGAATGTATTATAACCACCTTGATCTAGTGCTTCCTTTCTCGCTTCAATGGGAATTAGATTCAGTTTTTGTACAACACGAACCTTATGCATTTCTAGGGGCATACTTTCGTTTAAGAAAAATTTGATTTTTGACATTTTTAAGTCCTCCGTCGTCATTAAATTTTCAAAAATAAAATAAAAAAACTTCCGTCATACTAGTCTTACCTAGTAGGGACGAAAGTGTTATATTCCGCGGTACCACCCTATTTATCACTTGTATATCAACTACAAGTCATCGCTCGTTCGAGTCTATCAACTCTTAATCTTATAACGGAGATTTCCGTGATCATTTACTATATTTCAATGATCAAGCTAGGAAGTGTATATTACATATCGCCTTCTATTCGTTTTCACCAACCACGAACTCTCTACAAAAAGGGGGAATATTTTTCTCTTCTTCAACGCTTTTTACTTTATTTTTAATCATTATAGCATTTGCTCATTTTATTGTCAATTATTACCAAATGTAAACGCTATCTTTGAAAATTATAGCATTCCTTTTTCAACAATGTATTTTGCAATTTGGACAGCATTACTTGCTGCACCTTTACGAATATTGTCTCCAACAGTATAAAATAAGATTCCATTTGGAGAACTCAAATCGCGACGAATTCGTCCCACATAAACGAGATCATTGCCATTGGCAAGAATTGATGTTGGATATAAATGTTCTAATGGCTGGTCAACAAGTTTTAAGCCTGGATAACTTGCAAATAGTTCTCTTATATCTTCAATATTAAATTCCTTATCTAATTCTGCCATAACAGAAACACCATGTGAATTAGGAACAGGGACACGAATACAAGTTGCTGAGATTGCTAACTCAGGTTTATGCAACATTTTTCTTGTTTCATTCACCATTTTCATTTCTTCTTTGGTATACCCATTCTCTAAAAAAGCATCGATTTCAGGAATACATGTTTTGGCGATTTCATGAGGATAAAACTCATTTTTTTCTCCCTTTAATGTTCTCTCTAAATCATTGACACCTTTCATACCACTGCCACTTACCGCTTGGTATGTTGAATAAACAACTCGTTTTAAACCATATCGATCATCCAATGCTTTCAAAGGAATAATGGCTTGAATTGTTGAACAATTAGGATTAGCAATAATACCTTTATTTCTAATATCTTGAGGATTCACCTCAGGAACAACAAGTGGTAAGCTGGGATCATTACGCCAAGCACTAGAGTTATCAATAACAACCGCTCCACTTTTAGCAGCAATTGGGCAATAGATTTTACTAATATCTCCTCCTGCACTAAATAAGGCAATATCAATGCCTTCAAAGCTAGTTTCTGTTAGTTCTTCAACAACATATTCTTTTCCACAATAAGCAATCACTTTTCCTGCACTTCTACTAGATGCCAATAAACGTAAATTTTTAATCGGGAACTGATATTCAGCTAATACTTTTAAAAAAGTTCCCCCAACCAAACCAGTAGCTCCCACTACAGCAACATTATATTTTTTCATATTCTCACCTTTAATTTATAAATTTTGCATAAAAATCGACTTTTGCAATAATTTGTTTGAATGTCGCTTTCGACATTTCTTTTGTTATGATATAGCTATCTTCTTGCTTTTCGATATATTCCATAGCAAGTGTTTCATTTTTCTTTAATCGCAAGTAATATTTGTTTAAATCACTCAAATCTGTCATGATTAATTTATTTTTGTTTTCAAAAGAATAATTTTTTCTACCTTCAGCGATGGCAATCACATCATTAACAATAGCGTTGGCGGTAGGATATCGACCTGCTCCTTTTCCATAAAATTTTAAATTGCCATTAATAGAAGCATTGACTGATATTAAGTTATATTCTTCATTCACCGTACTAAACATACTATTGGGTTGCAAAATCGTTGGTTCAATACAAAGACTTATTTTATCTTTTTGGCGTTTAGATGTCGCGATTAGTTTTAATACCCCACCAACGGTTTTAATATTACTCAAATCTTGATCATTTAGATTTGTAATCCCAAAATGGTCAATTTGTTCGATATCAATGACACCTTTGTAAGCAATGCTAGA
>JAQUVC010000113.1 GCA_028693535.1 Bacilli bacterium
GTTAAATGAGCACTTGTTTGTTCTTTTATTTTAAGCGCCGTTTCCAAAGCATATAAATCATAGGGATTCATCTTCGTATTCGATCCATCCCTCATTAAGACCCCGGTAATGGGATCTATTTGCACCTCAGAACTAGCGGGAACTTGTTTAATACATACAACTATTTTCATAAATTCTACCTCGTTTTCAAAAAATCAAGTGTTCTTTGATAAAGTTCTTTTTTATCAGCTAAACTATCATATCCATGTCCAGCATCATTCAAATAAAATAAATGTGAATTAAAAAAACGGACACTATAGATGGCTGATATTAGGTAATTGACCGCTAAATCTTTTTTACCATGAATAATTAGCACTGGTTTTTTGAAATTTTCAATTCCTTGATACGTATCATACCTATCAACTGATGCAACCATTTCTTTGGATAATTCAAATGTCCCCATTATAACATTACCATTTTCTAACTTAACACCATTTTCAAAGGCTTTTTTAATCTTTTCTAGTATCGTTCCAGCAGGTGACCACAATACCATTTTATCAATTTCTTGATATCGTTTTGCTGCGACCATTGCCGCAACAGCACCCCCCATACTATATCCCAATAGAATAATTCTTTTCACACCAACAATACCCTTTGCATAATCAAGTAATAAATTAGCTTCTTCCATCATCGTATCAAAAGTAAAGTCTTTAAACTCTCCATCGGATTCTCCATTCCCACTAAAGTCCATTCGCAAACTGGCAATCTTTTCCTCTACCAATAGCCGTGATAGATTACGAAAATGACACGCATGTTCTGTTTTATTGCCTGTAAATCCGTGATACATTAAGACCAAATCTCCATTATATTCTTCTGGAAGAGTAAGATATCCTCTTAATATTCTTCCTTCTTTATTTGTTATTTCTATATGTTTCATCATCTTTTTTCACCATTTTTAAGGCATTACGAATATGCCCTTTTGTTTTATCCAAATATTCATTGATCTTTTCTAGATCTTCTACTCCACTTAAAATAGCAAATATTGTTTTTTTCACTGTTTTATAGATTACCATTTTATTTCGTGCTTCTTCCAAAGAAATCCCTGTAATTTGACTTACAATTCCTTCCGCACGAGCAATTAATTTTTGATTGGTTGCTTGTACATCAATCATATAGTTTTCATAAACTTTTCCCATTTTTATCATCGATGCTGATGATATCATATTGCATATCATTTTTTGCGCTGTCCCTGATTTCAATCTTGTTGAACCCGTAATCACTTCTTCCCCTGTTATGGCTTCAATTGGGAAATCAACCAATGCAGCTAATTGACTATTGGCTGCTGTGACAATACAACTAGTAATACAGCCTTGTGCTTTTGCATATTCAATACCTCCAACTACATAAGGAGTACGACCACTTGCTGCAATCCCAATCACAATATCTTTAGAGCTAACATGAATTCTTTTTAAATCTGATACTGCTAATTCTAGCGAATCTTCTGCGCCCTCGACAGCTTTAATAAATGCTTTTTCACCACCAGCCATTAAGCACTGAACCATGTCAAAAGATACTCCAAATGTAGGTGGACATTCCACCGCATCAAGAATACCAATTCTACCACTTGTACCAGCTCCCATATAGATCAAGCGCCCGTCTTGGTAGAATGCTTCTACTATTTTATCTACTACTTTTGCAATTTGTGGTAATGCTAATTTCACCGCATCAGCGACTTTATGATCTTCATGATTCATTTTTTGTAATATTTCTATTGTTGATAATAAATCGATATTTTTTGTATCAACATTTCTTTGCTCTGTACTTATTTTATTTAGATTTACGCTCATATTTTTACCCTTTCAAATGACTTTTTTGCGATGGAGTGATACTCCCTAGAATGACCGGTCTCTTTGCTCCTGTAGCGCTACATACATTCCCTGGTCTTCCTTGCAAAGTCAAATATCCTAAAACAACGAAAGCAATGGCTTCTTTTGCATCACTATTAAAACCAATATCCTCCTGACAAAACACACCACAATTTAAAATTTCCCGCATTCGCTTGATAATATAGTTATTGTGACTACCACCACCACTCACGATCACCTCATCAAAGTCCTTAATATACTTTTGATAATTATAGCAAATTGCATAAACAGTAAACTCCGTAATTGTTGTAAGAATATCAACAGGATTATAGTGACTAAAATGAAGTTCTTGTGCTAACTTTTCCATGTTTTTAGCAGAGTATTGTTCTCTACCTGTGCTTTTGGGTGGTTTTTTTGTAATAAAGTCCTCTTTTTTTAACTCGTCAAAAATTTCTTTGACTATTTTACCACTAAGAGCTATTTTTCCACCATCATCAAATGGCATTTGGAAATACTTACTAGTAAAATAATCAATCATAATATTACCCGGTCCACAATCAAAAGCAATCACTTCATCGATTTGGCAACCTTTTGGTAGATATGTTAAGTTACTAATACCACCAATATTTTGTAATAGCACATTTTTTGTATTGCTATGAAACAACATATATTCTGACATGGGCACCAATGGTGCTCCTTCACCGCCAACAACCATATCAGCAGGGCGGAAATTCGCAATTGTTTTAATTCCCGTCATATTTGCAATTACAGATGCATCCCCTATTTGCAATGTTGATGGTACAAGTCCTTGTTGATGATGAGGATTATGCCATATTGTTTGACCATGACTTGCAACAAAATCAATGTCTGTATAGGTATATGGCGTTGCTGCTAATAATAAATCAATCGCTTGAACAAACTGATATCCCAATTCAAAATTAAGGCTGCATATTTCTGATAACTTTGCTGTCTCATCAGATAAATTACGCATAATTTTCTTTTTAAACTCTTCGTTATATGGTAGTGTTACAAACTTTACTAACGTAAATGTTTCATCAGCAATGTCAACCAAACTAGCATCAACACCATCTAATGAAGTTCCACTCATCAAACCAATTGCTTTCATATTTTATTCTTCCTTTTTGCTAGATAATAAGCTCCGTAGATTGGATCTGTACTGCCTGTAACCAGTTTTAAAAAAATCCCTTTACTGATAAGCGAAGTCAACAATGCTTTTTGAACCATTTGCGAGTGGCAAATTAATCCACCGCGAAACCCAAGAACGGCTTCATTAGAAAGTTTTAGTAAGCGATGAACGAGTTTCACTTCATTTGCTAAATCACGGCCACACTTTTCTAAAATACGAATCGCTTCTTTATCGCCTTTTTCGGCTTCCTCACAAATAAAATGAGAGAAAGAAGCAATATGATTTTTCGTGTTAGAATAAATAAAACTTTTGAATCCTTCTAAAGAAGTGATATTGATTATCTTCATAAACTTCAATGCCAATGGATTGATGGAATTATGCCGTTCAAAATATTTTATTGCTTGACAAACAAGTGATTTCACCGCAAAATATGCAGATCCCGTTTCTGTAAGTAAATGTCCCCATCCACCACCATAGCGAATATCTCGGCCATTGGTGGCACATACCGCACTACCTGTTCCTGATAAAACTAAAACACCTTCAGGATACTTATCTTCAA
>JAQUVC010000114.1 GCA_028693535.1 Bacilli bacterium
AGTGGTAATACTTCAATGTTATTTTTTTCGTATAATTCTTTTGTTAAATCAGCAGTACAGTCTGTTAATATACAAATTTTTTTCATGTCTAACCCCACATCATATAGTTTTTAAAAAATGGTGTTTCAGTGCTTCGTTTTCTTTTTATTGATATAAGTCCATATCTTTCGCAAACTCTAGTATTTCTTCTGGTTTTTGAAAGATAATTTCTAAACAATGAAGCTCATGATAATTGATTTTGTTCAATTCATCAAAGACTTCCCGAAAGTCAATATTCCCTAACCCCATTCGTTTATGTTGATCTCCGCTTTGATCATTATCACTAAAGTGCATATGATGCAAGTATGAGCCTAAAAGCCGAATATAAGCTGGATTTTCATAACGACTGACATGAGCATGACCAGTGTCTAAAATAAACTTCAAATTATTTCGTTTTGTATTGGTAATGATTTCTAATATTTCTTCTGGACCAAAGCCTAATTCCGCAATTCCTGGCATGTTTTCAATCATCACTGCCATATGATACTGCTGTGCATAATCACATAATTCTTGTAACACAGGAATGATGTGTTTGATGTAAAGGCTTCTTTGCTTATCTTTATCAACATATCCTAAATGCAATGTTAATTTTTTTGTTTTAAACTGACTAGTATAATCAATACCATCTTTTAAAACTTGCAATGTTACCTGATAGTTATCTAAATTACATAAATCATTGTCTTGTCCATATGGTAAGTGCATGACAACTTCAACATGAGGATATTTTTGATGTAACTTCATCACATTACATTTATATTTTTCTTGTGCTTCCAACGAGAGAGGATATGGATAGAATATCTCAATGCCTTGAAAACGATTTGTTGCTAGCATAGCATCAAATTCATTAAAATCTGCATCCGTTCTAAACGGATTAATTGTAAAACATTTTTTCATATTATTGCAACAAAATTGTGATTTCCGTACCAAAATTTGTTGGTCCGAATGGATCGACAATCTCCATTTCTTCCTGATATCGATTGGTAAATGTAACTGTTAACTGAAGAAAATGAGCATCAACATGACTCGCTACTCCCGTCATCTTTTGATCTAATTGGCTTTGAGGATTGGAAATTTCTTGATCATCATCGTGTTTAGAAACAATAAATGATGGAAATTTCGCATCGGTAAAGTGGCCTTCATTGGTGGATGCTTTGGTTGTATAGAATGGATTCTTATAAACCAACGTTGTGTTGGGAATAAACATTCCTGGAATAATTGGTATCAACTCATGTTCATGCCCAGCATAGTGAACATCAACATCGATTTCATTGAAGAGGGATGTCCAGCGAGCTTTTATATCAGTAAGAAAACCACTACTACTTACATACGGAATTGAAAAATGGCATAAGGCAATGGTAAATTTGACTTCTGTAGCAGCATATTCTTGTTCTTTATGATCAATTATGGTTTCTAAAAATTCTGTTTGTTCCCTGCGATAATCCTCAAAACGAGCAAGCCCGTAATACTCCCACCAATCATCATTGTGGTCTTCACCGCCATCTAAAACAACACCCCATATTGAGCCGAGTCTAAAAGTGAAATAAAATTTTTCGTTTCGACTACCCACATATCGATATAGTTGGTCCGCTAAAACCCCTTTTGTTTCGTGATTGCCACGCGCATAAACAACGGGAATTTCTCCTTTGGTGATGCCATAAGCAACCCTACCGGTTAATTCAATATCAATTTTCTTTTCTAAGTACGAGGAAGTATCGCCAAGAATAAAGAGCATATCTAGTTGATCACCTAAGTAGCTACCAACCTGGATAGCAGCATCTTTTTTTCCATGAATATCAGAGATTGTGTAATAGTCTAGACCATCACTCGTGTTCACAGGGCGAAAATTAAAATCGTATGATTTTAGATTTCCTTTATAACCGCCATAGGGTCCGCGCATTAAAATTTGTTGGATATGAAGCGTATATGCTTTTTCGGCATCTAATGCTTCCATTGGAAGTGTTACTTTATGAACCTTGCCTTCGCTTTTTTGACTGCCCGCATATAAATCATAGTAGGCTTCTTCCCCGACTTCAACCCATACAGTAGCATCCGTTTTGGTTGTGAAGACAATTTGATATTCATCTTCTACGGCATAAACCGTCGGATATAAATCGAGTTTGTTGATTCCCAAACCCAAAGTAAATCCCATCGAAATAATAATAATTGCCCCTATTAAAACGCTTTTTAAAATTCGCATTTTTGCTAATTTACTTGTTGAATAATAAAACATAATCCATACAATTGCTACAATCATAAATGAATAGATGAGCGCATCTTTAAACTCACGGAATATAAAATGAAGGTAATCACTCGCTCCTAGTTTTATGATGAAGAATAAACCAGCATCAAGCACTAACGTAATGATTAACATCAAATACATTAAAAACTTTTCCCAACGGAACCAGGCAAACAGCCAAGCCGCTAAGGCAACACTAACAAAAACAATCAACAACAAATTAGGAATCATTTGATTATCCAATGTTTTCCCAATACCACTCCAAATGCAACGCATTGAAAAGTAAAACAATGCATTCAAGATTGACAACGTACAAGTTATAATTGTAGTTATTCGATAAGTTGCAATTCTCTTTAACATAGCTCCTCCGATTACTAACGAAATTATAACATATTTTTTCTTTTTTTACTATAAAAACATGTAACTAAATGCGGTTTTTATCCTTTTATTTTAACTATTGTTTGATATAGGTTTTCAATAATTTCCTCTTTACTTACCACTATTTGTTTACTTCCAAACAAACCAAAAATACCATTTATTAATCCCATAATGAGATAGTCATCACTTGTAATGATGCTTTTTAAAATGTTTTCTGAAAAACCAAGATGAAATATTTCCATAATTCGGGTGGTATAAACTTCTTGGCTCTTCATGACTATCTTAACTACTTCTTTACTAACTACTTTAATTGATCTAATTTCACGATTCACTATCATCGCAAAGTTACGGCATTCTTCAACGGCATTCAATAAATACATCGCATGACGTACAAAACTATCCTTAAACGTAGTAACCTCTAGTTCTAAAAAACTACTGGTATAACTATCCACTATTTCCTTGACAGCTTCTTGCATCACTTCAGCTTTATTCTTAAAATATTCATAAATCGTACTTTTGCCAATGTTGGCCTCTTGTGCCAAAGAAGCCATGGTTAGACTACTAATTTGTCCAACATTCTTAATATTATTAATCGCAACTTCAATAATTCTATCTTTCGTTGCTTTCATTTTCCAAGAGTTCCTTTTTCATCTTTTTATGATTGGCTAATCCGTAAATTGTTGGAACAACAATCAGTGTTAACAACGTCGCATAAGTCAATCCTCCAACAACAGCGATTGCCAATGGTTGCATGATTTCTGCCCCCTTGCCAAAACCAATCGCTAGTGGTAATACTCC
>JAQUVC010000015.1 GCA_028693535.1 Bacilli bacterium
TTAACAATGATGATTTCTATTGCCCTACGTTTTATTCCTACATTAATAAATGAAGCAGAAAAAATTCTTAAAGCACAGGCTTCAAGAGGAGTAGATTTTAAAGAAGGAAAAATAGGAGCAAAAGTCATGCAAATTATTTCTTTATTGGTGCCTATGTTTGTAATTGCCTATAAAAGAGCTTATGATTTAGCTGATGCGATGGAGGCGAGAGGATTTATCCCTGATGCGCCAAGAACGAGTATAAATTTGTTGAAATATCGTTTTAGTGATTATTTTACGTTAGGATTTTGTTTGATTTTACTAGTGATAACTATTTATTTGAGGATTTTTTATGCGTTATAAATGTTTAGTTAGTTATGATGGGACTCATTTTCATGGGTTTCAAGCACAGCAAGAATTGCGTACTGTTCAAAAAGAAATTGAGGATGTTTTATTTGTTATTATGAAAAAACCAATTGCTATCCATTGTTCTGGGAGAACGGATACGGGAGTTCATGCGATTGGTCAAGTCATCCATTTTGATTGTGATATTGATATGGGAAATTGGAATATGCAAAATGCGATTAATTCTCGAATTTCTAAGGACATTTATATTAGAAGCGTAGAAAAAGTTGATGATCGTTTTCATGCTCGCGTTGATGCTATCAAAAAAGAATATCATTATATCATTGATTTCGGAGAATTTAATCCCCTATTAAGAAACTATCGTTATTACTGTCGCTACCATAATGTTGATCGAGAGTTCATGGAACAAGCAGCAAAACTATATATTGGTGAACATGATTTCCGCTCTTATACGAAAAACAAAAAGAAGAAAAATACCATTAGAGAAATATTTTCCATCGATTTTGTTTGGGATTTAGACCTACTAACGATTAAGATTGTAGGCTCAGGGTTTCTTCACAACATGGTAAGAATTTTAGTTGCAATGTGGTTAGAGGCGGCAAGAGGTAAATACTCGCTCGAAGACTTAAAAGCAATTACTGAGCAAAAAAACAGGGTATTTGCCCCCAAAATCGCACCAGCAAATGGATTATACTTATATAAAGTATATTATTAAGAAAAAATAAAAACTGACCATTTCAACGTTGATAGATGTCAGTTTTTTTAAATTTCTTTTGTTTTATGATGCCGTGATTTCACCTTGCTAATGGACATTACGATTGCTAGAATCAAAATGTTGATTAGAATAATAACGGGACCCGTAGTAAGATTGGTATTATAACTAATAATGAATCCAGTTAGTAATGAGAACTCACTAAAGATAATCGATGTAATGACCGTGTTTAAGAAGGAATCACCAACAAGAATTGCTGCTGCTACAGGGATAATCATCAAAGAAGCAATCAGTAAAACACCAACGATATCAATAAACAAGGAAATTACCAAGGCAAGAATAATGGTAAGTAGTAATTGTAGGGATTTTACATTGATACCGGAAACAGCGGCATAGGTTTCATCAAAGCATAAGGTTACGATCTTTTTATAAGAAGTAAAGATAACAATAAATATAATGACAGCAATAACAAGGATAATGATTAAATTGGTTGCTGAAACAGAGTAAATAGAACCAAATAGCAAGCTAGTAGTAAATTTAGCATCGATATTATTACTTAAATTAATGAATAGCCCGCTCAAAGCAACACCAAAGCTCATAACAATCGGCATGGATAATTCTTTGTAATTTTTATAAAATCCTCGCAATTTTTCGATTAAAAAAGTGCCAGAAATACTGAAAACAATGCCCATTAATGCAGGATCAAACCCTTTAATGGTGATAAGTCGAGAAAGAAAAACTCCAAAGCAAACACCAGCCAACGAAAAGTGACTCAGCGTGTCAGCGATAAAAGATAATCGCCGGATGACCACTACAGAGCCGATTAGTGGTGCCAAAATGCCAACGATGATACCAGCAATTAAAGCATAAAGCATAAAATCATATTCGAAGATAGCGCGAAAAAAACTACTAAGAATCATTTTCATCACCAATCTTTCGAAAATGATAATCTCCCAAATCATTTAGAACTAGAGAATAATCCGTTAAATCTTTACAAAAGTCGAGATCATGACTAGAAAGAATAATTGTGATTTCTTGTTTTTTCAAATCAGTAAGAATTTGATGCAATGTTTTCACATTATCAACATCAACGCCAACCGTTGGTTCATCAAGGATGATTAATTTGGGGTTATTCAATAGGCTTCTTGCAATAAAAACTCTTTGAATTTGGCCACCAGAGAGGTTATTTATATTTTCATGATAAATTTTATTCAAGTCGAAAGTATTAATAATAGAAGTATAAAAAGCATCGCGTTTTTTATTATAGGCACACGACAGAATTTCAAAAACAGTAATAGGGAATTCATAATTAAATTCTGTTTTTTGAGGAACATAACCAATATTGGTAAATGTTTTTATATGATTAATATCAACATCATCTAAAAAGATGGAGCCATCGGGCACATTTAATAATCGTAAGAAGCATTTAATTAGGGTGCTTTTGCCAGTTCCATTTTTTCCATGTATTGTTAAAAAATCTCCACTTTTTAAGGAGAATGATACTTTGTTTAGAACAAGTTTTTGGGTATATGCAAAAGTTAAGTTATCAACTGTTACTCTCATAGACAACCTCCACCCAAAAATATTTTATCACAAAAGCCCTATTAAAACAAGAAAAATACTTTCCTTTTTATGGATAATATGAGATAATATGATATAAACTATTTTGCTTTTAAAGTGGGTGAAACAATGAATAAAAAGTTTATTACGTTTGAAGGTGGAGAAGGCAGCGGGAAAACCACAATTATCAATCGCCTAATGCAAGAATTAAAAGCTAAAAATGTGAAAGCCTTCCAATCTCGTGAACCAGGTGGATCCAAAATATCAGAGGAAATCAGAAAAATAATTCTTAGTGTTGATAATACCAAGATGGATTATATAACAGAAGCATTGCTTTATGCAGCAAGCAGAAGACAGCACCTTGAAGAGGTTATCAAACCAGCATTAAAAGAAGGATATGTAGTCATCTGTGATCGTTATGTCGATTCATCACTTGCATATCAGGGATATGCGAGAGGGCTTGGCATTGATGAAGTGTATAATTTGAATTATTATGCAACAAGTGGACTACTTCCCGATTTAACAATTTTTATTGATGTAAATCCTGAGGAAGGGTTGGCACGAATTTCAAAAAATAATCGTAATAAAGATCGACTTGACTTAGAGACGATTACATTCCACCATTTAGTACGAGAAGGATATTTACAATTGGTTGCTCGATTTCCCGGCCGTATTAAGCGAATTGATGGGAATAGGGATATTGAAGAAGTTTATGCAGAGATTAAAAAAGTAGTATTTGAAAATTTGTAGGAGGAGTCAAATGGATTTTAGCACCTTATTAAGAACACAAGCAAAAGTTGTAAAACTGCTTAATAATAGTCTTCTAAAAAACCGTCTAGTTGGAATTTACTTATTTGAAGGCGCAAAAGGGACACAAAAAATTGAGGCTGCTTATTATTTTGCTTCGTTATTAATGTGCGAAAGACCAAATAAACCTTGTGGGGAATGCTTATCGTGCAAGCGAATAAAAGAAGGAAAACATCCCCGAATTTTCTTTGTTGAACCAGGAGGAAAAGGAAGCATTCTTAAAAGTCAAATTGATGATCTAGAGCATGAATTTTCTCGAGTTTCACTTGAAGAAGGGATTAGAGTATTTATTATCAAAGATATTGATAAAGCAACTTTAGAAGCATCCAATCGTTTGCTCAAATTTCTTGAAGAAACAAGTAGTACTACATATGGAATCCTAACAACGGAGAATCTACAAAACATCATTAATACAATAAAATCAAGATCACAAATTATTTCTTTTTCTAAAGTGCCACGTGATGTTGTCATTGAAGAATATACTAAAAGAGGAATTAAGGAAGAGCATTCACGAATATTGTCCATTCTAACCAATGATATTAATGAAGGGTTAGTATATAGTAAAGATGAAAAAATAACAGCAATGATCGAATTAGTAAAAGCGATTGGTGAGGCAATTTGGTTTAAAGAGAAAGAGCCTATTTTAGTTCTAAACGAAATGGGAAAAACCTTACTCAGTGAAAAGGATAAAATGTATCACAATATGTTTATTGATTTAATGGCAACGATGATTAATGATCACATCTATTACAAATTAAATCAGAAAAATGAGATTACTTTCACAAGTGTAGACTTCGATATCGATTGTGAAGTAAAGGAACTATTTACGATTGTTGAAAAAGTATTGGTTTATAAACAAAAAATAAAATATAATGTCAATGTAGAATTGATGTACATGCAAATGTTGATTGAAGTAGCGAGGTAGATATGATAAAAATTGTAGGAATCACATTTAAAGATGTTGGAAAAATATATTGGTTTGACCCCACTCCATTTAATCTTACTGTTGGTGACAAAGTTGTTGTAGAGACAATTAGAGGGTTAGAACTAGGGCAGGTTACTCAACCAATTAGAGAAGTAGAAAATGGCAATTTGGAACATGAATTAAAACCAGTTATCAGAGTTGCTAACAAATATGATATCAAAAATTATGAGGATAATTTAGAAAAGGCAAAAAAAGCTTTGATAAATTGTGAGAAAATAATTAAACGACATAAATTGGAAATGAAATTGTTGGATTGCGAGTATACACTTGATCATCAGAAAATAATTATATACTATAATGCAGAAGGAAGAGTTGATTTTCGCGAATTGTTGAAGGATTTAGCAGCAGAGTTTAGAGTAAGAATTGAACTTAGACAAGTAGGACCTCGGGAAGGAGCAAAATTTCTTGGGGGTATCGGGCCATGTGGCAGAGCGATTTGTTGTAAGACACATCTACGCGAGTTTGATTTAGTAACGATGAAAATGGCGAAGGATCAAGGAATGACGTTAAGCGCAGCAAAAGTTGCTGGACTCTGCGGTAAATTAATGTGTTGTATAGGCTATGAAAGTCCTATTTATGATGAAATTCGAATGCGAATTCCTCTGATTGGGGATATTGTTGATACGCCAAAGTGCAAAAATTGTCGTGTGATTAGTGTCGACTTCTTACGAGAAAGAATAAAAACCATTGATAAAGAAGAGAAAATTGATGACTGGGAAGCTAAAGAAGTCATTAAAATTCAATCACATAGAGAAGAGGTCTCCGAAAGAGATTTGACTGATGATGTTGTTGATGAATAGGATGAAATGATGGAAAACATTCATGAATTATTGGGTTATGAAAGAATTAAAATAATTCAAAGAGATGACATGCTGAGGTTTTCCCTAGATTCTACTCTTTTGGCTGATTTTGTATGTGTGAATGAGAACACCAAAAGAATTATCGATTTGGGAACAGGGAATGGGCCAATTCCCTTGTTTTTAACATTAAAAACAAAAGCAAAAATATATGGCATTGAAATTCAAAAAGAGGTTTCTGAATTAGCAAAAAAAAGTGTTGAAATAAATCATTTTGGGGAGCAAATTGAAATTATTCACGCTGACATCAAAGGTATTTACAAGCAAGTTGGTGCTAATATATTTGATATAGTGACTTGCAATCCACCATATTTTAAATATATTGAAACAAGCAATATTAATAAAAACGACTACTTAACAATAGCTCGTCATGAAGTTTTGATCACGCTAGAAGATATTATTGTTGAAAGCAAAAAATTACTGGGTGATGGAGGAACCTTTTATATGGTTCATCGCTGTGAGCGGCTCCCTGAAATTATTGAAGTTTTAGCAAAGCATCGATTTGGAATTAGAAAAATGCGCTTTGTTCACGCAAAGACAACGGATGAAAAAGCATTGCTGGTGCTGATTGAAGCACGAAAAAATAAAAAAGCAGATGTTGAAATAAGTAAGCCATTATTTGTTTATAATAATGAACTTGAATATACTGAAGAAGTTAAGAAGATATTTAATCGTAAATAAATGATTTATGTTATTAAGATATATGGTATAATTATAAATAGAAGGAGTGATAAATATGCTTTTAAACCTATTGACGAAAGAAGAAAAGTTTTATTTTATCGATTTGTTGGTTAAGGTTATTTCTATTGATGGTCAAACGAATGAAATGGAAATTCAAATAGTAAACAAGTTGAAATACGAAATGGGTGATGATGCCCTTAAATACCGAAAAAGTAATTTATCATTGGAAAAATTAATTGATTATTTTGCATCAAAACCAAAAGTAACGAAGAACCTGGTTTTCTTAAATTTGATAAGTGCCTCACTATCGGATGAATTTTATTCTGTAGAGGAACATTTCTTGTTAGAACAGATTCAAAACAGTTTAGAAATACCACGGAAAAAACGAACAGAATTAGTGAAAGTAGTTTATGCTGATCGTGATTTACGAGAGAAAGCAAAGAGAATCATTAGCGAATGAAAATCCAAGCGATGAAAGAAGAACCTCAGCTTTATTTAGTGCCAACACCAATTGGTAATTTTGCTGATATGACATTTCGTAGTATCGAAATTTTAAATAAAGTTGATATTATTTTTTGCGAAGATACACGAGTGACTAAGGTTTTACTTAGTCACTTTAATATTAAAACGCCACTTTCAAGTTATCATATATTCAACGAAGAAAGTAGAGTTGCTGAAGTGTTAGAGGTCCTTAAATTGGGGAAAAAGATTGCCCTTGTTAGTGATGCAGGATTACCATGCATTAGCGATCCTGGTTATTTGTTGGTTAGAAGAGTACTGGATGAGGGATATCATGTTTCTAGTTTACCTGGAGCAAATGCGGGGTTGACAGCATTAATTGCTTCAGGGTTGCCAACAGACAAATTTTATTTTTATGGGTTTTTGGATCATAAAAAAACGCAAAGAAAAAAAGAATTGCTTGCCATTAGGGATTTAAAAGATACCATTATTTTTTATGAATCGCCACTCAGAGTAAAAGATACCATTATCCTTATGGAACAAATATTGGGAAATCGTGAAGTAGTAATTGCTCGAGAATTAACTAAAAAATACGAAGAATATATTCGAGGGATGCTGAGTGAAATTTGCCAATTGGAATTAGAATTAAAGGGCGAAATTGTCATCGTTGTTAAGGGAGCCAGCCAAACATATTTGCAAATGGATTTAAATAAACAGACGCTGGAATCTCATTTTAATTATTATATAAATATGGGAATAGAAGAAAAAGAAGCCATGAAAAAGGTTGCTAAAGATCGAAATATTTCCAAAAGCGAAATATACAAACAAATAAAAAGCAAGGTAAATGTATAATTTATGCCTTGCTTTTATTGTCATTGTCTATTCTTAATGTTATAATATTGAAAAAAGGAGATTTGTATGGATTATAAAATAATCACACTCATTCTAATAACAATTTTATTTATCTACAATATTATAAGTAAATACTTTATTTTTACATCGATATCTCGCCCTATTCCTGAAAATGTCAAAGATGTGTATGATATCACAACATATCAAAAATGGGCAGAATATACGTCAGAAAAAACAGAGCATAAGATTTATCATGAATTAATAGGCTATATTGTTTTTATGATGTTAATCATTTTCAATGCATTTGCGTTTGTAGAAAAAGTGGGATCAGAGGATGTATATACACGTTCGATTGTCTTGTTGGTATTTTTTGAACTTGTTAATTTTATTGTTGATTTTGTTTTTGACTATTTCGACACGATGAAAATAGAGAGTAAATATGGGTTCAACAAGACTTCTAAAAAAACATTTATAGCGGATCAAATAAAAAACTTCGTTTTAAGCCTTGGATTGACCATAGGTTTAATTGCGACTTTTATAGGATTATATCATTGGTTAGGAGATTTCATTCTTTTAGCATTCTCCCTAATCATGGTCTTATTCATTCTTGGACTATTCTTCTTAACCCCATTATTTGCCAAAATATTTAATAAGTTTACTCCCCTTCCTGATGGGACTTTAAGAACCAATTTAGAAAATCTACTGACAAAAAATGGATATAAAGTAAATGAAATAAAAGTAATGGATGGATCTCGTCGTAGTAGCAAAGCAAATGCCTACTTTAGTGGATTGGGCAAAACTAAAAACATTGTATTGTATGATACGATGATGGAATTGATGACAGAAGCGGAAATCATTGCGGTTTTTGCGCATGAATTAGGACATGGGAAAAATAAAGATATTATAAAAGGATATGTATCTTCTTTGTTACAGGTTTTGGTTATCATCTTTATCAGCTGGTTCATCATTTCTCGTGTTGCCTTTTCTCAAGATTTTGCTTTTGAAGACTTGAACTATGGATTTGCCTTTATCCTTATACTCGTGGTTATTGTACCAATTGTTTCAACAATTATTGCCCCTATTACTAATTTTTTTAGTAGAAAACATGAATATAAAGCGGATAAGTTTGCAGGTAAAGAAGGATATAGCGAAGCTTTGATTAGTGGATTAAAGAAATTATCACGTAATAATTATGCTTGTTTGAATCCACATCCTTTCATTGTGAAGATGAAGTATACTCACCCTCCGCTAAGCCAAAGGATTGCTGCTTTAGAAGAAGATCACGTATCTAGCAATTAACATGAAACAATATAGCTGGAATCCTTGGCATGGATGCTATAAGAAAAGTGAAGGATGTCTTAATTGTTATGTGTATCGACATGATGCGCGATACAATCAAGATGCAAGTAGAATATATCAGACACAAAATTTTAAAATGCCTATCCAAAGAAATCAAAATAAAGAGTACAAAATTCCTAGTGGGGCGCTCATTGCAACCTGTTTTACTTCAGATTTCTTTTTAGAAACAGCGGATCAATGGCGAAAAGAAGTTTGGGATATGATTCGTGAACGCCGGGATTGTCGATTTTCTTTTCTTACTAAAAGAATTGAGCGATTTTATAAAGAACTCCCTCATGATTGGGGAAACGGATGGGAAAATGTCGAGATAGGATGTTCGTGTGAGAATCAAAAAAGGGTAGATGAAAGAATACCCATTTTACTACAATTGCCTATAAAAACAAAACAAATTATATGTGCTCCTTTATTAGAAGAAATTAGTTTAGAGAAATATTTGGATTTAGGAATTGATTTGGTTGTTGTTTCAGGAGAATCGGGAAACGAAGCAAGAGTTTGTGATTTTAATTGGGTAAAAAAACTTCAGGAAGAGTGTGTAAAACATAATGTATGTTTTGTTTATCGTCAAACAGGTGCTCGTCTCTTAAAGGATGGGAAGATCTATCGTATTAAAACCGAGGAACAAAGCACCCAAGCTAAAAAAGCGCATTTGGATTATCAACATCAAAGCTTAATCTAGTAATAAATGGAATTAAAAAGGCTGCTTAAGAAATGAGTAGTCTTTTTAATTCCCTTAAATAACAAAAATTTAAAATTAAGAATATCAAGAAAAACGCTTTTATTAACTAGTTTTTAATGTTATAATAAGCAATAGAGGTGATATTAATGCGCGAAATGATTAATTTAAATTTTAACTGGTTTTTTTCTTGTAATTTTGAAGATGAACACTTAAAAGATTATACAAACGTTACAGGATTTCATAAAGTTCATATACCGCACAATATTGTAAATATACCTTTCAATTATTTTGATGAAAAAGAAACACAAAAAACGGTCACATATAAACATGATCTTGAAATAAAGGAAGCATACCAAGATAAAAGCATCCTATTAATTTTTGAAGGTGTGGCTCATGTTGCAACGATATATATCAACGATGATTTTGTATTAACTCATAAAGGTGGATATGATGAGTTTAGTGTAGACATCTCAGAATATGTAAAGTATGGTGAAAAGAACATTTTAACAGTCATTGTTGATTCTAGAGAGAATCCGAATGTTCCCCCTTTTGGTGGATTAATTGATTATCTTGGATATGGTGGTATTTATCGCGAAGTTTATCTTGAAATTGCGGATAAAGATCGGATTGTTGATGTTTTTGTAAAGACAAAAGATGTCAATAGTGGTATTACAGCATTTTGTGATATCACTGTAAATAAAACACCAGTCATTGTTGAAGTAGAAGTTCAAGAAAAAGGAAAACAAGTTTCATTGAATAGATATAATATCAATCGAGAAAAAACCATGGTTGATTTTGATGTGAAAGAGCGAAAAATATGGGATTTAGACCATCCCAATTTATATGATATTATCGTAAGAATGTATGATGAGAATGTCCTATTAGATGAAGTGAGAGATCGATTTGGATTTCGTGAAATTGCCTTTGATCGTAATGGTTTAAATTTAAATGGTAAGAACATAAAACTTCGTGGCTTAAATCGTCATCAAAGCTATCCTTATGTTGGCTATGCAATGCCAAAAAGTGCTCAAGAAAAAGATGCAGATATTTTAAAATATGAACTGGGTGTGAACATTGTTAGAACCTCTCATTACATGCAATCCAAACATTTTTTAAATCGATGTGATGAAATTGGATTACTTGTGTTAGAAGAGATTCCTGGTTGGCAACATATTGGGAATGAAGAATTCAAGCATAATTGTGTCATTAATGTGGAACGAATGATTACAAGAGACAAGAATCATCCGTCGATTGTATTATGGGGAGTTCGAATAAATGAATCATTTGATGATGATGAATTATATAAACTAACAAATGAAACAGCACATAAACTAGATGACACGCGCCCAACAGGGGGAATCAGAAACTTTTTAGGCTCTAAGTTCTTGGAGGATGTTTTTACATTCAACGATTTCACTCATAATGGTGGTAAAAAAGTACTAGCAAAACCACGAAAAACACCACATTTGATAACAGAAAACAATGGACATATGTTCCCGACAAAACGCTATGATAGTGATTCACATCGTCTTGAGCATGCATTAAGGCATTATCGAGTTCTTAATGCTGCTGCTAAGAGTGACAATATTGTTGGTTCTATTGGTTGGTGTTTTACTGATTATAATACTCATAAGGATTTCGGTAGTGGTGACAATGTTTGTTATCATGGTGTAATGGATATGTTTCGGATTCCTAAATATGCAGCATATTCTTTCGCTTCTCAAAAGGAAAAACCATTTATTCTAGAAGTACTATCGACATTTGCTAGGGGTGATTATCCTGCAAGTAAAATGGACAGAGTGTATATTGCTACAAATTGTGAATATATAAAAATGTTTAGAAACGATGATTATGTTGGTACTTTTTATCCAAACAATAAAGAATTTGCTAGTTTAGTTCATCCTGTTGTTATTATTGATGATTTCATTGGTGTTCAACTAGAAAAGCGCTTTGGATTTACAAAAAAATCTTCAACAATGGCTAAGAAAGCTTTTAAAAAAGTAGCAGCTGCACAGGGGAAAATATCGCCATTCAATTTAATAAGAATGTTGATTCTTATGATTAAATACAAATTAAAGCGACCACAAATTGTTGCAATATTTTACGAGTATGCTATGGGTAAATTCAATCTGAATCAGTATTATCGCTTTGATGGCTATGTCAATGAAAATGTTGTCATTTCTCAGACATTAAGTGAAATTAAGAAAACGAGTTTCACATTAGAATTGGATAAAAAAGAATTAATTGTTGATAAAACATATGATGTCACACGATTGGTTATTAAAATGGTCGATCAAAATGATATCTTAGTTCCTTATGGGGTAGCTAGTTGTAACATTAGTGTTAGTGGGGGAATTGATTTAATTGGTCCGAACAACCTTCCTCTTTTAGGTGGAGCTGCTGGTTTTTGGGTAAAAACGAACCAGACAAGTCATGTGGGAAAAGTAGACATTGAGATTAATGGAATTACATTGACTGAAGAACTTAAAATTATTGAAAGGATAGTGAAATGATAACCAATTTAACTATTAAGGAAAAAATAAGTTTATTAAATGGGAAAACAGCCTGGTTGACAAAGAACATAGATCATATCCAATTGCCATCCTTAGAAATGTCGGATGGGCCTCATGGATTGCGGAAGGAAAAAGACAATAGCAAAGAAGCATTGCCAGCAACACTTTTTCCGCCTACAACCACACTTGCTTCTACCTTTAATCAGTCATTGGCTTATAAAATGGGAAAGGCTTTGGCTCAAGAGGCCAAAGAAAAAGGAGTAAAGGTCATCCTTGGGCCTGGAGTTAATATTAAAAGAAATCCACGTTGTGGTCGCAACTTTGAATATTATTCTGAAGATCCTCTTTTGTCAGGAGAAATGGCCAGCAATTACATTTTAGGAATGCAAAGCGAGAATGTCGGTGCTTGTGTGAAACACTTTGCTGCAAATTCACAAGAAAAATATCGGTTGACAGTTGATTCTGTTGTTGATGAGCGAGCATTAAGAGAAATCTACTTACCAGCATTTAAAAAAGCAGTGAATGCAGATGTTGCATCAATGATGGCTTGTTACAATAAAGTGAATGGAATTCATGGCTGCGAAAACAAATATTTATTAACGGATATTCTGCGGAATGAGTGGGGCTTTAAAGGGCTGGTTGTTTCTGACTGGGGCGCTGTTAGTGATCCTGTCATGAGCATAAAAAATGGACTTAATCTGGAAATGCCGAATAGCAATGGATATAATAGTAAAAAAATATACGCAGCATATAAAAAAGGATTAATAACGGAAGTAGAGATTAATCAAGCATGTCAGAAAGTAATTGAACTAGTCAGAAAATATGAACACGTGAAACCAGAAATAGCAAATATCAAAGCAAATGAAGAATTAGCAAAAGATATTGCTCGTGAAGGAATTGTACTTCTTAAAAATGAAGGGCTTTTGCCAATGAAAAAGACAGAAAAAGTTGCTATCGTTGGTGAGTTTGCTCGTAATCCTCGTTCACAAGGAGGAGGAAGTTCCAATATAAATCCCTATAAGATGGAAACCATTTTAAGTGAAATTGATAACTATACAACGAACTATCAATTTTTTTCTGGATACACCTTAAAAGAGGATTGCTACAATCAAGAAATGATTGATGAAGTGATTAGTGAAGTAGAAACATTTGATAAAGTCATTGTTTTTGCTGGTGTGACCAGCGAGGCAGAAGGCATTGATCGCGATCATTTAAGACTACCAAAAGGGCAAATAAAATTAATAGAAGCGATTTATCGTGTGAATCCGCAAATCATTGTTTGTCTATCTTTGGGCTCAGTGGTTGAAATTGAATTTGAAAAACAAGCAAAGGCAATTTTAAACTGTAATTTATTGGGGCAAGTAAATGGGACTCCGCTATTAGATATTCTTTATGGGAAAATCTCACCAAGTGGAAGATTAAATGAAACATATGCGTATCAATTAGCCGATTATAGTAGTTCGAACAATTTTGCTAATGGAAATAACGCCGTTTATTATGAGGAAAGTATTTTTGTTGGATATCGTTATTTTACAACGTTTAATAAAATGGTTAGATATCCATTTGGTTATGGACTCAGTTATTGTAACTTTACGTATTATGATTTAAAGATTTCTTCTTCAACCATTACCAAAGATAAAGAAATTGTTGTTAGTTGTATAGTTAAAAACAAGGGAACAATGAAAGCTAAAGAGGTTGTACAATTATATGTACAAAATAATGACTCTTCTGTATACAAAGCGAAAAGAGAACTAAGAAAATTCATAAAAATCGAATTGGAACCAAAGGTAGAAAAAACTGTAGAATTTTCATTGACGTATCAAGATTTTGCTTACTATGATGTGAACATGAAACAATTTCATGTTGATCAAGGGGTCTATCAAATTCAAATTTGTAAGAACGCAGAAGAGGTTATTTTAAACTGTGATGTTATTAGAAAAGAAAATGATGAATTGTTTATCGAGCATAAAAAATCAGCATATAATAATAGCGATTGGAAAATTACCACCGAAGATTTCGCAAAGCTTATGGGAGGAATCTTACCACCAAAATCGATAGCAAGAACAAAACCATTTACGATGGATTCCATTCCAGAAGATTTTAAAAGTACTTTTTGGGGAAGGATTTTATATAAACAGTTAATAAAAAAAGCGATAGCGCTGTTACCAAAAGATGCTAGCGAAAGTGATAGAAGCTACATCATCACAAATGCGTCACAAATGCCACTTAGAGGTATTGTAGCAATAGGAGATGCTGGCGTTTCACCAACGAATGCCAAAGGGATTATTGATTTTGCCAACGGTAAAATAGTAAGAGGAATCATAAAAATTTTAAAGAAGGAAAAAAGGTATGAATAAAACATGGTATAAGGAAGGTATCGTTTATCAGATCTACCCTCGTAGTTTTAAAGACTCTAATCAAGATGGAGTTGGTGACTTGCGAGGGATTATTGAAAAACTAGATTACTTAAAGGATTTAGGGATAAGTATCGTTTGGTTAAGCCCAATTTATGAATCCCCATTGGATGATAATGGTTATGATATATCTGATTATTGTAAAATATTACCTGAATATGGAACGATGGATGATTTTATAGAGCTTGTCAATGGATTGCATGAAAGAGGAATTGCTTTAATTATGGATTTGGTTGTTAACCATACATCAGATGAACATCCATGGTTTGTTGAATCAAAGAAAAGTGTAGATAACCCTTATCGTGACTATTACATTTGGAAAGAAGGAACAGAAGGAAAAGCTCCTAATAAGTGGGGTAGTTTCTTTGGAGGACCTGCTTGGGAATACGATGAGACAACAAATCAATATTATCTTCACCTTTTCTCAAAAAAACAACCAGATTTAAACTGGGATAATCCTAACGTTCGTGAAGAAGTTAAAAAAATTCTTACTTTTTGGCTTGATTTAGGTGTGGATGGTTTTCGCTGTGATGTTATCAACATCATTTCTAAACGAGAGGGACTTCCTGAAGGAAAATGGAAACCGGTATTAAGAGGATCAGAGCATTATATCAATGGTCCGAAAGTTCATGAATATTTACATGAATTATATGAGGATGTCCTAAGCAAATATAATTGCTTTACGGTGGGAGAATCGGTATTTATTACCCCTGAAATAGCACTTGATTATATTGCTGATTGGAAAGAGGAACTGAGTATGCTTTTCCAATTTGACCATATGAATGCAGATTGTTTTTTTGTAAAGTGGTTTGGGCGTAAATTTAAACCAGTTCGCTTGAAAAAAGCAATGACCAAATGGCAGTATGGAATCAATGAAAAAGGGTGGAACACATTGTATTTTGAAAATCATGATCAACCCCGCAGTGTTTCCCGCTTTGGTAGTTTAAAATATCGTGAGCAAAGCGCGAAAATGCTAGCTACATACTTACTTTTCCAAAAAGGAACACCATTTATTTATCAAGGGCAAGAAATTGGGATGACAAATGCTCATTTTACTAAGTTAAGCCAATATCGTGATGTTGAAAGTTTGAATATTTATCGCATAGGAACTAAAAAATTACTTTGGTCAAAGCGTAGAATGTTGAAAAAATTGGCTAGGAGTAGTCGAGATCATGCGAGAACACCAATGCAATGGAGTAATGAGATTAATGGAGGCTTTTCTGAAGCAACACCATGGATTGAAGCCAATACAAATTATGAGACAATCAATGTTAAGAATGATTTGAAGAATAAGAATTCAATTTTAAAATATTATCAAAAAATAATAGCGTTACGAAAGAAACATGAAATTATTGTTTATGGTGAGTTCATAGAGCATTATCCAAATGATAATAAAATTGTTTGCTATGAACGCAATTATGAAGATGAAAAATTAGTTGTAGTTGCAAATTTTACGGGAAAAGAAGTATTTCAAAAGGCACCATATGATTTAGCAAAAGCAAAATTATTGTTAAATAACTATGATGATGATGATCGTATTTTAAAGCCTTATCAAGCAAAAGTATATTTATTTAAAAAGTAGAGGGCACCTATGATTAAAATAGTAGATAATCATTTCATTTTGGAAACAAAACAAACAAGTTATGTTATCACTTATACAAAAAGTGGTCTTTTACTTCACGACTATTATGGAGAAAAAGTAGAATTTGTTGATTTTGAATGTATTAGACAAAAATTAGAAAACGGTAGGGGAACTGCCGTTTTATTTGAAAATAACAGCAATGAATTTATTGATGATTTAGATTTGGAACTTTCAACAATTGG
>JAQUVC010000016.1 GCA_028693535.1 Bacilli bacterium
CATTTAAGAACTTGAGCTTTGGTACAAAATATTGTGCTAGAGCTTTTTTCTAATTTTAAAATTGATTTGAATTCATTACGAGAAAACAAAAAAAGGATTCGAAAAGCTAAAAAAATGTATTTTAAAAAAAGATTATGATATAATATATTTGTGGTTTAAGGTATACCAAACAGATTTAGATTTTAAATGATCTAAAAATAGGATGAATTTATTCCGAGAGTGAAGCGATAAAAAACAATTTTTTTGTAACAAAAAACTGCAAACCATGGCTAAACTTTGTAAATCGTGATGATATTTTTATAATGAGGTGAACACAAATGCCAAAAGATGCTACTATGTTAAGATTATTTGTATCGCAAGTGTTTATTATTTATTATTTGCTTGTGATGATACCTATCAAAGAACCGAAGAAAAAAAACATTGTGAGAATTGTTGTTGGGGCTCTTATTATTACTATAATAAATGCCGTATTGATTCATTTTTTTGGAATACTAACCTATATTCGTTTTTATTTTATCACCCTTGTTTTACCTCACTTATTTTTATTCATATTCTTTGCAAAATATAAAGGTGGAAAATTAGTCTTTGCCTTGTTGTCTTCGCAAGTAATCGGTAATATTGCTATTACCAATGGCCTTTTTACAGCCTATATTTTTTACCAACAAAATAATCCCTTGATTGACACCGCTGCTCGAGTGCTTACCTATCTTCTATTTTTACCTATTTTGTTTCGATTTATCACTCCCACATACTTGAAAATGGCGAAAATGCTGGATAAAGGATGGTGGATTTTAAATTTCTCTCTTGTATTATCGTATGTAGTCTTGTACTTTATTCTTTTTGTTCCGACTACGATTTTTGAACGACCCGAATATTTTATTCATGCCTATGCTGTCATTTGTCTTTGTATTCTCATTTATGCCATTATCTTTTATTTATTTGTTGTGGTTCAAAAAAAAGTCGGTGCAGAACTAGACAAACAAAATCTTTCTAACCAAGTAAGTTCGCTTGCAGCCCAATCGATAGAAATTAAAAACATTGCTTACAAGGACTCTTTGACTGGGATTAACAATCGGTATTCTTTATTTAGACAAATGGATCAACTAATAGAAAATAAACAGAATTTTCTTGTGGTTTTCATTGACTTGGATAATCTAAAAAAAATTAATGATACTTATAGCCACGCCAAAGGGGATTTTTACTTAGCCCAATTTGCTTTAGCAATTAAAAATACTATTCAAGAAACAGGAGAAGTCTACCGCTTTGCTGGAGATGAATTTATTTGTCTCATCAAGACTGACTATACTCATTTTAACGGGGATCAGTTTAGAGAGAATGTTACAAAAGCAATGGTTTTTGATTTACCATTTCTAGGGTTCAGTTTAGGATTGGCTTACTGTCCAGAGGATGGGATAAATTCTGATGATCTCATCAATATTGCTGATCAAGAGATGTATAAGGAAAAAAGAAAAAAAGAATTTAGAAGTTAATAGGTATTATGAGCGCGCCACCTACAATCAGTTGGCTCATGACCTGAGAAAATAAAGGTAAGGGTACCATTGATTATTATGAAAAGACAATGGGATATAGTCAATTGATTGATAAGTTGGAGTAGAAGCATTGTGAGGTAATGGATGGGAAAAAGGCTTTCAGAAATGAGTTTACAAGAATTATGGGAACTATTTCCTATCTTTTTAACAGAACATCGTGCTTGTTGGAAAGATTGGTATCTAGAAGAAGAAGCGATACTAAGAAACATAGGACTTCCAAGTAATAGGAAACGAATTAGTCATATAGGGAGTACATCGATTGCGACAATATGGGCAAAACCAATTATTGATATTTTGTTAGAAGTGTCTCAAGAAAGTAATTTCTCAATAATAAAAGATCGATTGTTAAGCAATGGCTATCTTTGCATGAAGCAAAGTGAAAATAGAATTTCTTTTAATAAAGGATATACTGAAAATGGTTTTTCTGAAAGAGTATTTCATTTACACCTAAGATTCATTGGTGATAATGATGAATTATATTTCCGTGACTATCTTATCGATTATCCTGAAGTGGCAAAGGAATATGAAAAAATGAAATTACAGCTGTGGAAAAGGCATGAAAATAATAGAGATGCTTATACGCTTGCTAAAACAGAGTTTATAATGAAGGTTACAAAAAAAGCAAAAGAAGTATATATAAACAAGTACTAAAAACAAACTTATTCATTGAAGTACGATTTGGTTCTTCCTATATTTTAAATGATCGTTAGATAGTTAATTTTTTGAATTTTTTTCTACGAAACAATGAATAAAAACAAGAGAAGTGAGGTCTGTTATGAAAAAGTGGTATGCGGAAGAATATGAGTGGAACATCGAAGTGATTGGATTTCTTCGTGGCGATAAGACAGAAAGATATTGCCGCAATGGAGAAGAAATAGGAGATACGTATACGTGTACTTATGGATGCCCTGTTAATAGCAATGGACAAGGAATTTGCTCTAAAGTAATGATGATGATGTTTCCAATTATGGAAGCCATTCGAAGTGGGGGAGATTTGGAGAATATTGGTGGCGATAGTAAATATAGTAAAAACATTGTATGTCCAGATGGATGTGTTATTTTTAGAATGACTGCAAAAAAATTGGGAAACGAAAATTTTCATAAGGGAAAGTTTTATGATTAATTTCTATTTGTTGTAACAAGAAAGGATTTTAGACATGGTTCTCTTCAAACAAATCATGATTTTTGGTTTTTATGTAATTCTTTCTTTTGGAATAACAAGCTTAATCAATTTCCTTGTGAGAAAAAAGAAAATCTATAACTTTGCTATATCTAGTTTACTTTTACTGGCATGTTTTCTAGTATTGATACTAGGGCTCATATTTCCAAAACGACAAGAACAAGGCTTTATAAAGTACAGTATTTTGATTTTTTTTGCTTTCGTTGGTTCTGTTATTCCCCTTCTTGTTACTATCTTTACTAATAGAAAGCGATGAATGAAACAATCATAGCGTTTGTTCGATAGTCTATTTCATGAGTTTCTTTTACAAAATAAACTTAAGTATTGCTCTTCACAATCATTTCATTGATGTTCCTTAAAGGGAGCATTTTTTAATATACCAATTTAAACTTGCTCTTTCTTTTTAGGTAAAAAAAAGGTATAATAAGGCTATATAGAGAAGCTTTTCACGAATAAAAATTTTCTCATTCTGAATAAATATCAATGAATATTCCAAAAGAAAAGGATTGTTTTTGAAAAGAGAGTTTGTACACTTCAGTAAACCAAGATGGTAAAAAACTAGGTAAGCACATAGATAGAAATAAATTGATGAAGGAATTAATAAATAAACATATATGGGGGTATGTATGAAGTATGATGTTGTTATTATTGGGGGAGGGCTGTCTGGTTTAACTGCTGGAAGTCTATTGGCAAAACGCAACTTAAAAGTGGCAATAGTTGACAAAAATTATAATCCTGGAGGGTCATGTGGGATATTTAAACGAGGTCATCGTACGTTTGATCAGGGGTCTGCCATGCTTTATGGCTTTGGAGAAAACGGATTTAATTCTCATCGATTTGTATTTAATTGTTTAGAAGAGCCGATTGATATCATTAAACATGATTTACTTTATTGCGTTAATTTTGAGGAGAAAAGAATTCGTTTCTGGCCTAATGTTGAACAATTTGTTCAAGAGCTATCAGAAGTTTTTCCCATTGAAAAAGAGGGAATTAAACGTTTTTATGGCGATATGCTCAAAATATATCAAGATGTAATGGTTGAAACTCCTAGTTATACTACACCTGATGAAATTAATAAGCAAAATGCTTTAAAGAGTATCTTTCGTCATCCGTTTTCATATATTCAATTTCTCGGATATTTAAATAAGAGTGCCAAAAGTATATTGGAAAAATATTTTTCCAACAAGCAAATTTTTCATTTCTTTGATAAATTGACATCTACTTATTGTTATAGTACAGTAGAAGAATCACCAGCGGTACTAGCAGCAGTTATGTTTGTTGATAATCATGTTGGTGGCAGTTATTATCCAGCGGGTTCGACACTATTTCTTCCAGGAAAACTAGAAAAAGTGATTGAAGAAAATAATGGAGATATGTATCTTGAGAAAGAAGTAGTCAAAATCGTCTTTGTTGATAATAAACCATCAGGAGTTTTACTTGATGATGGTAGTATTATCAATGCAGACAATGTCATTTACTCAGGTACAGTTTGGAATTTGTATGAAAAGTTATTAGATGAACGCTACACAACAAAGAAGTGCCGTACTTGGGCAAAACACTTAGTACCGACTTATCCTAGTGTCGTTTTATATACAGTTGTTGATCGTAATATCATTCCTGAAGGAACAGCGCCTATTGAAATGCTGATAGGAAATCCTGAACAGCTTGATGAAAGTGAAGTTACGGCTTATATATTTAGTATTGATGATTATACTTTGTGTGATGAAGATGAACATACAGTAATAGCGATTGGTCCAACATTTGAAAAATGGGATTTATTAGACAGTGTTACCTATCTTGAAAAAAAGCAAAGAGAAAAAGAAAGATTGATTGCTGTTTTAGAAAAGAGATTTCCTGGTTTTTCTCAAAGGATACGTTATGCTGAAGTGGCAACGCCAAAAACAATTGAGCGATATACTATGAAAAATAATGGTGCAGTGGCAGGGCCTAAGCAAATGCTTGGTCAACATATGTTTAAACGGTTACATACACGAACGAAATGGGATAATCTATTTTGTTGTGGAGAATCGACAGTGATGGGAACAGGAACTCCAACTGTGACGACTTCCGGGATTGCTGCTGCGAATGCTATTTTGAAAAAATACAAGAAAACTATTTTTGCCTATCAAAAAGAGCAAGAAAACTATGTTAGAATCATTGACAAACCAGTTACTAAAGATAAATTATTTGCTCAATATCCAGAAGATGTCAAGCAAATCATGCATGAAGCGATGCGATGTCGTTTATGTGAGTATCCATCTTGTACAAAGATGGAACCGACTGATGTGAGGGGAATTATGCGCAGAGTAAGTGTTGGCAATATAATCGGAGCTAAAAAATGCTGGCAAAAAGCACCTGTTTCAACAACGAAATTAGAAGAATATGAAAACAATTGCATTTGTTTTCATCAAGATGGTAAAGCAGTAGCAATAAGGAAAATTGTTGAATTTCTAGGTGAGGTGAAACCGTGATAAAAGAATATGATGCGATTGTTGTCGGTGGTGGAATTGCTGGCTTGACAAGCGCTGCTTACCTTTTAAAATACGGATATAAAGTGTTATTGTGTGAAAAAGAAGAAAACCTTGGTGGTCTTGTTGGCACATTTTGGGAATCTGGCTTTGCTTTTGATTGGGGAATTAGAGCGTTTGAGAATTCTGGGATTTTATTTCCAATGTTGAAGAACTTAGGGATTGAACTTGAATTCATTAATAATTCTGTTTCTATTGGTTTGGGAAAAGAGTGGGTAACACTTGACTCAATGGCAAGCATTGATCAATATTTTCAAATGCTAGCAAGGCAATTTCCTGATAACCATCGAGATATTGATTTAATAGCGAAGGAAATTAAAAAAGTCATGGGCTATATGGAAGTTATTTATGGTATTGATAATCCCCTATTCTTAGAAAACATGAATGATTGGGAGTACTTGTTGAAAACATTATTGCCTTGGTTGATAAAATATCAGATTAAAATGCATAAAGCAGGAAAACTCACTGAGCCTGTTGATACATACTTACGGCGTTTTACGAGTAATCAAGCATTAATTGATGTTATTATTCAACACTTTTTTAAGAAAACACCTACTTTTTTTGCCTTGAGTTATTTTGGCCTTTATCTTGATTATTGTTATCCTCTTGGAGGAACAGGTACGCTTATCAAAAAAATGACAGAATATGTTATCAATCACAAGGGTGAAATCAAAACATCCACTGCCATCAAGGAAATTGATGCAATGAAACATATCGTTAAAACGAGTCATCAAGAAGTATATCACTATAAAAAGTTGATTTGGGCTGCGAACCAGAGATCGCTGTATCAAGGAATAAGTGGGATTCATCACAAGGAATTCAACAAACAAAAAGCGCTTGTATCACAAAGTCGTGGTGGGGATTCGATTCTTACTGTTTACTTAGCAACAAATCTCCCAAAAGAGTATTTTGCTAACATTTGTGGAGCACATGCTTTTTACACACCAGTAAAAGATGGGATTTCTTCGTTACAACCATGGCAAGAACAAAATAAAACGACAGAACTGATAGCATGGGTAAAAGATTATTTAGCAACCACCACATATGAAATATCTTGCCCAACGCTACGGGATGAAAACTTATCACCAAAAGGGAAAACGAGTATTATTATTAGCACTTTATTTGATTATCATCTTGATTTACACTTTGCGAATTTAGGAGAAAGTAAACGATTGAAAGAAATTTGTATTACTAAGATTATTGAAGTGCTTGATCACAGTATTTTCCCTGATTGGCAACAAGAAATTTTATTTACACGTTGTGCTACGCCACGAACGATTGAGAATAAGACAAGTAATGTTGATGGAGCCATTACAGGATGGTCGTTTACCAATCCCATTATGCCATCAGAAAATAGATTTAAGAAAATGACCCAATCGATTAAGACACCGATAAAAGATGTGTATCAATGTGGTCAGTGGTCATTCAGTCCAGCAGGAATGCCAGTATCGATTTTAACAGGCAAGCTAACTGCTGATGCTGTTCGAAAAGAACGAAAAAGAGAAAAAATATGATACTAAATATAGTTAGATTCATCATTGTAATCATCGGCTTTTTAGCATCAATCATCCTTTTTTATCGTTTTCCAAAGATAAAAGAAAAAAGCGATGACCACCATACGGGATTAAAAGTATCAATTATTATTCCTGCTCGCAATGAAGAAAATAACATCGCTTTGTTGCTTGGCGATTTACAAAAACAAAGTCTTTCTATTCATGAAATTATTTGTGTTGATGATGCTTCTGAAGATAACACCAAAGCCGTTATTCAAGGCTTTGGTGTTAAATTGGTCTCTGTTTTGGAAAAACCCCAGGATTGGTTGGGAAAAAGCTGGGCATGTGCGAATGGAGCTAAGATGGCAACAGGAGATGTATTTCTTTTTCTTGATGCTGATGTGAGATTAAATGAATATGCTTTAGATCGATTGATTGCCTCATATATCGAAGCACAGTCTGTTGTTTCCGCACAGCCATATCATAAAACACAAAAGTTTTATGAGCAATTTTCCTTGTTTTTTAATCTTGTACAGATTGCTGGTAATGGATCCGCTTTACCAAAACCCAAAAACATTGGTTTGTTTGGACCAATCATTATGATATCGCGACGAGATTATGAAACAATAGGAGGCCATGAAAGGGTTAAAAATTGTGTTGTTGAAGACATGGCATTAGCACAACGACTTATAGATAAAAAACTAGATTATCGAGTATTGATTGGTGATGAGGATATTTCTTTTCGCATGTATGGCAATGGTTTTAAAAGTTTGCTACAAGGGTGGACAAAAAACTTAGCAACCGGTGCGGCTAAAACTCCATTTGGTATTGGCGTTTTGGTGTTTTTCTTTATATCATCATTAACTTCAGTTCCTCTACAATTGATTCGCTTTAGTATATTAGGCAATTTAAGTTGGATTATTGTTTATTCTGTCCTATATATCACGTGGGTAGTGGTAATCCTACAGTTAATGAAAAAAGTTGGGAAGTTTAAACATTGGGTAATATTGATATATCCAATATTACTACTTGCTTTTTTGGGCGTTTTTATTGTATCATTAGTAAAAAAAATATTTAAACTGAAAGTTATTTGGAAGGGCAGAGCAATTGATACGGAGGAAAAACAATGAGAATCCTTTTTTTGTCAGATACTTGGACAATTTTATTGTGTTTTTTAGTTTGGCTTTGCTTACAAACAGGATTCGCATTTTTTTGTTTGTTTCTTCCGAATCGTTATTTTGCGCCTGATGGATTGATCTTTCGTTCTCATTGTTGGGAAAAAGAAGGACAAATTTATGAAAAACTATTTAATGTGAAGCGATGGAAGCATTTACTGCCAGATGGCGGAATGGTTTGGAAAAAACGTGGGTTTCGCAAAAAGAAACTAGAGAATTTTAGCAAAGACAATTTAAATCGTTTTTTAATTGAATCGTCGCGAGGGGAAATGACACATTGGTTACCCATATTCTTTTTTTGGATATTTTGGCTGTTCACACCGCCAATGGTACCATGGATTATGCTTATTTATGCACTATTAGCTAATATGCCTTGTATTATTGTTCAAAGGTATAATCGCCCTCGGGTGCAACGTTTATTAAACAATTTGAAAGGTAGAGAAAAGTTATGATTTATACAAACACAGTTTTATCGGATGTCGATCCTTTGAACTATTATTTGGTGGTTGCCCTAATAATGGCTATTTTTATTATTATTCTAACATGGACATTGATTAGTATTAAAAAGAATAAAAAGGCGATCCCAACTAAACATATGAAAAGCAGTAAAGAGGATACAAAAGTCCTTATAGAAGAAGAAGTTATGACCGAATCCAAAGTAGATACACCGAAAACAAATTCGAAAAGAATTACTATTGAAGTCAATAGTTGTGAGCGCGATGCGTTTTCAATATTGGGTAAGGTAATGTATTTTGATAAGGAAAAAAACCCTGGTGATATTGAAAAACTATGGAATGATTTAGGAGCCCAATATAAAGAAATAGCTATATTTGCCAAGAAAGATGATCATGGCAATGCCGTTGGTTTTTGGGGAGCAATGAGTGATGAAACGATGAACTTTTTACCATGGAAAGAGTTGAAAGAAGGATATTACATGGCAGGAGTTGAAGTTGGCGATCGTATTAAAGCACCAAAAGGATGGGAAAAATGGATGATTCCAGCATTTGCATATTTATATGCTCGAGTGGATAATAATTATCAAGAAGTATTTGATTACGTTATTCATGACTATATTCCCCAAAAAGGATTTCATCTTGTTGGAGCGGTACAAGAATATAATTGTCCTGAAGAAAACGGACAACTTTATTTGTTTTTCCCTATTAAAAAATTATAATAAAAACTAGAAAATTAATAGTTATTGGTGTATAATACGGATGGCATTTAGGGCTATAGCCAAGCGGTAAGGCAACAGGCTCTGACCCTGTCATTTCGTAGGTTCGAATCCTACTAGCCCTGCCAATCTTTATTCCTTACTTTGCACTTTAAATAAGAATCATACTCGTACAGCACGTGTACCGGATAATGGTTCTTTTTTTCATTCTTGATGAATGGATAAACTTGAATAAATAGTTGGAAAGCAGCACCCACTAATCTACTATCTTTATGTTTACATCATCATGCAAGTAATGGTATAATCAACTTAAGTGAAGGAGAGATTGATATGAAAAAACAAATTGCTTTGGGATGTATGAGACTTGCCGCATTAACAGTTGATGAAGCAGAAGCGTTGATTAAAAAGGCCATCTCTGAACATATTACATTGTTTGACCATGCAGATATCTATGGCGCAGGGAAATGCGAAGAAATCTTTGGGGAAATCTTATTAAGGAATCCTGATTTAAGAGGTAAAATTAAAATTCAAACCAAATGTGGGATAAGAAAAGGATATTACGACTTATCAAAAGCACATATCATCACCCAAGTTGAACGAAGTTTAAAGGCATTAAAAACGGATTACATCGATATTTTGTTATTGCATCGCCCCGATGTCTTGATGGATTATCAAGAAATAGATGCAGCTTTTGCTGAATTATATCATTCAGGAAAAGTGCGAGAATTTGGTGTTTCCAACATGAATCCTTATCAAATAGAACTGTTTAGAAAATATGTGAATCAACCGATTAAATATAATCAATTGCAATTGAGTTTGGTCCATTGCCATTTGATTAATCAAGGAGTTTTTGTTAACATGAGTGAGAGCGAAGCAATTGATCATTCTAGTGGATTGATAGAATATTGCAGATTACACGACATTTCAATTCAATCATGGTCAAGTTTGATGGCTTCATGGAGTGAAGGTAGTTTAATTGATCATCCCCATTATCAACAGTTAAATGATCTGTTGTCTATTCTAGCAACGAAATATAATGTATCGAAAAATGCGATAGCCATCGCTTGGATTTTACGTCATCCTGCTAACATCACAGCAATAGTAGGAACTACGAATCTTGACCATTTACATGAAATAGTAAAAGCGAGAGATATTGAATTAACAAGAGAAGAATGGTATTCCTTGTATTTGTCCGTTGGCCATAAATTGCCATAATAGTAGGAAACATCATAAAGGAGTCTTTTATGGAAAAGTTAAATGAAATGCAATTAGCAGCAGTTAAAAACACGGAGGGATATTTACGGGTAATTGCCGGAGCAGGAAGTGGCAAAACGAAAATGCTTGTCAATCGTTATGCATACCTAACAAATGAAATTGGCATTAGTTCAAAAAATATTCTTTGTGTTACTTTTTCTAATAAAGCAGCAAATGAGATGAAAAGCCGTATTAAGAAACTCCTTGATGAGAATGTTGATGTTTCTTTTGTTACAACATATCATGCTTTGGGAGCTAAGATTATTGGTGAAAATTCAGAACGAATTTTTTATCCGCGTAATTTTCAAATTATCGATCAAATTGACCAGAAGCAAATATTAAGTGAAATTTATGAAGAGTTAGAGTTAAAACTGGATAGTGGTTCTTTTGAAAAGATTCTCGATCGCATTGGAGCGTTTAAAGACAATATGCATTATATTATTGATATGATTACTCCTAAAAAGCCAATTGAAATGAATACAATCAAGCTTGACGATATGATTATTAGGAAATATTTAGAATATCAAAAAAGACGTTATCTATTGGATTTTGATGATTTGATTCATTTTGCTATCTATATATTACAACACAATGAAGATATTCGCCAAAAGTGGCAAGATCGTTTAAATTATATTCAAGTAGATGAATTTCAAGATAGTACAGTGAAAGAATTAATGCTACTGGATTTGATTTCAGGGAAATATAAGAATGTTATGATTGTGGGTGATCCTGACCAAAACATTTATGAATGGCGAGGATCCCAAATGGAACTGCTAATTGATTATGATAAAAAACACATTCCAACTACAACCATTGTTTTAAATCAAAATTACCGTTCCTCTTCAAAAATATTAAAGTGTGCGAATACATTAATAGAAAAAAATAAAAATCGTTATCCGAAAGAATTATTCACTGTAATGGAAGGTGGCGAAGATGTTCTTTATTATCATGCTAAAACCGACCATATGGAAGCAGATTGGATTACTGCTAGAGTAAAGTTTCTTAGGGATATCCATAATGTAAGTTATAGTGATATTGCCATCTTATATCGTGCTAGTTATTCTTCTAGAATTATTGAAAATAAGTTATTGGAAGCGGCAATCCCTTATGAGATTATTGGTAATATCAAATTCTTTCATAGAATGGAAATAAAAGATATCATTGCTTATATGCGTTTGGTCGCATTTGATGATGATAGTTCTTTTAAAAGAGTTATCAATGTTCCAAAACGAAAAATGGGGAAAATCAAACGGTTCAAATTATATGCAATGCAAGAACTGGATCAGTCTTTATTTACAACACTGAAAGAAAACCTGCATTTATTCTCTAAAGGTAATGATGAAATTGTTCAATTTGTTGATGTAATCGACTATTTGCAAAAAAACAAAAATAGCATGGATGCGTTAACTATTTTTGATGAGTTGATGGCAAAGACTGGTTATGATACCTATATTCGTGAACTTGGTAATATGGAACGTTTTGAAAATCTACTTGAATTTAAGAAAGTCATTCAGGAGTTGTTAATTGATTCAAAAGACCTTGGTAACTTAGAGGAGTTTCTTAATTATTTAGCAATTCAATCTGACCGAGAGATGGAAACATTAGATAAAGTAAAGTTGATGACGGTTCACGCTGCAAAAGGGTTAGAATTTGATAATGTGTTTGTCATTTCTCTAAATGATGGTATTTTCCCATCGAATCGAACCATAGAAGAACGGCAAATTGCTGGCTTAGAAGAAGAGCGAAGACTTTGCTATGTTGCTCTAACAAGAGCTAAAAAAAGATTATTTCTTTCAAACTCTGAATCTTATTCTCATGAGGGAGCAATCAAGATTCCCTCTCGTTTTCTAATAGAAATCGGTGAAGAAAACTATTTGAGCATCGGTGTAAAAAATAAACCAATTGAAGAAACCACACCAACTTATGATTTAAAATATCAGATTGGTGCTCAAGTTGAGCATCCTGTTTTTGGTATTGGGGAGATCATCCGTATTGATTATCAAAATAAAACTTATCAAATTAAGTTCAAACAGTATGAATATCCACGAGCAATCAGTATTTTTTATGACTTTGAAAAGCAATTGCTTGATGAGGCTGTACCAACCAAGGAGAATAGACAAGAACCTGCTCCAACGGAACCCGAAGAGTTCATTCCTGAAGTAATCGAAGAAACAATGGTTGATGATGATAATTTTGATCATGAAGAAAATCAAAGTTACTTGATAAAAATCGATGATGAAGGGAATTTTACCGAGGGTTTTTCTGAGGAAGCTTCGATGTATGGGATTGAAAATCAGAGTTCTGGACTATGGAAAGACCCCAATGTCCCAAAAACAGGTTGGACATGTGTAGGCATTACTGATTTGGGAAAGCCAAGTAAACTTTGTCATATGTGCGAAAACGCAACAATTCGATACGCTCACCATATGCGGCATCCCAATTATCCTCATACGTTAACTGTTGGATGTATTTGTGCAGGGAAAATGGAGGGAAATGATTTAGAAGCAAGCAAACGAGAAAAAGAACTAAAGAATTATGTTGCACGTAGAAAAAAGTTCTTAAATCGCGAATGGAAGAAAACAGCTAAGGGATTTCCAAAATATACATATAAAGGAGTGCAATTTATTATTTTTCCTTTAACAAAGAATAAGGAGTTCCTTTTATATATCAATGGTAAGAAACAAGAGCAACTATTTAAAACGCAAGAAGAATGTGCGATGTATATTTTTCAAAGAGTTGAGGATATTCGGAAAATAGCACAAGAAAAATAACAAAGAAAACCTTTTCTTTTTGACAAGACGTTTTTCTTGTGATAGAATAGTATCAACATTTAAATAAATCTAAAGACATTGAAGAGAAGAGTAAATCATTGGAAACTATTTCTAGAGAGCTTGATTAGGTGAAAGCAAGCATAGAAGAAGAAGATTGAACATGGCCTCGGAGTTGCATAATCGAGTTTTATTAATTAGATTATGTCGGGTTCACCCGTTATTGTGATATAGTATGACGATTTTTAATCAAGTACTAGATGAGGTTATTACTGTAAAGTAATGATAAACTAAGGTGGTATCACGGGAATTATTCTATCTCGTCCTTTTATATAAAGGACGAGATTTTTTTATTCCAGGAGGATTGACATGATTAAAATAAACAAATTAACCAAACACTTTCATTTAAACGGTGAAAAGATTATCGCCTTGGATGATGTTAACCTAACGATTCAAAAAGGAGAAATCTATGGCATTATTGGTCTTTCAGGTGCGGGTAAATCAACATTGTTACGGTGCTTATCAACACTAGAGCATCCCGATTCAGGAAGTATTGTGATTGATGATCAAGATATTTTCCAATTGGCGGGAAATGAACTGCGAAAATTCAGAAGTAATATAGGTGTTGTATTCCAAGGGTATAATTTATTAATGCAAAGAAATGCTTTTGATAATATTAGCTTTCCTTTGAAAATAAGAAAGGATAGTAAAGAAATCATTCAAAAACGCGTTAGTGAATTGTTTTCATTTGTTGGTTTAGAAGGAAAACAAAAAGCGTATCCCTCTAAATTGTCAGGAGGTCAACGCCAAAGGGTGGCAATTGCACGGGCACTAGCAACCAATCCCTCCTTACTCTTATTTGACGAACCAACGAGTGCCCTCGATGCCATCACAACGAAGCAAATATTGACATTAATCAAAGAGATAAGTCTACGTTATCAGGTTACGATTATCATAATTACTCATGAAATCGGAGTTGTAAAAAACGTGTGCGATAAAGTAGCAGTGTTAAACTATGGTAAAGTTGTTGAAGAAGGGATAGTGGATGAGGTTTTAAACAACCCAAAAAGTGAAATCACGAAGATGTTATTGGGAAAAGAGTTGATAATTTAATGAATCAAATTATTGAAATATTGCAACGAGTAGATATTATTCAAGGAATTGTGGATACACTATTGATGGTTGTTTTTTCAACAATTGTTGCTTATTTGATTGGTGTACCCATCGGTGTTTTTGTATTAACAACAGAAAAAGAGGGATTATTTCCGAATAAAATCATACATAAGACTTTAAATGTTATTATCAATTTAGGAAGATCAATTCCATTTATTATTTTATTGATTGCGCTAATTCCAATGACTAGAGCCATCATAGGAACTTCGATTGGTGTTAGAGGGATGATCATTCCTTTAGCGATTGGAGCAATTCCTTTTGTTGCTCGGTTAACAGAGGCTTCTTTGAATGAAGTTGATAGAGGCGTGATTGAAGCAGCAAAATGTATGGGGTGCAGCCATTTAGATATCATTTTCAAGGTTTATTTAGTAGAAACGATTCCTTCTTTCATCAGAGGGTTAGCGATCACACTCATTATGTTAATTGGTTATAGTGCTTTAAGCGGAGCTGTAGGTGGCGGTGGATTGGGCAATATTGCGATAGAAAATGGTTACTATCGATTTGACACACAAACAATGTTAGTGGTATTGGTCTTTATTGTAATAATTGTTCAAGTGATACAACTTATATTCGATAGGATTGCAAAAAAAATAGATAAAAAATAAAAGGAGAAGAAAATGAAAAAAGTATTAGGTTTATGGTTACTAGTGTTCGTGGTATTATTAACTGGATGTAGTAAAAACAAGATTAATGACAAAGTTTTAGTGATTGGGGCATCGGCAAGTCCGCATGCAGAAATTTTGGAACAAGCGCGTCAGTACATTGAAGAACAAGGGTATGAATTAGAAATCAAAGTCTATAATGATTATGTATTACCTAACATTGCTTTACAAGAAGGGGAGCTAGATGCCAATTTCTTTCAACATTTCCCCTATTTGAATAGTTTTAATGAAGAACAAAACACGGATTTGGTTTCCGTTTATGTGGTTCATTATGAACCATTGGGAGTTTATGCGGGTAAAAGCGATAGTTTAACCAATATTAAAGAAAAAGCAACAATTGCCGTTCCCAATGACACAACTAATTATGCACGTGCTTTACTATTATTAACAGCACTTGGAATTATTGAAGTAGATCAAAGCAAAGGATTATTGATTACTAGTAAAGATATTACTAGCAATCCGCACCAGATTGAAATCAAACCATTTGAAGCTGCTGCATTACCAGCACAATTAGTTGAAGTCGATTATGCAGTCATCAACGGTAATTATGCAGTAAGTGCTGATATTTCATTAGATAAATTATTAGGTCAAGAAGATGCTTTAAGTGTAGCAGCAGCTACCTATGGAAACATTATTGCTGTAAAAGAAGGAAATGAAAACGCAGAAGTGATTAAGGTTCTAATTGCCGCACTCTCACAAACAAAAATAAAAGAGTATATTGAAATGACTTATAATGGTACTGTTTTACCTTTATAGTAAATGATAATTACTCAAAAGTTGTCATATAAAATAA
>JAQUVC010000115.1 GCA_028693535.1 Bacilli bacterium
CACTTAATGAAAGAAATTTTGTCCGGGTATCAAAATCATTTTTAGTAAACATCTTAAAAATTAATTATGTGAAGCCACAATTGAATTATAAGTTAGAGCTAATTATGATAAATGGAGATACTATTGATGTTAACAGAACGTATATTAAATCATTCAAACAGAAACTAAATTTATAGGAGAATTTATGGAATTTGTGATATTAACAATTTTAGTAATCTTGTTAAGTTTAACAATTTATTACATCTATGCAGCACTTTTAAATCGAAGGTTGAATCGTAAGAAAAAGTATCTTGGTGGTCAAGAAACAAAGAATGTTTATATGAACAAGTTAAAAATATTTTCTTCTTCAACAACAATGATGATGCTCTTTTTTGTGCTTTTTATCACCATTCCTGGACCATTAAAGGTAGTGAATCGTTTTTCGAGTGAAGAGAATTATCAGCAAATTATGAATAAAATGCTATATGAAAGTGAAGAACAAAGCTCGCTAAAGTTTGCTCGTGAAGTAATTGATAAAATAGAAATAGAAGAAAATAATATTATTTTAGAAACAACAAACCACATTTATGCATTTGATGATAATAAATTAATGGTTGTTGCTTTAAACGAAAGCAAAAAATATTTAGAATATGAGTATCCTTCAACAAACAACTTAAAAGTTAACATTATCACAACCTTAGAGAAAATTATCGTATATCGTATTTTTTACGAAGGACAGACATTAAAAAGTGAAGTATGTATTCATAAACAGGAAGATCTAAGTCTTTGTGAGAAAATCACCATGAAAGGGGCAATAGAAAAACTGCTTGTTCATGATGGATATTTGAAACTGTTTATCAAACAAGAGATTTCTACACTTACATATCAAGATAGTTTTATGTTGTTAAACTATGCTGTAAGTAACAAGATGGAAATGACGCAACTTAACAATGCATATTATTTTAATGGTGGTTTGATTAAGAAAACATTGACAATTGTTAGAATTAATTTGCAAACATATAAGACAAAGATGCAAACAATTTATCTTGCTGATTACTTTTTAAAAGTGAATGAAGATGTCGCATACATTATGGCAAATATGCCAAGTCGCAATACACTATTTCCTAAGAGTATTATTTTGTCATATGATTTAAAAAAGATGGCAATCGGAGCAGAAAAAGTATTTGGCGGATCGGTTTATGAAAAACTTTCAATCAATGAAAATAACGAATTACTGCTCAATGTAGTTCGTGAAACGGAAGAAAAAAATCAATATATTACTCTAGTATTAAACGATGAATTGGAAGTTATTAATAGCAATATTGTTGAATTAGACAAAGAGGTTTATTTGGGAACAGGAGAAAATTACTACTATACAGCAATTGAAACAAATGAGAAAATTTCTTTTGGTGCCTTAAGTGATAGCACAAATGAAATACCAATGGTAAGTCTTGAAAATAGTGGTTTACAGATAGGTAAAATAATAAAAGGAAAACTAGTTCAAGTCATAGCATCTAATAATATATTGTATTTATCAAATTATGCTGATGAATTTACTGTTCAAAGTAAGGAAATATTTATTTGTGATAATCAAATTACGAGCCTAAAAATTGCGAATTATTATGTTGGTGATAATCATTTAAGAATTATTTATGAGGCTAGCAATAAGATTGGATATATAAAAATTTCACTCATTGATAATCAAGTAGAGAAAGCATATGAGATTATAAAAACAAATGAAAAATTAATTTTTACTGACAATTATATCATTGTTGTTCAAGCAAAAAGCATTAAGGTATTAAATAGTAATGGGGATACTATATTTACAACATATAGATAAAAAAGGCAGGATTGCCTTTTTTTATATTTTATAGTATGATATATAAGCGAGGTGTTAAGGAATGTTATTATGTATTGATATAGGCAACACAAATATTGTTTTTGGTGTTTTTAAGGAAGATAAATTACTGAATAGTTTTCGTTTGGAGACGAATTATCATAAAACCATTGATGAATATGGTTTGAAGTTTATTGAGATGATTAAATACATGGGTCATGAATTAAAGGAAATTGATGGGGTTGTTATTGCAAGTGTTGTCCCACAATTGGATGGAATATTTGCAAAGATGATTGGGAAATATATTAATCTTGAACCATTGTTTGTAAATTCAGGGATTAAGACTGGAATTAATGTAAAGATTGATAGCCCCAAACAGCTAGGAGCTGATATTTTAGTTGGAGCTGTTGCAGCAGTTAATAAATATATGGCACCAGTGATAATTATTGATATGGGAACAGCAATCACATTTACTTATGTGAATGTGAATAAAGAACTACTAGGGGGAATCATCGCTCCGGGAATTAGAACTAGTTATAATAGTCTAATCAAAAAAGCTTCACGTCTTGAGGAAGTAAATATTGAACGTCCTAAGAGTGTGGTTGGGAAAGATACTGTTTCTGCTATTCAGAGTGGCATGATTTTTGGGACAAGTGCTTTAATTGATGGTCTCATTAAACAATTAAAAAAAGAAAAAGGGGAATGTCCTGTCATTATCACTGGTGGTGAAGCGCGGTTTATTCTTACAGCACTTGAAGAAAAAGCATATTACGAAGAAGATTTGATGCTAGAGGGCTTAAAATACATTTATTATAAAAATAAGAAAAATAGTGTTAACAGCGAAGGAAAAAGTTGATTAATAACTAAAAATTGGTAAAAAACAAATGCTTTTATTTGGTTGACAATTCAAAATTAATGTTATAAAATGTTCGCCATAAGGAGAAAATCCAATAGATTAATTTCACTAGTGGAGTATGGTAAAATGATTACAATAACATTCAAGGATGGAAGGAAGATTGATGTTGAGCTTTATAAAAATGTTGCCCCAATCACGGTAAAAAATTTCATTAATTTGGTTAATGATAAGTTTTATGATAGGGTATGTTTTCATCGTATTATCAAAGATTTTATGATTCAAACTGGTGGTTATTATTTTAAAAATAATCAACTGAACGTAAAAGATGAAGCTAATAGTATTATTGGTGAATTTAGTAAAAATGGTTATCCCAATAATTTGAAACATGAATTTGGTGTTATTTCTATGGCTCGCAGCAATGATTATAACAGTGCCAGTGCTCAATTCTTTATTTGTACAGGCACTTCACCACATTTAGATGGATCTTATGCAGCTTTTGGAAAAGTAGTGGGAGAAGAAAGCGAAAAAGTTTTACGAGATTTAAACAAAGTAGAAACGCAAAATATTGGATATGGCTTTCAGAATTTTCCAACGGAAGAAATCACAATAGCCACAATAAGAATAAGCGACGAAAAGTAAATTGTTTGATACGATTTACTTTTTTACTTTAAAATATAT
>JAQUVC010000017.1:0-1445 GCA_028693535.1 Bacilli bacterium
ACTTCCTTTGGTGTTCCTTTTTCAACAATCTTCCCATCATCCATAAACAAAACTCGATCACTTATTTCTTTTGCAAATCCCATTTCGTGAGTAACAATTACAACCGTCATTCCCATTTTAACAACTTGCTTAATGATGTCTAAAACCTCTTTTACCATCTCTGGGTCTAGAGCACTTGTTGGCTCATCAAACAACATTACCTTTGGATTCATTGCTAATGCTCTAGCAATAGCTAAACGTTGTTTTTGCCCACCACTAAGTTTTTTTGGATACTCATAAACTTTGTCTTTAAGACCGACCTTTTCCAAAAGTTGTTTTGCTGTTATTTCAGCTTCCTCTTTTGTCAATTTATTTGTTAGTATCGGCGCTAAAGTAATATTCTCTAACACGTTCAAATGAGGAAAAACATTAAAGTGTTGGAAAACCATACCCATTTTTTGACGATGAACATTGATTGTTTTATCTAACTTCTTTATTCGTGCTTTTTCAAGGTTTTGATGCTCTCTATATTCTAAAACTGCTGCTTGATATTTCGATTTAAATTCTTCAGGGTTCATTTCTTTCTTTGCAGTCTTAATGGCCTCAACCGTTTTTTTATAACGTGAAGATTCTTTTTTATAAATGATTTCACCATCAAATTCAATCGTTCCTTTGGTGGGGATTTCCAATAAATTTAAACATCTTAAAAAAGTTGATTTTCCACTCCCGCTAGGACCAATGACAGATACAACCTCGCCTTTTGCAATTTCTTCATCTATTCCCTTTAATACTTCTAAAGAGCCAAACTTTTTTTGTAAATTTTTAACTTTAATCACTTAGCTTCAACCTCTTTTCAAATTTACCTATTACTTTCGATAGTGTAAAGGTTAAGGTGAAATAGATGATTCCTATGATAATATAGGGCTCTATGGCTAAATATGTTTGCGTTGTAATAATTGTTTTGGCTGTCATTAGGTCTCCGATATAAAATACAGAAGATAAAGAAGTTTCTTTGATGACTGTGACAAACTCATTTCCTAATGCTGGTAAAATATTTTTAACTGCTTGCGGAAGAACTATTTTTATCATCGTTTTATTAGCATTTATTCCTAAACTTCTAGAGGCTTCAATTTGCCCCTTATCTACAGCTTGAATTCCTGAACGAATAATTTCAGCAACATATGCCGCTGAATTCAGTAATAGTGCCAAGCAAACAGCTACTACTTTACCAAGAGTAGAACTAAACAACAAATAAATCACCCATAATTGTAATAATAAGGGAATTCCTCTTACAATTTCTGTGTATACTTCTGAGATAATGTGAAGGATTTTACTTTTTGATAATCTCATTAAAGCTAAAATTGTTCCTAGGATCGTTCCAAAGACCACAGTTATTAAAGAAAGGAGAAGGGTAACTCCCATCCCCTCCATAAATAACGGAAAATATTTAACGAGTATTTTATATA
>JAQUVC010000017.1:1545-15522 GCA_028693535.1 Bacilli bacterium
TTTACTATTTCATCAAGTACATTTTTATTGCACCCTGCTAATACAAATAAACTTACAAATAATAACATAAAACAAATAATTTTTTTCATTTTTTCTTTCTCCTTTTTTAATTTTGTCTTACTTCGTTGTCACCTAAAATAGGGCTTATTCCATTACAACTCCATTTTTTGTGATTGCTTTATTCCGCCGCATAAAAAAACCTCCCATAAAACAAAAAGTACCTTTCCAGGTGCTTTTTGTTTTATACTCAAGAGGTATTTTAAGACTATGCTCAAGAATTACTTCTATCTTTTAAACAAAATAACCTGGAGAAAATAAAAAGTCCTATCACAGGACTGAAATTTTTTACCTATACTCAAAGAGAAGTCTTATCTCTCATCTTTTAAATAAAATTCATCCTGGATTAGTAACAAAAAAACCTAATTAATTAGGTTTCATTTAAATTTATGCTCAAAAAGAATTCTTTTCTTTTCTCTTTTAAATTCAACCTATTTTTTTGTATGCAACCATTATAACATTATCTCATGGTATGTCAAAACATTTTTTAATGAAAACGTTTCATTTTTAAAAATAAAAACTCGTGATGAATAAACTATCACGAGTTCGTTTATATTGTAATACTAGAATGGTACAAAGATGCATAATATCCATTATTGTTCATCAATTCCGCATGCTTACCTCGCTCTATGATTCCATTCTTACCAATTACGATTATTTCATCAGCATTTTTTATCGTTGTTAAACGATGGGCAATCACAATTGTTGTTTTCCCTTTCGATAATTCATCAAATGATTTTTGAATCAGGGTTTCTGTGATATTGTCAAGCGAAGATGTTGCTTCATCCAAAATTAAAATCTTAGGATTTTTTAAGAATAGTCTAGCTATCGCTATTCTTTGTTGTTGTCCTCCCGACAATCTGATTCCTCTTTCTCCTGTCAATGTCTCATATCCATTTTCAAGTGTCATAATAAAATCGTGAATTCTTGCGCTTTTTGCTGCTGATATAACTTCTTCCATCGTTGCATTAGGTTTCCCATAAATAATGTTTTCTTTGATTGTCCCATAAAAGATAAAAACATCTTGTTGGACATGACCAATCGCTTCACGAAGATGAAATAGGTTATAATCTCGCACATCAATTCCGTCAATTTTTATTTGTCCTGCTTCAACATCATAAAAGCGAGGAATTAATTTTGATATTGTTGTTTTGCCTACCCCTGTTTCTCCTACCAATGCTACCTTTTTACCAGCAGGAATGTTTAAAGTAAAATTTGTCAGTACATATTGACTATCATTTTGATTATAACTAAATTTAACATCAATAAAATCAACATTTCCTACAAAATCATCTTTAATTATGCCATTTTCAGGACTTACAATTCTCGGGTTTATGTTCATAATATTATAAAACTTTTCGATTCCTGAAAACCCCTGTTGCAATTGCTCCATTGAATTCGTTAATCGAGAAATCGGCTTAATTAAAAAATTTACATATAGAAAATAGGTTGTCAAATCAATGTAATCGATCCATTTACGATAAACAAAGTATCCTCCAAAAACAAGTAGTGCTAAATTTGCTAAGTTAATGAAAAAATCATTTCCTGAACCAAATAGTCCTATTTGACGAAAGGTTTCCGAACGCGCTGTTTTATATAATGTATTTATTTTCTCAAATTTTTTCTCTTCGTAATCTTCGTTATGAAACGCCTTGGTTAGTCTTATTCCACTAATACTGCTTTCTACTTCTGCGTTTAATTCTCCTTGAGCATTACGTGCATTGCGAAATCCCTTCATCATTTTATTGCGTCGAGATACGGAATAAATAATTAAAAATGATAAAAATATAAAAACAATTAATGTTAAATAGGCATTTACAAACATCAAATAAGTAAAACTTCCTACCAACATTAAGAAAGAAATAAACAAATCTTCAGGTGCATGATGACTCATCTCAGAAACATCATGTAAATGAGTTGTTAAGTTCGTCATCAATTCTCCTGTTTTTTTATCATCAAAAAATTGATAATCCATTGTTTGAAATTTTTTGAATAGATCTGTTCGCATATCAGTTTCTAATCTTATTCCCATGATATGGCCATAATAACCAATAATATATGACAGTATAAATCTAATTCCATAAAAAACAAGCAGCACTATTCCTATTATAAAGATGGTCCTTATTGCTCCGCTAGGAATATATTCTCTTAACACTCTACTTGTAACCATTGGAAATAGTAAATCAATCAAAGATATTGTTAGCGCACATACCATATCTAAAACGAACAATTTTAAATGTGGACGATAGTATTTAATAAACTTTTTTACCATTAGAAACCTTCTTTCTTGTTTATTCACACATAAAAATCAATTCTAGAGTTGTTATCTAGAATTGATTACTTTTTTTATTCTTTTGCTTATCTCTATTCTTGGCATAATAACAATTCGTTTGCATGTTTCACATTCCAATTTACAATCTACACCTGCACGAATTATTTTCCATGTTTTGCCTCCACAGGGGTGAGGTTTTTTAAACTCTAAAATATCACCATCGGCATAATCAGTTTTTATTATTGCCATTATAAACTACCAATTGTGGGAATGGTATTGCTATACCGTTCTCATCAAACACTTCTTTTACGTGCTTTCTGATTGCTCGCTCAACACCATAATGTTGTTCTGACTCTGTTTTAACTGTGATTCTAATTATAATCGCATTATCTGCAAAGTTAACTACACCAATTACATTTGGCCCTTCTATCACTTGTGGAAACAAATCTTTTATGACAACTAATTGTTCTTCGAGTAAGCTGATTACTTGATCTAAATTTTCATTGTAACTAATCGCTATATCAACAACCCCTACGGAAGGATTTTTAGAAAAATTAGTAACATCTTTTATATCTCCATTGGTAAATACCTTAATTTCATTTTTCCAATTAATCAATTTTGTTGATTTTAAACCAATATCCAACACTCTTCCTTTAAATCCTTTGATCTCAACAACATCATCAACATCATAATAGTTTTCAAAAATGATACTGAATCCACTAAGTAAATCTTTAATCAAGTCTTGTGCACCAAAACCAATCACGATTCCAATGATACCTGCACCAGCTAAAATGGGTCCAACTTGGACTCCCCAAAAGCTTAATATAACAATAATTGCTAATATTAAGATTGTATAGCGAAGAATACTCTGAATCATTTTCGTTAGTGTCATTGCCTTCTTCTTCTTATTTCTTTGCCTTTTAATAATTTTATTCCCTACAATAGCAATTAACACAAACAAAACAAATGCTACTCCGATTAATATTGCGGTTTCGATAAGCGGTTTTGTTGATGCGTTTATAAATTCTACTATTTTATCCCACATATTATTTCACCTCATGATTATTTATTATTTCTTTAGCAAGCTCTCGGTATTCTTTGCTACCTCGAGAATTGTAAGCAAAATCAATTACTGTCTTCCCATGCATTGGTGCTTCTTGTAAGTGACTAGAACGATTGATAATCGTTTTAAACGTTTTTGTTGGAAAAAGTTCTTTTACTTTATCAATTATTTTGTAACCAAAAACATTACGATTATCCAATTTTGTTAGTAGAACACCTTCAATTGTTAATGTTTTTTTTATTTTATTTTTTGCTTTTTGCACTTGGTTTATTTTGTTGACCATCTGTGTTAGTGCATCATATGCAAAAAACTCACATTCAACGGGAATAATTACTGAATCGCTAACAAACAAAGCGTTATCAATTACAATACCTAAAGATGGAGGACAATCAAGCAAAATGTAATCATAAAAATCTTTAATTGGCTCTACTCTTCGCATTAGATTTTGTTCTTTTTCTTCACATCCATAAAGAGTTTCCTCAATACTAGATAATTTGTTTGAAGATGGGACGATGTCCAAATACGAATCTTTAGTATTGCATATTGCTTCTTTTATATCCATCTTAAGTGTAAGTATTTCAAAAGAACTAATTGTAACACTTTCTCTTGGAATTCCTATTCCAATTGTTGCATTTGCTTGTTCATCTAAATCAATTAACAATGTTTTCTTTTGCTCGCGAGCAAGAGCTGCACCAAGGTTGATTGCTGTTGTGGTTTTACCTACACCACCTTTTTGGTTAGCAATAGCGATTATCGTTCCCATTTAATTGTCCTCACTATAATGGTTTCTTTTTTATATCTGCATATTTGCGTGGATATCTTATCTTAGTAACTTTTGCTTTTGTAAATTCGAGTAAAACTCGTGATCCCATATTTGCTGGTAATTCATATTGATATGTTGTCTTTAAACTCACTTCAAGTGTTGTTAAACATGTTTGAGCTAATGCTATTTCGCTAGAATAAGACTGTCCTTTATAGGCAATAAAACTACCTTCTACCTTAATGAAGGGAATTGCAAGTTCTAAAATGACTGGCAAATTAGCAACAGCACGGGCTACAACCACATCAAAAGCTTCACGGTAGTTACCAATTATGTTTTCCGCACGATCATTAATAATATTTATTTCTGTTAGTTTAAGTATATCACACAATTGCTGTAAAAATCTAACCCTTTTTAATGTTGGCTCAATAATAGTAACTTTTAGGGTTGGTACTAATATTTTTAAAGGAATACTAGGGAACCCTGCTCCGCTACCAATATCACAAATGCTTTTATTTTGTAAATCTGTAATTAATTCTATTATCGACAGCGAATCATAAAAATGTTTGCTATAAACTTCATCTTCCTCAACAATAGATGTTAAGTTAATTTTTTTATTTTCAACAATTAGAAATTGATAATATTGGTTGAATTTTTGCTTTTGCCCATCGCTAAGGTTAAATTTATCTAGATAACTATTCATGGTGAGCCTCTAAATAAACAAGCAACATTGTGATATCGCTAGGATTCACGCCACTGATTCGTGATGCTTGTGCTATCGTCGCTGGTCTTACTTTCTCTAATTTTTCTTTTGCTTCGAAAGCTAAATTCGTTATTTTATTATAGTCAATTCCTTCTGGTATCTTTCTTGTTTCCATCGTTACCATTTTTTTAGCTTCTTTGTATTCTTTGTTAATATAGCCTGCATATTTCACTTCTATTGTTACTTGTTCTTTTACATCATTTAAATATGGAAGTTCTTTTTTAATTGCATATTCTATGTCAGTAAAATTTATTTCTGGACGCCGTAAAAATTCGTTTCCATTTATTTTTTCATTTATTACTGATTTTCCATTTGCTAGTAAGTAATCATTCATATCTTTTTTGGGATAAATAACCGTTTCATCCAACAACTCTTTTAACTCATCGATTTTTTGCCGTTTCAATAAGAATTTTTGGTATCTTTCTTGATCTATCAAACCAATTTTGTAACCATATTTTATCAGTCTTTCTTCTGCGTTATCATGACGTAAAAGCAATCTAAATTCTGCTCTTGAGGTAAGAAGGCGATATGGATCTTCTACTCCCTTAGTAATGATATCATCAATTAATACTCCTATATATGCTTCATCTCTTCTTAAAATAAGTGGATCTTTATCAGCCAGTTTTAAACTTGCATTAATTCCTGCCATTAATCCTTGACAAGCAGCTTCTTCATAACCACTAGTGCCATTTACTTGCCCCGCAAAATATAAATACTCAATTCGTTTAGACTCCAAACTTGCTTTTAATTGTAATGGATCGATTGCATCATATTCAATAGCATATGCATATTTTGCAATCTCTGCCTTTTCTAATCCTGGAATCGTATGAATCATTTCAATTTGTAATTCATGGGGAAGGCTTGTTGAAAAACCTTGAACATAAATTTCATCAATTTCTAGACTTTCAGGTTCCAAAAAAATCTGATGCCTGTTTTTATCAGCAAAGCGAACAATTTTAGCTTCGATTGATGGACAATATCTTGGACCCACGCCCTCGATAACCCCACCATACATGCTTGATAATCCTAAATTATCATGAATCAATTGATGTGTCGCTTCTGTTGTATATGTTAAATAACATTTTTCTTGTTTTACATAAGGCATTATTTCGCTATAATCTGTGGTTTCACTAAATCGCAATAAAGCATCATCACCAGGTTGGGCTACTGTCTTAGAAAAATCAACCGTGTTTTTTTTAATTCGCGGTGGTGTTCCTGTTTTTAATCTAATTAGTTTAAACCCTATTTCTTTTAAACATTGCGATAATTTAGATGTTGTTTTTTGATTATCAGGTCCACTTTGCCAAAATTTATGCCCTACTAAAACCCGAGAATCAAGATATGTTCCACTAGCAATAATCACAGCTTTTGCTGTTATTTGTTCATTGTTTTCCAAGCCTACACCGATTACTCTATTATCAACAATGATTAATCGTTCTACATAAATCTCTCTAACATCCAAATTATCTTGTTTAGCAATTACATCTTGCATGTATTTTGGATATAAAACTTTATCTGATTGTGCACGTAATGCTCTTACTGCTGGTCCTTTGGATATATTTAACATTTTTATTTGCAGCAATGTCTTATCTGTCGCTTTTGCCATTTCACCACCCAGGGCATCTATCTCACGAACAATAATCCCTTTCGCAGGCCCACCTATGGAAGGATTGCATGGCATACTAGCAATCATTTCTTTATTACCAACAATTAATAATGTTTTATTTTTAAATCTGGCACTAGCTAATGCTGCTTCAACTCCAGCATGACCACCACCTACCACTATTACATCATACATATTTTTCACCATTATTATTTTATCACTTTCTTAAAATAATTACAATATTGTTACCGATTTAAAAACACCAGTTTTTGCTGGTGTTTTCTTTTCTTTATTCAATAGCATTAACTGTAATCGTTATACTCTTTTTCAGCTCTGGATTAACTTTAGATGTAACTGTTATGGTTACTGTTCCCGGATTTTTTGTATTTAAAACATATCCGTTCCCTTTTGCTGTTACTGTAGCTACATTTTCATCGCTACTTATAATATCATATTCTTGAAGAGCATGCTCTGGTTTTACTTCAATTATTAAGGCAATGTTACTTTGCTTCTCATCAAAAGTTGTCTCACCATCAGCTGTCTTAAATTCAATGTCAGTAGGCGCTGGAATTGGCTTAATAACTATCATTATTTTCTTCTCAACTTTTCCATCAGCAGTTTTAATCGTAACTTCTAGCGTTCCATCAGCAATAAATGTGATTACATTATTTGATATACTTGCTAGTTGTTCATTGCTCAAAGAAACTTGAACTTCTTGATTGGCATTCGCTGGGGCTACTATTGCTTCAATTTTAAATGTATCGTTAACATATATATCCGTTGTTACTTCTTTCACAGTTATCGCCGTTGCTTCTGCCCAAGTAACAGTTATTTCTATCGTATCACTTACCAAACCATCTACGCTTGTTGCAGTAATTGTAGCATTTCCAACAGCAACAGCAGTTAAATTACCACTTTCATCAATGGCAACTGTTTTTGCATCGCTTGTTGTCCATGTGTAGTTAGGATTGGCTAGTGCTGGAGAAACTGTTGCTTTGACTTTAGCCGTTTCAGAAAGAATTATTATTACTTCACCACTAGTAAATTCAATATCAATATTTGTTGCATCATGATATTTAACTTCAACATTTTTTATCGCAACTATTGTTCGATCATATTCAGAAGTAGCAGATATTGTTACATTTCCTGCTTTGATCGCTGTTAATTTACCATTTGTATCAATTGTTGCCACTTTATTATCAGATGACTTCCAAATAACTTTATTTGAAAGGTGACTTGGGGTTACTTCAGCAGTGAATGTAGCATTTTCCCCAATCAACATTGATGTTGCCCCATTAATTCTTAAAGAAGAAAGTGTTTCTTTTGTTACGCTAACATTAACAACGGCACGTGTCAATGGTTCACTTTTTACATAAGCAGTTAATTTTGTTGATCCTTCAGATAAGGCTGATAGCATATTATCTTCATAACCTATAATGGAAGAATTTCCAACAATATAAACAATCTCTTCTTTGGGGCTAACACCTCCTAAGATTACTTTAAGTTCTCTTGTTTCACCAATGGTTAGGCTTACCTCATGTGCTTCAAAACGAAAAACGTCTTCAGCTTTTGTATTCGCACACCCCGTTAAAAAAACTGCTAAAAAGAGCAATAATAAAAAGGCTTTTTTCTTCATAGATATTTCAACCCAAAAATTAATTGAGTTTCTCCTTTCAAAATAATTATTATTTATCATTATCATTTGTTATTATATCATACAAAAGCGTAATTGTTAAGAACAAGTTTATTTTTTTTTGCAAAAATAGTGCATGTGTTTGTTATATTGTGGTATAATGTTTAAAGCATTTATTAGGAGGTTTCTATGGAAATTATTAAAACATCAAATGCTCCAGCTGCTGTTGGACCATATTCACAAGCAATCAAACTAGATCGTTTTATCTTTGGCTCTGGTCAATTACCAATTGATCCCCGAACAGGACTAATGAAAACCGGTATTAGTGATCAAACAAAACAAATATTAAATAATATTTCTGCTATTCTTGATGCTAGTGGAAGTAATAAAAATAATGTTGTGAAAACAACGATATTCTTATCTGATATGAATAATTTTTCCATAGTTAATGAAATATATGCTGGCTTTTTTGGTGATCATCGCCCCGCTAGGTCGACGATTGAAGTATCAAAATTACCAAAAGACTCACTAATTGAAATTGAGTTTATTGCACACATCTAATTTAAGGAGGAAAAATGAAAAAATATATCATTTTATTATTGTTAATACTTACATTCATTGGTACGGGTTGTGTAAAGCCAAATAACAGCTATGTGTTTGACAAGGAAACCCCTGCAGAAATTATATTAAATCCAAAAAAAGAAATTACTTTTATGAACATTACTGGTGATGATTTTTACAAAGAGTGGTCAGATATTCGACCTTTCCAAGATGGCAAGAGCATTCGTCTACCTGATGACTTCTTTATGGACTACTTCCCAGGAAAATATGTATTAAAACTTGCTTATAGCGAAAGTGAATTTTATAGCTATGAAATCTCTGTTGTTGGTTATAATAAAACATTTAACCATATCACAAAAGAACAAATTTTCTCAAAAAAAGATACTTTCTTTTATGTTCTCGTTACAAGAGATGGTTGTAGCGGTTGTGAAACCTTAAAACCTGATTCCTATCGATTCAATGACTTTATCCTTACCTATGATTCAATCTATAAAAACAATTTTTATGTAATCGATGGAGGCCCTTCCTCAATAGGAGAAAATGAGGATCTAATCGGAATTGATAACTATGAAGATTTAATCAATAACGCAAAAATGTATACTCCTACGTTACTAATTGTTGAAAACAATGTCATTACATCTTATTACGTAGGCCCAGTTCCTATTGCTGACTTCTTTAATCAAGAAATGGAACGGATTAAAAATATTGAAGTAATTAATTTTGTCGTAGAAAACCCACAAGACTTTTCGGTACCAATTGATTTTATTCCAACTAATTTTACTTTTGTTGGTAATGGTGTTAATGAAAGTTTTCGTGCTGGTTCACATTATTCAGATGGTTCTGAATTCTTTATGTTTAGTTATGATTTCTTTAGCATCTATTTACCAGGTGATTATTCTATGAACATTTTTAACGAAACCGGTGATTCCAAACTTGTTGAAGTAAGAATTAAGGGCTCGTTTAACTATATTTTATGGGATGATGTTTTTAACAAAACCGATTCAGAATATTATGTTTTCTTTTTGAAAACAGGATGCCCTGGCTGTAATTCTGTTAAGCCTATTTTGATCCAGTATGATCATTACACAAAATTAAACCCCTCTTCAGTACCGCTATATGCCGTACATCGAAGCATGAATAGTAATTTTAATACTTCTGGAGAAGAAAACACAATTGGAGTTTCTAGTATTGGGGAACTTTCTATAACTGCTGTTCCTCGTGTTTTACATATTAAGGATGGTGTTGTTGTTGCTGCTTATAGTACAATAACAACGATAACCATAAAAACAGTATTTGAAAATCTAATGAAATAAAAATAAAAAAGATCAAGTCTAATTAAAATAAACTTGATCTTTTATTTTAGCTAAGTTGTTTTTCTAATGCTTCAACAATTGCATCCTTGCCTTGAGCAACATATTTTGCTGTTTTTTCACCATCTTTACTAATATAAATAGAAATCATTGAAGGTGTTGTTCCAATTTTTAGTTCGTCCCAATTTGTAACGCCATCAATATAAAAGGTTCCATCGGTTCCTTGGCCTCCTGTTCCTGAATATTTTACGTATATTTGCTTGTTTTTGGGATTACTCAAATTAACTCCAAAAATTTGACGTTTGCTATTATCATCTTTAACAAGATTATAATAATTAATGATATAAGGTTTTGTTTCTTCACATCCTGTACAACCATCAACATAAAAGAAAACAAAGTATTTTTCTTCCTTTTGTTTAAATATATCTTCTTGGGTTAAGTTTTTTACTGTTGCCATGTCTGTTTCATATCTACATCCACTCAACAGGAAGACACTTATTATTGCTATTATTAATACAAATATCTTTTTCATTCTTAAAATCTCCTTATTCATCTTTATTTTTTAGTGTTTCAAATGTCTTTATAATTACACAATATTTTTCTTTTGTTATATGGACATACCTTGTTTGCCCTCTAACTTTAGCAAGATAGCACTTTTGCTTCTTGATTGCCCACAAGTAAAAAGTAATAACAAAAAACAAAAAATAAAGTACCCCTAAAAAATAAAAGAAATATTTCATATTATACACTGATCCATCCACAATAAAATCGTTGTTATTCAGTATTATTGAGCCAACAATAATATTTATCCAAGCAATTACAAAAAACACAATGCTAGGTAAAAGCAAGCCTAGAAAAGTGTACTTCTGACTATTACCAATAAAAATATCGTAAAGATAGGCATATGATATGTTCTCTCTTGTGTGTTTAGCGATAATTTCTTCTTTTCCTATTTTTGTATAAGATGTTAGAAAAAGATACCATGTTCTTCGATTGTATTTTTTCCCTTTATATAAAATCTTGTTTTTTTCAAAAACAGCCAAATTGCTATTATCACATTGATTGCAAATACTGTTGTTTTTTATTTCTTCATTACAAATCAAGCATTTTATCAAATTTACCACCATCTTATTTGCTTATCTTGTTTTAACTTATAAAAATGGTAGACGTTAATCTACCATAAATTTTATTTTTCAGCTTTATCAGCAGATCCAAACACACTAATTTTTTCTTTAACCGCTGCAGCAATTCCTTTTGCAGCTGGACCAAGAATTTTTCTTGGATCATATTCTTTAAATTCAGGGTTTCCTAATAATTTTCTCAATTCACGAGCAAACGCTAATTGGCACTCTGTATTAACATTTATTTTACAAGTTCCACGACTAATTGCATTTTGAATCATTTCATCGGGGATTCCAGTTCCTCCATGTAATACTAATGGCTTGTTTATTGCTTCTTTAATTTCTAACATTTCTTTAAAGCCAAGTTTTGGTTCGCCTTTATAAGGTCCATGAACGCTTCCTAAAGCAGGTGCTAATGCATCAATTTCGGCTTCTTTAACCAAACGAACACATTCATTAACATCAGCATATTGAATTCCTTTTCCTACAACATCATCTTCTTGACCACCAACAGTTCCCAACTCAGCTTCAACACTAACGTGTCTTGCATGAGCATAATCAACCACTTCTTTTGTCATTTTAATATTTTCATCTAATGGATGATGGGAACCATCAATCATAACAGATGTAAATCCTGCATCAATTGCCTTTTTACAATTTTCAAAAGAAGATCCATGATCTAGGTGAATTGCAACATCCACAGTGATTCCTAAATCCTTCATTAATCCTTTAACCATACCAACAACTGTGTTAAACCCACCCATGTAACGTGCTGCACCTTCTGATACACCAAGAATTACTGGTGAATTCATTTCTTCTGAAACAGTCAGAATTGTTTTTGTCCATTCAAGATTATTAATATTGAATTGTCCAACAGCATATTTCTCTGTTTTTGCTTTTTCAAGCATTTTTTTCATGTTTACCAATGCCATATTCATTCTCCTTTATTTTATTATTTATTTTTCTAATATAAAATAGCCAAAACCTAAGATTCCACATCCAATGTGTGCTCCCACTGCTGGGGTTACCATATGTAGTTCAATCGGCAACGCGTTTGGACATACATCCGTTAAGTGTTTAACGATTTCCTTTGCATCTTCTTCTCTAAGTGTGTGAAAAACTAAAATCTTCACTTTTTTAGCATCTTTTACTTCATTTAAAAACATTTCCAAAGCTCTTTCAACTGCTTTGCGATGTGTTTTTACTTTTTCTTTGCTTACTATTTTACCTTCTTTATTCATTTCTAAAATAGGCTTAATCTTAAGCATGTTACCCATGAATCCCGCAGCCCCACTTAAACGACCGTTTTTAACCAAATAAGTTAAGTTATCAACAACAAAATAAGCATGCATATGATCAATTAAATATTGGGAATAATCTAATATCTCTTGCACTGTTTTTCCCTGCTTAACCATTTCTTTCGCTGTAACAGCAATATAGCCTTGTAAATATGTTGCTGTTTTTGTATCTACTACATGAATTTTTATTTTATCTTCATATTCTTCTCGTAGTGTTTCTACCATTTGCCCAATAGAACTTAATTGATAAGAAATTGAATACATAATAACATCTGTATACTTTTCTTCAATTAATTTTTCTAATAATTCCATCGCTTCTCCAACTGTTGGAGCGCTTGTTGAAGGAATCACAGAATCATTTGCCTTTAATCTAGCATAAAATTCATCTGCTTTGATAGCTATTCCGTCGATGTAATGCTCATCACCGAAATTGATGATTGATCTTAAAACTGGAATTTCAGGATCATAACCCAAATAATCCAGTCCAGCATTAACATCGGAAATGATTGCTATTTTACTCATTTGATTTTCCTCCTTAGTGTTAACCTTAAACATTATACCACAATATTTTTCTTTTTTCAATCTAAAACGATTTCAGAGATATTACACATTGTTTTGGTTTACTTCAATATTGCGAGCGATCCAAACCGCAGGTCCTTCCATCAGGACTTCTTTATTATCGTTATATCTAATTTTCAATTCACCCAACTCTAATTGCACCGTTAGTTCATCTTCGCACAACCCTTTTTGATGAAGAATCACAAAACTGGCAGAAGCTCCTGTCCCACAAGCTAAAGTCCACCCAACTCCCCTTTCATAGGTTTTCATTATTATTCTGTTGTTGTCTATGACTTGTACAAAATTTACATTGATTCCCTTTGTAAATATTTTATGTTTCGCTAACTTCTCACCCAAATCACTATTGATTACTTCTTCTAAATCTTCAACGATTACCACTAAATGATGTGTTGCCATAAAGACTGCATCTACTTTTATTCTCCACCCATTAACCATAATAATTTCATTTAAAAAAGTCTCTTTATTGGTATTGATATCCAACACTTTGCTACTAAAAATTGGTCTTCCTAAATTGATTTTGCCTATAAAAGGCTCTCTTGATAAAACTTTTATTCCCATTTTCCCTGCTAAGGTATTCACTTCAAACTCTTCACTATCAATCAATTTTTCTTGAAGACAAAAGTAAGCAAAGCATCTAATTCCATTCCCACACATTGGTGCTCGTGAACCATCAGCATTATAAAACAACATTTCTATCTCTTTCTCTTCATCAATTCTTGCAATCAACAATCCATCAGCACCAATTCCTGTATGACGATCGCATATTTTTTTGGAAAATTTGGCGTAATCAATATTTTCATCATATATTCCAACAATAAAATCATTTCCACATCCATGATATTTACTATACATACTTCACCTACTCACATTCTTAAACTAACAAATATTATATTCCTATTTCCCTATAAGTTCAATATTAAAATAAAAAAAGAGGTTTTTGCCTCTTTTTCAATTTAT
>JAQUVC010000116.1 GCA_028693535.1 Bacilli bacterium
TTATACCAAAAAAATAAACACTTCACTATTTTTGGAAAAAATAGTGATCGTAGTGCCAATGAACCTAATCTTGTTATTCTAAACAAAGCCAAAGACAACCAAAATAAAACTCTTACCTGTACCTATATTGATATCCCAGAGGTCAATCATAGTTATGCCAATATTTTGGTAAAACCTAGTTGGATATGGGGAGCAGAAATGGGAATCAATGAGTACCATTTAGTCATTGGTAATGAGGCTGTCTTTACAAAAAAGAAAAATAAAAAACCATCGCTGATTGGAATGGATTTTCTAAGGTTAGCGCTAGAAAGAGCAAAATCTGCTCCTGAAGCGATTGATGTTATTACTAACCTACTTCAAACGCATGGTCAGGGAGGAAATTGTGGCTACGATAAGCAGTTCTTTTATGATAACTCTTATTTGATTGCTGATCCAAGCGAAGCTTTCATTTTAGAAACCGTTGGGAAAGAATATAAAATTAAAAAACTAATCACTTCGGGTAATATTAGCAATCGGTTATCGATTACAGAAGATAACTTCAAACAAAAACATAGCGATTTCCTTTTCACAACTTTTTCAAAAAGTAAACTGCGTGAACGTTCAGGAAAAACACGTTTGCAACAAGAATTAAACATCGAAAAAATGATTGCTATCTTGCAAAGTCACAACGGCAATATTGATAAATTATACACAAAAGGAAGTGTTGGTAGCATTTGTATGCATCAATCACTACTAGGTGACCACACAACTGGTAGTATGGTTGTAGATATTAAGGAGGTGATGCCAACAATTTGGCTTACAGGTTCCTCAACTCCTTGCTTAGCGATCTATAAACCTGTATATTTTAATCATCTTGTTGCTCCCTTATTTGCTGATGAAGCTCATTCTCTTGCTTATTGGTTACGATATGAATACTTATTTAGAGCCATTTATTCTGGATATGTAGAGAAAGATATCTATCTAATCAAACGCAATCATATTCAAAGAGATTTGTTTGCAAAAGAAGCTGCTTTACGAAAAGCAAATGCGACACCACAGGAATTCTATCATCTTTCCCAAGAAGCTATGATATTAGAAGAATCTTTTCTGAATGAGTATGAAGAAATCATTCAAAAAGTAAGAACAGGAAAACTATTGCTTAAAGGCCTTTGGCAGAAAAAAACAAAAGGCTTAATCGCAACACATGAAAAATAGAGATTATCTCTATTTTTTTTATGAAAATTAAAAAACTCTAGCAATCTAAGGCTAGAGTTTTACCAACAATTATGAACTTTTTCAGCAAAGCCTAACATGTTTTTAATCATGATTGTTTTTTCGCCACAGATAAGTGTTCCTGTAAAGCGACCAAATACTTGATGTTGCAATGATTTTAAGACTAACAAATTGGTGTCATCATGACGATCAAGGATTGGCTTGAATTTTAATTCAACTTTTTTATCGCTGGAAGTAAATTGCCATTCATTCATGAATACTTCTTTACTTTTAGCGTCCGTTGGAATTCTAAATGTTACTTGCTCCGTTTTATATGCCTTCCCATCATAGAAAATCATGTTTTCTGTGGCATTTTTCGTATCACCAAATCCATATCCTAGATTAAAGCCCACTGGAACACCATTCACTTTCCCAGACATCGAAGCCCAATACCATGTGTTTTTATATGTCCAAACACCACGTCCCCAATCAAGTACGCCAAAGGAATCATCCGTTTTAAAGCTATATATCTTATCGCCTAGACTTGCTTGTCCATCAGCTTTTAAGCAATTTATCTTTTGATTATAGTAAAAATACTTTTTCTTCAAGAATGGTGTTGCGATTACCATTGAATCTTCTGGTTCTTCTTTTAACATGATATCACAATTAAAATCTTGCCCTGGTAAATAATTTTTTACTTTTGCTAATAATCTTCTTTTAGTGCCATCATTGAAAAAGGATATTTCCATATTTCCTTTTTTAAAATGGCAATCACCAGTTTTAGATGTCGCTGGTAGATTTGTTTTTCCCATAGGAAACAATATCATCGAGCTTTTTGTTTTCCAAAATCCATCCCGGAAATCAAGTACCGATACGCTACCCATCCCCATATAAGAATTATCAGCAATTGTTAAGGCAATTCCATAAAAATTATTCCCAACAAAATAATAATCCCATTCTTTGATTCGCATTTTACCTGCTTTGATGTCTTCTCGGTTATACTCACGTACCAATGAATTGGCATAACCGACATCATCTAGATTGCCAAAGACATTAAGCAATTTGCCTTTGGTTAACTTCTTTTGTTCCATACTACACCTCTATTTTTTATAAATCGAATTTGATTGGTTCATAATGAGGATCCTTTTTAGCAGTTTCCTCGCTTGTAATTTGTGCTACTCTTGTTGAAGCAGCGGCAGCCAATGCCCCTACAACATCATCCAAGAACGTGTGACAACGCTCATTGGTTCCTTTTCCATGATCATTTAATTCTTTTACAATCCCTGGTTTATTGACATCTATGTCACCAAAATTGGTTTGACCAATCACACCGTACATCGCAGCAATATTCAAGCCGAAAATTTCATCAATACCAAACATACCCAAATCAGCACGAATAATTTCTTGCATTGGTGAACGCAATTTACCTTCTTCACACAAACGGTCAATTTCTACGCTTAATTGAACAATATGAAAGATATCACGATAAGATAAAATCTTTTCTACACTCTCAATACAAGTTTTCATGCAAATGTTAGGATTATATTTTGATTGTTGCCGAAAAGCAATGGCGGCAACATCTTCAATGGTAACACCACGTTCTAATAACAGATCACGATTCATTTCAAACATTTCATCACGGGAAAAATAAATCTTTTCTTTCATAACTACTCTCCTACTTTTTTATTGATTTGTAACATCTTTCTTCCTTGCCCGTTGATAAAGTCACGAGCGCTCATTCTATTCTTTGATGGCAATTGTATTTCAAGAATGGAAATACTACTATCTTCACCACAACTAATGTCAAAACTATGTTTATCAATGGCAATGATTTGTCCAATATCACCATTGTGATGTCTATGGCTTACTACACTATTATACACCTTTATTGTTTGATTATCAATAACGAAATATCCACCAGGATTCGAAGATAACCCACGAATTTGATTAAAAACTTGACGAGCATGCTTACTAAAATCGATTTTTTCATCTTCCTTCGTTAGATTATAAGCAAATGTGACCTCATCTTCATTTTGTGGTGTCGCAATGCTGGTGCCTTGTTCTAAATCTGCTAGGACAGTATTGATCATCGTTGCTGCCAAATTGCTTAATTTAGCAAATA
>JAQUVC010000117.1 GCA_028693535.1 Bacilli bacterium
CGACTTCTTTTCCAACCTTTAGTTGCTCTTCAACCGTGTCAAGTAGCGTTCCATAGTAATTACCTACAAACTCTGCATATTCAAGCATCTTATTATCTTTGATTTTTTGTTCAAACTCTTCTTTGCTAATAAACCAATACTCACGACCATTGATTTCATCACTTCGCGGTTTTCTTGTTGTTAGAGAAATAGAATAAACAAGATCATGCCCTTCCATCTCGAATAAAGCACTTCTTATTGTTCCTTTACCAACTCCAGATGGACCTGATATGACTACCAATAATCCTTTGTCATCAAGCTTCATAAAATACCTCATTTAATTTAAGCATATTATACTACTAAATTAGCAAAAAGGAAAGACATATTTGTGGAAAACAAGACGAACATTCAATAAACACGTTTTCAATTTGGTTTGTGTTTATGATTAGATTGTGTTAAAATAAATATGGGGTGATAATAATGAATATAGATGGCGTTTTTTTACATCATCTACTTATGGAACTAAAACCTAATGTCGAGGGTTGTCGTATCAATAAAGTATTGCTGATTAATGATACCGACTTTATTTTATCACTATCAAATCGTAAAAACATTTTGATTAGTGCGAATAATAATTCCCCTCATTTGAGAATGACTAAAAGTGAATATATGGCTTCGAAAAAAACTAGTTTGTTTTACAATCAATTAAAAGCAAAATTAGAAAATAGCATCATCAATTCACTATTGCAAATAAACAATGACCGCTTAACAGTATTTGAGGTGATTCACTTTGATGAATTGGGCTATCAAGAAACGTTCAAATTATATTTTGAAATATATGGTCGCAATGCCAATATCATTCTTACCAACGCAGAAGACATCATTATCGAGTCTTACAAAAGAAATCTTCCCAACGAAGAAGAAAAACGAATCATTATTCCAAAAACTAGCTATCATTATCTTTCTTTAGGAAAATTGAACCCTTTCCTCCAAAAAGGATCGCTAGAACAAAACAACTTTGAAGGTGTGAGTAATCTTACTTTTACCGAAATGGCCTACCATGAAAATCAAGATATCATCAACCAACAAATAAAACCTACGATTATGGAAGTCAATAACAAGTCGTATTTTTACTGTTTTCCATTGATTCACTTGCACGCAAAAACAACTACTTTTGCTTCTTTATCAGAGATGCTTGAATTTTTCTATATTAATTTAAAAAACTTTAATAGTTTTAATAGTGAACAAACATTTTTAGAAAATCATTTAAAAAAAGAAATCAACAAGAGCAAGACTAAATTAGCAAAACAGGAAAAAGAATATGAAGATGCAATTAATCATCTTGAATATGAAAAAACGGGTAATCTACTTGCCACCTACCTACATAAGGTTAATAAAGGGGACTTAGAAATTACTGTTGATGATTTTTATTTGAATGGTTTACCTTATACCATTAAGCTTGATCCTTTATTAACGCCAACAAAAAATCTAGAAAGCATCTTCAACAAATATAAAAAAGCAAAAAGAACCATTGTTCATCTTGAAGCACAAATGGAAACAACTAAACAAGATATCGAATACTATATTTGTTTACTTGAACAATTAAACATTGCAAAAGCAAATGATATCAAAGAAATTTATGAAGAATTAAAGATTAAAAAAATAGGGGCTCACGTTAAAAAAATAACTAAGCCAAATATTACTACCTATCAGGATAGCAATGACAATATCATTTTAGTGGGTAAGAATAATTTACAAAATAACTATTTAACGCATAAGTTAGCGAGTAAAAACGACTATTTTTTTCATGTTCAAGGAAGTCCTGGAAGTCACACAATTTTAAAAGCCAATAATCCTAGTCCTGAGACGATCAACCTTGCTGCTCAAATTGCTGCCTATTATTCAAAAAGCCGCTATTCAAGCAATGTTGCAGTGGATTATACCCTTGTTAGAAATGTGAAAAAGGTTCCTGGTACCAAAGGTTCTTTTGTCCTTTACGCAAACCAAAAAACTGTTTTTGTAACACCTAATCATGAAGAGTTAAAAAAGTATCTAAAAAATTGAATTTCAAAATAAAAAATACACATTAGTTACCCTAATGTGTTTTTATATTGGCATATGGCAATAAATGGACAATCTTCACACTGAGGATTTCTCGCTTTACAAAAATAGCGACCAAAGAATAATAATTGTAAGTGAACTTGGTGCCACATTTCTTGTGGGTATAAATCCATTAGTTTTTCTTCAACAACAATTGGATCATTGCTAGTTACAAAACCTAAGCGATTTGATACTCGTAACACATGCGTATCAACAGCAATTCGGGGAATGTGAAACCCCTCTGTTAGCACCACATTGGCAGTTTTACGGCCTACTCCAGGTAGTGTGATAAGATAATCATAATCACTTGGAACTTCTTGATGCCCATCATTTTGTAATTTTTGTGATAATGCAATGATATTGCGCGCTTTGGTATTGGCAAGTCCAATTGTTTTGATGATTTCTTTCACTTCGCTAACATCTGCATTTGCTAAGTCGCTCATTTGAGGATATTGGGAAAATAAAACTTCTGTAACTTTATTTACTAAAAGATCTGTTGTTTGTGCTGATAACACTACAGAAATCAGCAATTGAAATTTGGATTGATAATTCAATTCACAACGAGCCTCAGGATACATAGAAGAAAGAATGGTTAAAACATCATTGACGTCCATTATAAACCTTATTGAACATCTCTTTGATGTTACCATTACATTCTGTCGTTTCTTGTGCCTTGTTCTGTTGCTTATATAAATAACGATCCATAAAGCTCATCCCACGATTTTTAATTTTCAGAGTTTCTAATAACGCTTCACAAACCTCTTCATATTGGTAATGATAATCGATATACCATTTATTAACCATTTGTATTTCTAACGGTGTTAGAATCTTTTTAAATTCCCTCTCTAAATCATTGATTGTCGTTTTTATCCACTGCTTTTGTTCTTGTTTATCTACTTTTTCATCATCGTCATCAATAATAAAACTAAGTTTACGATAAAGTTCATCCAAACCATAGGTCTCTTTTCCTGTTTCTTTGGAAAGTTCCATCGTAATAATTCCTCTATTAACCAAATCAATGACATGGTTACTACACTCTTCTTCAGTAGCTGTCATCGTTGATACTAGTCTATCAAAAGATACTGATTTTGCTCCTTGAATCAAACAGCTATTTAATTTCATTAAAATAACCACATCAAGTTCATTTAATTGTAATTGATGGTATTTATCTAATAAAATTCGATTAAAATCAAGAAAATTATTTTTTAATAGCTCATAATATCGATTCATAGA
>JAQUVC010000118.1 GCA_028693535.1 Bacilli bacterium
TGATGATGGCAAAGTGGATACACCTGTTCCCATCTCGAACACAGAAGTTAAGCACTTTAACGCTGATGATAGTTGGTTTTTTAGCCTGCGAAAGTAGGAAATCGCCAAACTCCTTTCTATTAAATTAACAATAATGCCTCCGTAGCTCAGTTGGTTAGAGCACATGACTGTTAATCATGGGGTCATAGGTTCAAGTCCTATTGGGGGCGCCATTTTTATAAATAGGCCTTTTGGAGAAGCGGTTTAACTCACATGCCTTTCACGCATGCATTCACGGGTTCGAATCCCGTAAAGGTCACCATCTTTGTTTTAAATCAACTAGTTTGAAAATTGACACCTTTTTATAGAAAGGTGTTTTTTTATATATATAGTATTTTTACGGATTACATATTTTTTATTGATTTATAATGATATCTATGATAGAATGTTTTTGTAATGATTGTTTAAGAAAAAAGATCATTATAAAAATCAAAATTATCATAGAAGGAGAGAAAATGAAAAAAATTTTTGGTTTTGTTTTAGTTTTGTTAGCTAGTATTTTACTAGTAGGGTGTGCAGATCCTGATTCAAAGGTGATAAAAATTCAATTTGTTCCATCACAAGATGCTAGTATTATTTCAGCACAAGCACCAGTTTTGGAAGAATTGTTAGAAGCAGAAATGCCTGGTTACACATTTGAAATAAGTACAGGTACTGATTACAATGCGGTATTAGAAGGTATGCTTTCTGGGCAAATTCAAGTTGGATTCTTAACAGCACAACAATATGCTGGAGTTTCAATTAACAACCCTGGTGAAGTTGAACCAATATTAACATCAGTACGTGACAAATATCAAGTTCAAGACGATTATGCTACATTCGAAGAGCAGATTAAAGCTATGAATGGTGAAGTTGCTGGATATACTTATCTAGGGCAACAAAGTGTAAATAAAACTAATAATTATAATTCTATTTGTATCGTACTAAAAGATAGCCCAGTAAATACTGTTGCGGATCTAAAAGGTAAGATTTGTGCTACACAAAAGACATCATCAGGTGCAGGATATGTTTATCCATCGGTATTACTTGATACATTCTCAATGAAGTTTGTTAACTCAACAAGTCCAGATGCAACAAAAGGTGAAGTGGGAGCACAAACAGTAAGTAGTTATCCTGCTGCTATTCAATTAGTTTTAGATGGCGATGTAGATGCTGCATGGATTTTCTTAGATGCAAGATATAGTTCTTACTATAACAATGAATCTGCAGGCAAGTATTTTAAAGATTATACAGGCGCAGATAAAGCAAACATTTTTGAATTAACTAAAGTTGTAGGAATGACAACTGGTATTTACAATGATACTATTTCTGTCGTTAGCTCGATGAAAAAATCAGTAAAGAGCGCTCTTCAAGATGCCTTTATTAATATTGCAAAGTCAGATGCTGGTTATGATGCACTTTATAAAATTTACTCTCACACTGGATATTTGAAAGCAACAGATGCGGATTATGAAGGCGAAAGAGCAGTTTATAGATTTAAAGAATCATTAAGTTAAATATAAATTGATAGGAGCACTATGATAAAATTTATAAATGTTGATAAAGTATATCCCAATGGATTTCAAGCTTTAAGTGATGTTAATCTTGAAATATATGATGGAGAGTTTGTTGCCATAATAGGTTTATCTGGTGCTGGAAAATCTACTTTACTAAGAACAATCAATAAAATGCACCCTATTACTAGAGGTGAGTTGTTTGTTAATGATATTGATATCAGTAAAGTGAAAGGAAAAGAATTACGTTTACTGAGAAGAAGCATTGGAATGATTTTTCAATCTTTCAATTTAGTAAAGCGTTCTTCAGTTATTAATAATGTTTTAGCTGGTAGAGTGGCTTACCACTCTACCATTACTTCATTATTGGGAACTTTTCCAGTCGAAGATAAACTGATTGCTCTCGAAGCACTTGATAAAGTTGGTATTTTAGAAAAGGCATTTGTTCGTGCTGATCAATTATCAGGAGGACAACAACAAAGAGTAGCTCTTGCTAGAGCGTTAAGTCAAAAACCACATATCATTTTAGCCGATGAGCCTGTGGCTTCTCTTGATCCAATCACAACAATATCGGTTATGAATGATTTTAAACGGATAAATAAAGAAATGGGAATTACTATTGTTGCGAATATGCACCATGTTGATTTGGCATTAAAGTATGCTACTAGAATCATCGGGATTAAAGAAGGTAAAATTGTATTCGATGGAGCTACGGATTTGGTGACAGAAGAGGTACTAATTAGTATTTATGGTCGATCAATCAAAGAAAGTGAAAAACTTGGTAATGTTGATATTGATGAAGTAGAACTTGCAGGTAAAGGAAGTGGCAAGTAGAATGAATACTGCCAATAAACGCACTTTACTCGATAAAATGTACCCACAAAAAGAATATCATGTTAATGGAAAAATCATAAAAAAACCAAGAAACAAGATGATTTTTATTGCGATTATCGTACTTAGCATTTTTATCGGGCTACTATTTTTTATTCCTACTAGAAACATTACAATAAAATTCGAGCAATTTCCTGTCATTATCGAAAAAATGTTTAGTCCTAACATTGGTAAAACAAAGAGTTGGGCGGGATGGTTTTTGTATATTAAGGAAACGGTGCTGCCGTTGATGTTAGAAACCATTAATATGTGTTTCTTAGGGACTTTATTTGGAGCAACCCTTTCGATTCCTTTCTCGATATTAGCAGCAAGAAATATTTCCAAAAAGGGAATTATTTATCAGCCAGTTAAAATGTTCATGAATTTCATTAGAACTATCCCAACTTATGTCTTAGCTGTTATTGCCATGATTTGTTTTGGAATTGGTCTTTTGACTGGTGTGGTAGCAATGACCATCTTCACATTTGGATTAATGACAAAAATGTTATATGAAATTATTGAAACGGTGGATATGGGACCATTTGAATCGCTAGAATCAGCTGGAGCTCATAAAATCGAAGCGTTCCGTTATGCGGTGGTTCCTCAAATTTTACCTATCTTCATTGGCTATTTTATTTATGCATTTGAGATCAATGTTCGTGGTTCGGTTATTCTTGGTTATGTTGGAGCAGGTGGAATTGGATTAGAATTAGATACAGCAATCAGCGAAGGAGCACATTATTATGATCGTGTTGGGGCGATTGTAGTTGTCATCTTTTTAGTTGTTTTAATTCTTCAAGGGTTTACAAGATATGCTAGAGGTAAACTTCAATGATGACAACAGAGAAATTAACCCC
>JAQUVC010000018.1 GCA_028693535.1 Bacilli bacterium
AAAAGACAATGTTGATCACTATATTTATAAACCATTAAATCATCAACAACTCCACCATCTGGATATAGCATTAATCCATATGTCATTTTCATTTGCGGAGCATTTGTAATATCATTGGTAATCAAATAATCTATGAATACTAATGTGTCTGGACCAGTAATTAAAATCTCTCCCATATGTGAAACATCAAAAAGTCCACATTTTTCTCTCACAACTAGGTGCTCTTCGGTAATACCTATATATTCAATCGGCATTAAAAACCCACCAAATTCTACAATTTTACCTCCGTGTTTTAAGTGTTCATCAAATAAAATAGTTTTTTTAGCTGTGCTTTCCACAAAATTCCTCCTCAAAAATTAAGTTTAAAAATTGTTCGTTCGTGCTATTCATGATGTATTCATCAATACTTTTTTTCTCTAAAATTTTTGTAAAAGCTTGGCAAGTAAATTCTTCTCCAATAAAAGCTTTTTTAAACTCTTCTAAATCTTCAACAAGTAAAAAATCACCCTTGATATCTAGATTCGTTACTTTATTTTTCTTCACATCAATATAGATTGTTATTTTACCCCAAGGAAATCTGTTTTCATTTTGAAAGGTAAATGGAGGATCTTGGCCATAAATCCAAGAAGGTTCCTTATATTTTTTTTCTAATTGCTTTATTTTTTGATAATCCAATTCCGACAAAAAAAACATTTTTTCGCTTTCAGAAATTTTTTCTAATAAATAATCCATTAGCTCGCTTTGTGTCATGCTTAGATGTTCACCAATATTAATCACCCTTTCATACACGCTTTTAATTCCTTTAGAAATTAGTTTTTCATTATCAGGAGTAATCGCCTTCACCAAATCTTCAAGGTTAGTGGCAAAGAGAAATGTTCCGTGTAACACTGAACCATTCTCATTTTGATAATAAGCATTCCCAGAAAACTTTTTTTCCCTAAACATTAAATCATTTCTTCCAGAAAAATAAACCTCAAGCCCAAGTTTTTTAAATGCATTGACCATCAAATCCAAATATTTTTTAAATGCTTCTGCTTTAGAAACTACTTTACTGACAAAACTAAACATAAAACAACCCTCATCAGCAAAAATTGCTCCCCCTCCACTAGGGCGTCGATAAATTTTCGCTTTAATTTTATTAGCATAAGCCACATTCACTTCAGCTGCTAATAGTTGATTACGCCCAATAATAATTGATTTCTGTAAATCCCATAAAAAAAACACATCTTCCTGACAAGTACTTAATAGATACTCTTCAACTGCCAAATAAAATGATATTTCGTTTTTTCCATATGGTTTTAAATTTAGTGATTTCATAATATAATCATATCACATTTTACTTGGCTTTTAAAGGAATATTGCATTTAAAATAAAAAATCCTCCATTAGAATTTTAATTCTAATCGAGGAATTATTTCACTAAACTTCTGGATAGGTGCTTAAATCCGTTGGATAAACAATACTTTGCGTTCCAGTTCCTAAAAAACTACCTTTTATAATATATGTGTTTATCTTAACTACTACTAACTCTACTTCCACAACTTCATCATCAACAAGTTTTACAATCAATTGTGCACTACTAACACCGGCAAAATCCATGATGTTACCCTTATATTGAGCGACATCAATATCAAATGTCGTAACGCCGTCTTCTTCATTTTTAAAACTCATAACAGCAAATAAATTATCATCTTGGCAATAGGCAATCACTTGCTCAGCAACTTTACGAAAACCATATTGATTGACAAGTCTTTGATTTTCTGCTGCTGTAAGGATCGTTTTACTAGTTGTATCATTAGAGTTCATATATGCATACCCATCTTTAATATAAACAGCACCATTTGAAGCTCCACTTTCAACATACTTTGCTCCTTGGAAAAGCCCATCTACAATATTAAATTGTGATTCCAATGTTAATTCATCGGTTCCATCGCTAGTAAATAATATAAATTTACCACCAGTAGCAGCTAAGTAAGCCTCTATTTTGGCTGTCAATTTATCTTGCGCACCTTCTGGAGATAGATTTTTAGGTGCTGTAACGACAACCGTAATTGTCATTGATGCTTTTGCATCGTTTGTTGCAACCGATATAGTCGTACTACCAGCAGATACTGCTGTTATTTTACCATTAACAACCATGGCAATATTTTCATTTTTTGATGTCCAAACTAAGGTAACACTTGGTGTAACGGTCGCCTCTATGACATCTTCTTGACCTATTTCTAAAGCAACCGTGTTTTTAGAAAGACTAATCACATATTGTATTTCTTTCGCTGTAACACTGATTTTCTTTGATACTGGAGGAATCTCATTATTTCCTTCCACGCGAACCGTTATTGTCGCTTCACCAACAGACACTCCTATAACTTTTCCATTAGTAACCGTTGCAACTGCTTCATTTGAAGATTCCCAAACAAATTTTGCTCCCTTCAAGCCTTCCACACTTGCTGACAATTGCAGTTCAGCTTCCACTTCAACTGTGCCTTCACCTGTTAGTGCTATTACATACTCTTTTTCTTCTTCTTCTGGTGTGCATGCTGTTAAGAACAAACAAGCAAAACTAAATACAATCACTAAACATAATTTTTTCATCGTTTCTCACCTTTACTTTTTAATTAACGTTATAATTATACTAGATTTTTTTAATTAATACAAGACTTTCAAACATTCCATTGTGATTCTTTTGTTAAGACTATTTTTTCATTTGTTTGGGGATGAATAAATTCCATATAGTAACAATGCAAGTATAGTCTTTGATCGTCTTTGCCATATAGCTTATCACCAACAATCGGATGGCCAATATAGGCCATATGTACTCTTATTTGGTGCGTTCGTCCTGTTTCAAGAATTAATTCCAATAAACTAGTTTTATCACTTTCTTCCATCACTCGATAATGGGTTATCGCTTTTTTCCCTAATTCACTAACGCCTCGCTTAATATCATATTCAACAAGACGAGCAATGGGTAAATGAATGGTTCCCACTTGTTCGGCTAATTTCCCCTCAACGATAGCTTGGTACTTTTTAAGAATTCTATTTTTGCTAGTCAATTGATGATGTACAAATCCATTTTTTGCAACAAGAACCAATCCAGACGTTGAATAATCAAGTCGATTCACAATATGAATGTTTGATGTAATTGCCTTATGTACGAAGACTGCCTTTATTCGTGAAATCAAATTATCTTCTTGATGACGGCGTGAAGGCTGAATTGCTAAATCATGAGGCTTATTGACAACCAATAATGATTCATCTTCATACAAAATTTCAAGACTAGTTTGACTAGCAACAATTTCCTGATTTAATGTTTCATTATATTCAAGCACCAAAACATCGCCTTTTTTAACAAGGTGATAATTCAAGGCTTCTTGATTATTAACATACATTTTACCATAGAGCTTTATTTTTCTCGCTAAGCGACGTGATAATCCTAAATACATAAGATAATCTTTTATTGGCATTGTAACAGCATCAACAAGATACTCTAGTCGCATTTTTGCCTCCTTAAAAATGAAAGGGCTATTTAAAATAGCCCTAGTTTTTATTTTTCTTTCTTGTATTCTTCAATTATTTTCTTAATTAGCATTTCAGGAACTTCATCGTAGCGGATAAACTTACGGGTAAAACGTCCACTTGCCTGAGTCATTGCCTTTAAGTCAGTTGCATATTTAACAATTTCTGCTTCAGGAACTTCAGCAATAATCGTTTGCATGCCATGTCCCTGCTCCATACCTAAAACTCGCCCACGTCTTTTTGTCATATCGCCCATGATATCACCAACAAATTCATCTTTTACAGTAACACTTACTTCGCAAACTGGCTCTAAAATTGTCGGTTTAATCTTGTCAATCGCATTTTTGAAAGCCAATCCAGCAGCCAATTTAAAAGACAATTCATTGGAATCTACTGGATGATAAGATCCATAAAATAAGGTAGCTTTAACGCCTATTACTGGGAATCCTGCCAATGGTCCATGCTCTAGTGTCTCAATTAATCCCTTTTCAACTGCAGGGAAGTAGTTCTTGGGAACTGCTCCACCAACAACTTCTTCAGAAAAGATAAAGTCTTCCTTACATGGTTCAAATCTAACCCATACATCACCGAATTGACCAGCACCACCTGATTGTTTTTTATGACGACCTTGTGCTTCGCCTTTTGCTTTAATCGTTTCACGATATACAATTTTGGGATCCGATGTTTCAATTTCGACTTTAAACATATTCTTCATCTTTTCTAAGATATAGCCTATATGCGTCATTCCTTGACCACCGATTAATTGCTGTGAAGTTTCTGGGTTTCTAACCATTTCAAAAGTTTCATCTTCCAATTTTAGTTTTTGCAATGAACCCGATAATTTATCTTCATCGTTTTTGTTCTTTGGTTGAATAGCAACATAAATAATTGGATTTGGATGCTCATTCTTTGGATATGTAATTTGATCTTTCTTATCACAGAACGTAAGACCATTATAAAATTCTGATACTTTTGCAACACAAGCAATATCGCCTGCACTAACAGTTTCAATAGGAAGTTGTGTTTTACCCATAATGGTAAATAACTGGGCAATCTTTACTACAGTTCCCGTAGAAGGAACAAAAACTTCTTGTCCTACTTTTAATGAACCAGAATATAATTTAAAGAAACTAATTGTACCAATAAAAGGGTCAATTGTAGTCTTAAAAACATATCCAGCAAGGGGAGCAGTATCGCTCATTTTTCTTGTAATTTCTTCATTGTTGGTATTAAAACCAACTTTTAGTGGCCTTTCATTTGGAGCAGGTAAAAAGTCAACAATCATATCTAATAAAATATCAACACCTACATTTTTTAAACCAGCACCTACTAAAACAGGGAATAACTCCGATGCTGAAACACCAAGTTTTAATCCTTGACGAATTTCTTCAGCAGTTAATTCTTCACCACTAAAATACTTCTCCATTAATTCTTCTGTTGTTTCAGCAACTTTTTCTATTAATTCGCCATTAACTTCTTCCACTTTAGCTGTTAATTCAGCAGGAATAGGTCCTTCTTTACATTCTGTTCCATCAAATAAAACGGCTTTTTTATTCAACAAATTGACAAATCCACCAAAATTATTTGTTTCTCCAATTGGCCAAGTAAATGCTGTTGCATTTTTGTTTAATCGATTGGTGATTGAATTCATAACTTCAGTAAATTTAATATTTTCTTTGTCCATTTTATTAACAAAAATAATTGTTGGTATTTTACGCTTGTTTAATTCTTCCCAAACTCTCTCCGTACCAACTTCGACACCTTTCGTAGCATCGATTAAGACAACTGCACCATCAGTAGCAGATAGTACATTTTCAATATCGCCAATAAACTCTTCTGACCCGGGAGTGTCAATAAAATTAATTTTATTATCTTTCCATTCACATGGTAATAATGAAGAAATCAACGTTGTTTGACGATTTTGCTCTTCAATTGAATAGTCACTAACGGTGGTTTTTCGCTCAACTTCACCTTTTTTATCGATAGCTTTGGTTGCATAAAGCAAAGCTTCACCTATACTTGTCTTACCACTTCCCATGTGGCCAAGTACTGTGACATTTCTGATATTGCTAGTTTTATATTCTTTCATTAAATATACCTCCTATAAAAGAAAACGTATTCGCACTATTATTATTATACTATAATTTTTATTTTTTTCAAAAGGTTTTTTTATTTATTTTAAACATTGAGAATCAAATAAAAAAAGAGCTAAGCTCTTTTGCTTAGTCTCTTATTTCTAACCTTTTTTGATTTATTGCTGAGAATATAAATGACTACCCCTCCAGCAATGACAACAACAATCCCTAATATAATCCAAAGTGAAACAACACTTCCTTTCACTCTTTGCCACATTTCTAAGACCGCTTCATTACGATCTCCGAAATCTTCCATAACACCACAGCGAGCAATAATTTCTTCATCGGGATATTGAGCATCAAATTGGCGTCCTCTTTCATTGATTTTCACAATCGCTTTCCCATCCGTTAGTTTATCTTCTGATAAAGTTCCTTGAAAAAAGTAAGTGAGATCAACATCTACTCCTTCTTCATCACCATACCAGTCGATGATTTGATCAAAAATAGCATCACCAGCAATCGCAGAAGTATAACCAATTTTATTCATATTTTTCACCGCTACTTCTGGTGAAGATAAGTAATTCACAAAATCAGACGCTAATTCAACATTGGCTCCTTTCGGCATAACCCAGCCATCAAACCATACATTGCTTCCTTCTAGCGGAACAATGTAATTTAATTCCATATCATTTTCTTCTTCAGCCGTATCCATCGCATAAACAGCATCGCCACTCCAAGCAAAATTAATATCAATTTTACCCGTAACAATATCTTTTTTGCCACTATCTACTTCAAACCCATAAATATTTTCTTTCATAAGATTTAAAGCTTCTTCAACTTTCACTAATGTTTCGGCATCTGTTCGATTCATAATTGTCGTTACTCGTGTTTGATACGTGTGAGCATCCACCTTTCCTTCAGCAAAGTCGCTTGCAAGTTGATCCAACTCTTCTTTATAAACATAAAACACACCGATGATGTACGTATCACGAACACTATTTTTGGCTGTTGCTCGATTCTTATAAGCTTCATTCCAAAGAATAGACCAACTATTAATATCTTCTTCACTTACTTTTTCAGGGTTATAGATAAATCCCATTGTTCCCCACATATATCCAACAGCATAATCTTCCCAGCCATTTTCAGTAAACAACGTCTTTAAGTATGGAGAAGCATACTCTTGATAATTTGGCATTTTGTTCAAATCAATTTTTTCTAACATATCTTCTCTAATCATCTTTTGAATAATGTAATCCGATGGACAAACCAAATCATATGTTGTTTTTCCTGTTTTTAACGTGTTTAACATTAATTCATTGGTTTCAAACATGTCATAGACAACAGTCACTGTCTTTCCTGTTCTTTCAAGATAATCAGCTGCCCATTCTTCCATTACAGAAGCGCCTATTTTATTGCCGTCTTCATCTTTTCCATCTTCAATATACTCATACCAATTATAAACTCTTAAAGTCAGCGTTTCTTCTGCTGCACTTGTTGTAACATTTGTCAACAAAAAAACACCAACAACCATTGCAAATAAAGAAATCATTGTTTTTTTCATTTTACCTTCTCTCCTTTATGATTCCATTATTATTTTTTGTTCTTACATTAACAATAATTAAGCCAATCAAAATGACAGCAAAAATAATTGTTGATAATGCTCTTAGTGCTGGAGGCAAAGCTCCTTTTCGTGCTGTCGCACCATAGACATACGTGCTTAATGTTTGAAACGAATTATTACGCGTAAATGCAGTAATAATATAGTCATCTAAAGATAGTGTTATGGCAAGAATAAACCCCGAAAATACCCCAGGAACAATTTCAGGCATAATAACCTTCCACAAAGCCATATTTGGCGTTGCTCCTAAATCAAGAGCCGCTTCATAAACACTAGGATCCATTTGCTTTAATTTAGGAGTTACACTTAAAACTACAAATGGAATGGTTAATACAACATGTCCTATTAATAATGTAATAAAATTAAACTCTACTCCAACAAAAACAAATAAGATTGTTAAAGATAATGCTGTCACGATTTCTGCGTTTAATACAGGTATTTGTGAAACAGCTTCCATGCTCTTTTTTATTCTTTTACCACTATAAAAAATACCAATGGCTCCTAACGTTCCTAAAATAGTAGCAACAATACTAGAGGTAACAGCAACCATCAATGTATTATAGAGCGCTTCCATGATATCTTTATTTTTAAACATCAAAGCATATAATTCAAAAGAAAACCCATTCCATGTACCAATATTTTGCGTGTTTGTAAAACTAAAAATTGCCAATACAATCAAAGGCGCATACATGAATAGCAACATCAGAACAATGTAGGCTTTCGCAAATCCTTTTTTTACCATAGACTACCTCTAACATTTTCCTGTTTTTGTACATTTTTTGTTAAAAGCATTGAAATACCAATGATGATTAACATGATCAAAGCAATTAAACTACCACTATGCCATTGGCCTTGTTCAAAATTCAGTTGAATGGTGTTTCCAATTAGTTGAATCTTATTTTCTCCCATAACGTCACTGATAACAAACGATGACATCGTTGGCATAAACACCATTGTAGCTGCACTAATTACCCCTGGCATTGTCATAGGAATAATTGTCTTTACAAATGTTTGTGATTTATTTGCTCCTAAATCATAGGAAGCTTCAATTAAACTCTTATCCATTTTCAACATTGTTGTGTATAATGGTAAAATCGTGAATGGCAAATAATTATAAACCATACCTATCATGGTTGCTAGGTAAGGATATTCGCCACCATTAATACCGATCCAATATAGTAAATCTCTAGTTGCCGCAATTCTTAAGACAAAGTTAATCCACATCGGCATCACAAACAACATGACAATCACTTTACTATTGTTATATTGTTTATTGCTTAAAATCATTGCCACTGGATAACCTAATAACAAACAAAGTGCAGTATTACCAAAGCCAATAATTGCACTAATTAATAACACACTTAGTTTTGTATTATCACTAAAAAACGTAACAAAATTATTTAATGTCAATGTACCATCATTACCAGTAAATGCATAATAGATGATTAGTAGCAAAGGAAAAACAACGAAAAACAGCAAAAATAAGGCATAAGGCAACGTTAATTGCTTTCGAGAAAACCTAATCTTTGACATAATTTTTTGCCTCTAGCTTCAAAGTCATTTTAATATTTTCCGGAAGAATTGCTACACTAACCGTGTCAAATTCATTCCACAAATATTCAGTATCAACAACAAAATCGTCATATTCTTCTGTTCGAACAATGACTTGGTAATGGTCTCCTTTGTATATGATTGAGACAATTTGGCCAACAACAACGCCATCTTCTTCATTGTCGCTGATATCAATGTCCTTTAAACCTACTTCAATTTTTACATCAGCATCTGTTAAGTCATACTTGTTCCCTTTGGAATCAATCAAATATCCCTCTTCATCAAGGGTAGAGTTGGGAATGAGTTGTGTAACATCACAGTCAAATTCTCCTTCAGCAAAGATCACTTTATTATTCTTTGTGATATAACCATCGTAAACATTGCTTACAAAATCTTTTTTCATAATATGGATATCAAATGGCTTAATATATATGCTCATCGTTTGATTAATATCATATTCTTTCGTATCATGGATGACAACTTCATTTTTACCTACCATCATGACATATTCAAAGTAAACACCTTTAAAAATTTTGCTGACGATTTTACCATTAACCATCCCTATATCTTTTTCCATCAAGAAGATATCCTCGGGACGAATAATGACATCAACTTTATCATTCTTTTCAAAATCATCAACCATATCAAAGACATGATTAATGAATAAAACTTTCTTTTCATCCGTGATAGTACCATTATACAAATTACTTTCACCAATAAAATCGGCAACAAAGGCATTTTTAGGTTCATTGTAAATATCCATTGGTGTACCTATTTGTTGGATCATACCATCATTCATGACTACTATTGTATCAGACATTGTTAATGCCTCTTCTTGATCATGAGTAACATAAATGAAGGTAATCCCCAACTTTTTATGCATTGCTTTTAATTCAAGTTGCATTTCTTTACGCATTTTCAAATCCAATGCACCTAGTGGTTCATCCAAAAGAAGAATCTCTGGTTCATTGACAATTGCGCGCGCAATAGCGACACGTTGTTGTTGCCCACCAGATAAAGTAGCAATATCTCTTGATTCAAATTCCTCTAAATCAACAATTTTTAGGGCTTTGGTTACTTTTTCATCGATTTCTTCTACTGTTAGTTTTCTTTCGATTTCAAGTTCTTCCCCTTTTTTATTCGTTATCTTGTCCTTAATTTTTTTCATTTTTAAACCAAAGGCAACATTATCATAAACATCATAATGAGGAAACAAAGCATAACGTTGAAACACAGTATTTACTGGCCTTCTAAAAGGTGGTAATGATGTAATATCTTGCCCGTTTAATAAAATTTTACCTGTTGTTGGCATTTCAAAGCCAGCAATCATTCTTAAGGTTGTTGTTTTACCACAACCAGATGGCCCTAAAAAGGTAATAAATTCCCCTTTCTTCACATATAAATTAAAATCATCAACAACGGTATTACCATCAAATTCTTTTGATACCCCTATTAATTCTATAATTACATTTTTCTTTCTCATATCATAATTCCTTTTTAAAAGTTAGGAGGGCTTGTTACCCAAATAATTTTCGCAATCTTTTTAGTTGCATTTTTAATAAAATGATTCTTATCCGTAGTAAAATAAAATGTTTCACCTTTGTGGCAAGCAATACTTTTACTACCAATAACGATGATTACTTCTCCTTCTAGAACATATCCGAATTCCTGACCTTCATGAGGCATATCAATCGTTGTTTGACTATTCGCGGATAATGTAAACAAAATTGGCTCCATTTCATTTTTTTGACTGTTTGGAACAAGCCAAGTTATGGTATGGTCTTTTTCCTCTTTGATGATATAATCTTCTTCTGTAAAAACAATCTTTTCATCATCATCATTATCGCCAAAAAATTCTTTTAAATCCGTTCCTAATGCCACTAAAATATCTGTTAGTGTGCTGATAGAAGGGCTAGTAAGGTCATTTTCAATTTGCGATATATATCCTTTTGTTAGTTCACAACGATCTGCAAGTTCTTCTTGAGTAAGTTGGCACAGTACGCGACGTCTCTTTATTTTTATCCCAATATTCATTTTGCTCCTCCTTTTTCATTAAACTCAAAGTTTAACAAGTTTTATAAAATTAAACTTTTTGTTTAGTAAATGTAAACAAAACACATATATTATATGTTTATATCCCCTATTTGTCAATACTTTTTCATAAAAAATCTCCCTTTAAAAGGGAGATTTTTAAACATTAATACCAATAACTTGGTCCAATTTAATTGAAAAAGTAATTGCATGAGCTTCTGTTTGTACACCTGCATTTTGAATCATTGCCTTCATGACATCTTCTTTTATATTTTCAGGAACGATTATCATGACCATTTCTTTTTCTGGCTGAATTGTGATCCCAAAAAACCTTGCGACCTCATTGTTTGCGGACCCTCGTGCTTTGATGATTGTTCCCCCTTTTGCTCCTACTTCACGAGCAATTTTCATGATGTCACTGGCATATCCATGATGACAAATAACAAATATCATATAATTATCCATTTTTTCCTCCTAGCATGAGCTTCCTAATAATATTTGTAACGATTTCTTGCTGCCAATACAATCAAGATCAAGAACGCAAGAAATGCCTTTCCCTCGTTTGTTTAATTCTAATTTGCCTTGTAATTGACTTAGTGCTTCATCAACATTATCTTCTTCGATAAACGATAAAACAATATCTTTTTCAATACTACTTAATCCCAACAGCTGTAAAGTTTCTTGCTCAGCAGTCCCTTCGCCTAATATGATTAGTTGAAAGTAAACCCCGCAATTGCACAAAATGTCTTTTACTTTGTCACCTTTATCCCGATCGACAATGGTCATCATCATTTTCATGCTTTTTAATGCTTCAGACATTTTTAATCATCTCCTTGTTCCCCTGTTTTTTTGCTTTCTCTTTTTTTAAAGGTAATAATATCTAAATCCTCTTCTTCGATGTCTTTATTCTTTTTTCTGTTTAATTTAATTTTGTAAACTAGTCCTAACAATTGAATGACAATCAGTGGTGTCATTGCTACAAAAGCAACAATACCAAACGCATTCATCAATACTTTTGAATGATCAATAATGGTCCCTACACCAATCGCTAGTGGAAGAATAAACGTTGCCGTCATAGGTCCTGAAGCAACTCCCCCCGAATCAAAAGCAATGGCTGTAAATATTTTCGGAACAAAAAACATCAATCCCAAGGCAATGATATATCCAGGAATCACAAACCACCAAATGGAAATATCAAAAACAATTCTAAGCATTGCTAAGGCAACAGAAATACTAACACCTATTGCTAGACTAAGCAACATAAGTCGTTTTGATATGGCTCCGCTGGTAATTTCTTCTACTTGATGATTCAGCACATGTACTGCGGGCTCTGCCATAACAGTAAAAAAACCAAGTAAAGCACCAAGAGGAATCAATATCCAATTAAAATCTAGAGCGCCAAGTTTTTCACCAAAAATAATTCCTACTGGCATAAAGCCAAAATTTGCTCCCGTTAAGAATAAAACCAAGCCCAAATAGGTAAATAGGATTCCTATTGCTATTTTTTTTATTTTTTTAGCTTTCAATTTCAAATAAATAAGTTGATAACCAGCAAAGAAAATAGCAAACGGAGCAAGTGCCAATCCTACTTCCTTTATATTCTTTACAACAATGACTCCGATATTGCTATAAACCACTGTCTCTGTATCTATGGTTGCTTTTCCTAAAAACAGCCCTAAGACCAAAACTGCGATGATGGGCCCAACAGAGCACAGGGCAACCATTCCAAAACTATCTTCTTCAGAACGACTATCACCACGCGCCATTGCGATACCTGTCCCTAAGGCTAATATAAATGGTACGGTAATGGGACCTGTTGTTACTCCTCCAGAATCAAGCGATATCGGTACAAATTCTGGTACCACAAAAAAAGCAATCGTGAAGACTAGCATATAAGAGATAATCAATAAATAAGATAGTTTTATTTGAAAAATAATCCTCAAGGCTGCAAGAACTAGAAAAACACCAACCCCTAGCGCAACCGGTATGATTAAATAATATTTTGTTTTTAAACCATCAAATTGTTCTGCTAAAACCGTTAAATCTGGTTCAGCAATCGTAATCATAAATCCGATAATGAAGCTGATAGCAATCAAGAATACCAAACTGCGTTTTTGTGTGAGGTGCGTTCCGATTTCTTTTCCTATTGGAATCATTGCTGAATCAGAACCAAGTGTAAATAAACTCATCCCTCCAATTAATAATAAAACACTAAGGAGAAAATTGACCATATTTTCTTTGCCAATATTAACAAAAAAAGAGATGATTATCACTAAAATAGTTATTGGCAATACTGACATTACTGATTCTTTTAATTTACCAATGATTATTTTTCTCATAGTCACCTCTTCCTATCAATTACCAATTTACTTTATAATTTTTTCCTGTTCGCCTTGATATGTTTCGATACATTTATTTGCTTTTTCTTTTTTTAATAAGCTTTTTTTATAAAATCTTTGCCCTTTTCTAATTTCTAAAGGCATTAAAATTTTTCTAATCATCCAAGAACCTTTATGTATCCAACCATAATAAAACTTCGGTTCTTTTGGTTCTCCTTTCGACCTTGTCATATCAACATCAATAGTCATTTGATTTTCTTGATCCTGGCAATAAAAAGCATGTCCATTCGGCAAGAAAATTGCTGAAGAGCCATTTAAAGTAAACGAATTACTATTCATCATTTTTCCAAAAAATCCAATCATTGGTGGCATTGTCCCCCAAGGATTAACGAAAATCGTCGGTATCTTTAAATATTCTGCATAAAGTTTACCAAGTGTTTTGAGGTTCTCTTCCGCCTTGTTGATATCTTTTTTACTGATGAATTTATTTAAAGTTTTTGGTGTAGCCCAAGCATGAGGCAAAATGAGTAAATTAGGTTGCTGTGCTTTCATTTTATTAAAAAACCACTTTTTATGCGTATCGGCACATATGCCAATTCCAATTTTGCCTATCGCAGTATCAACGATGTTAGAAGCATCCATTGATTTGAAGCAATAGGATTCTGTTTCTTTCTTTCTAACAATTCCATCTATCTTTCCTTGAGGATTTGCAATTAAATAGGAGTTATAAAAGTCAATACCATCACATTCCAAAAAGCCTGCACCAACATATATTTGATATTTTTTTGCAATTTCTTTAGCCCATTTACTAGTGATACCATCACACGGTTCTCCAAAACTCCATATATCGGTATTGGGTATGTATCCACAAGTCGATAATTCTGGTAAAGCAACGAGTTTTGTTCCCTCAGTAACTGCTTTTTTAATTAAAGTTTCAGCGGCAATAAAACTTTGGACCATTTCGCCAAGATAGTTATTTAGTTGTATTGTTGTAACTTTCATCAAAAACCTCTTTCAACATTATGTATTATTTTCTAGCCCAAGGCAACATCCAATATCATCATCAATGCAAAGCCAACGGCAACACCAATGGTTGCTATATTGGAATGATTACCTTTTTGTGACTCTGGAATCAATTCTTCAACAACCACATATATCATAGCACCTGCTGCAAATGCTAGCAAAAATGGTAAAACTGGTACCATAATACTAGTTAGTAAAATGGTAACAAGAGCTGCGATTGGTTCGACAATACCTGATAAGGCCCCATACATGAATGCTTTTTTACGAGAATTCCCCTCTGCTTTTAAAGGCATAGAAATGATTGCCCCTTCGGGAAAGTTTTGAATGGCAATACCAATGGATAAAGCTAATGCTCCCGCCAAGGATATTCCCATATTGCCAGCTAATGCACCAGCAAAAACGACTCCTATCGCAATTCCTTCAGGAATATTATGTAATGTCACAGCAAATACCAACATCGTTGTACGATTTAATTTGGATTTTACTCCCTCTGGGTTGGAAGTACTATTGTGTAAATGGGGAATTATTGTATCCAATATTAACAAAAAGCCCATACCCAACAAGAATCCAACAGTAGCTGGTAGCCAAGCTATCTTATTTTGTTCTTCTGCCATGTCAATGGCTGGAATTAATAATGACCAAATTGATGCTGCTATCATCACACCAGAAGCAAATCCGAGCAATAATTTTTGTATTGAGGGCTTTATTTCTTTCTTCACAAAGAAAACCATTCCCGCACCTAATGTTGTTCCTAAGAAGGGAATAATCAAACCAATAATTGCTTCTTTCATAACTTATCCTACCTTTTCTTTCTTACATTATACCTTATTAAGATAAATAAATAAAGTCTAACGATAATAAAATTATGGTATGAA
>JAQUVC010000119.1 GCA_028693535.1 Bacilli bacterium
ATTGCTCCATATGACTATTATGGATATGAATGGAGTTCATTGAACTATAGAAATTACGATAGTTTTATCAATGTTATTCATACATCATTAAAAGAATTGGCTATTTTTTTCAAAGATTATAATGAAAGAGTTGCTTTTTCCTTCCTTGTGGAACCAAGAGATTATGAAGACAATGGAATTGATCAAGAAGCAGCATGGGTATTAAATGAGGCGAATCAAGCATATGTTGAGATGGTAAGAAAAACTGGTGGTAATAATCAATATCGTCATGTTATTATCACAACAGGATGGAGTAAATATGATTCTGATTTCTATCATTTGTTTAAAATGCCAGAAGATAATCATACGATAGTAAGAGTTCATTCCTATTCTCCATTTGAATTTGTTCATGATTCGGATTACATTCATGCTAAGTGGACTGATAAAGAAGTAGAATATAAAATTGAGTTACTTCATATTATGCAAAAAATAAAGGATAATTTTATTGATAAAGGAATTCCTGTTTATATTGGTGAATTCGGTAGTAGAGACAAAGGATATTCTCATGAAAGAAAACTTTGGATTGAGTATTTTCTAAGTTTAACCCATAGTTATAATATAAAGATGTTTATTTGGGAGTCAGCAAAGCTTCATCTAAATGGAGAATTTACTTTTTCACTCATCAATAGAGAAACATATGAATGGGTATTTCCAGAGTATACAGATCGATTACGAGACATGATTAAAAATCATAATTATATTCCTTTTTATATAGAAGCAATCAATCAGGTAAATTATTTTGGTGAAGAAATTAAAGTTGAAACAGAAATGATAGATATGCTTACTGGTGAGAAAAAGCATGTAACGATTGAATATGAAGAAGGAAAAACAAAAATGATCGATGGTAACATTTATGCAAGTGAAATTGGATCAATTACTTGTCATTTTTGTATTAATGATTATGATTATTATTTTGAAATTGCAGTTTTTCCCCAATGGGATCAGTATGATACATACTTTGAGCTGGAAATTAAGCATAATCCCGAAGGTTATCTTCAAGTTTATATCCTCACACGAAATTATAGTCAAATGCGGGTAGACTATGACTGGTATTCCAGTGATGAAAGCATGTTAACAATCAGTCAATATTCAACTATTTCCATAAAAAAAGATGGAACATGTGCTATTATGGCGATTAGTAAAGAAACAGGTAAATACGGAGTTGTTGAAGTGATGATTGAAAATGGTGAAGTAGTTTCATTCGTTAGTAAAATAAATACAATAAGCTAAAAAGAGAGTGATTGTATATGGAAAATAAAAAAGTAATCGCAATCATGATGGCATTTTTTGCATCAATACTATATGCAATCAACATACCATTATCAAAATTATTATTAACCAAAGTAGAACCAACAATGATGGCTTCCTATTTATATCTCGGAGCTGGTATTGGTATTGGAATTGTTTTTTTGCTATCTAGAAAAGAGAAAAAGAAAGAAGAAAAAATAACAAAAAAAGACTTGCCTTTTATTGTAGGGATGATTGCTTTAGATATTGTTGCTCCGATCTTATTGATGATTGGTTTAAAGCATTCTCTATCAAGCAGTGTATCATTACTAAATAATTTTGAAATTGTAGCAACTTCAATAATTGCACTTGCTATTTTTAAAGAAGTTATTTCAAAAAGAATGTGGGTAGCGATAGGATTGATTACGTTATCTTCTTTGTTTTTATCATTTGATGCTTTATCGACATTTACATTTTCTTGGGGATCTATTTTGGTTTTACTGGCAACAATAAGCTGGGGTTTTGAAAACAATTGCACTCGTAAACTTGCCAATAAAAACACTTATTTCATTGTTTTCTTAAAGGGAATTTTCTCAGGATTGGGGTCATTCATCATTGCCCTCATCATAGGAGAGTCATTTTCTGATTTTTTGTATATTGGATTAGCATTATTACTAGGATTTATCGCATATGGGCTGAGTATCTTCTTTTATATCAAAGCGCAAGGAACACTAGGGGCATCAAAAACAAGTGCCTATTATTCAATGAATCCTTTTATTGGTACTTTTTTATCCTGGGTGCTATTAAAAGAATCAGTCGGTATCCCTTACTTTATGGGACTTGTAATCATGATTGTGGGAACGATTATCGTAATAATAGATACATTAAAAAAGAAGCATCAACATCAACATCAACATATCATCACTCATAGTCATGGTGGTGGTATTCATACACATATCATTGAACACGAACATGAACATAGTCACTTAATTAATGAGGAACAACACAACCATCATCATCAGAAAAACCTTACTATTTTATAAGTTTTTTTGTATGCAAATAGTATAGACAGTATAATAAATCTTAATTAATGATAATTTTAATTGTGAGGAAGAATATGAGATTGTTATTTACCCTAGATACTAAAGATTACAATCGTAATGGCTCTCGCTTTATTCGTCCATCATCTAGAGCTATTATTATTAAAGACAAAAAAATAGCGATGATTCATAGTCTTAAATATGATTATTATAAATTTCCTGGTGGCGGAATCGAACCTGGTGAAGATAAAATTACAGCTTTAATAAGAGAAGTTGAAGAAGAAGCAGGATTGATAGTAAAACTTGAGTCAGTGAGAGAATACGGATATGTTCATCGAATTCAAAAAGGGCATGTTGAAGATGTTTTGATTCAAGATAATTATTATTATTTTTGTGATGTTGAAGAAGAAACTATGTTACAAAAACTAGATGACTATGAAGCTGATGAGCAATTTACACTTGAATTTGTTGATCCATGTATGGCTATCAAAACAAATCGGAAAGACATTCAAAGACCAAAGGACCCTATTATGATTGAGCGAGAAGCAAGAGTACTCGAGTATTTAATCAAAGAAAAGCATTTTTAAAGGAATTATTTGTAGTTATAAAGTAAGTGGGTAAAAAATGAGACTTTAAAATGAAGATTAATCTATTGATGACTGATAGTTTTCACTATTGGTCATTTTTTTGTAATAAGTTTGTAAAAAAATGATATTTTGATTGACTTCATAAGGAAAAAAATGGTTAAATGAAGTATCTAGGAGTGTATTATGTTTAATTTTTTGATGGATCTAAAGAATTATGTTTCAGGAAAAATTTATGAAAGAACAGCTGTGAGAGCAATTATAAGACAGGGTCGTAAGTATTTATTCATTA
>JAQUVC010000120.1 GCA_028693535.1 Bacilli bacterium
CTCATACTCTAATAAGATTGCAGCAAGTCGTAAAACCTTGGCTGTAACTCCACGATATCTAAACCTTCCTGTATCTGTTGCTATTCCAACATAAAGAGCCATTGCTGCTTTTTTATTCATTTTTAAAACATCTTTGTTTTCTTCATAAAATTCCGTAATAATACACGCCGTCGCTGGTATCTCTTCATCAACATAATTCAGTGTTCCAAAATCATCAACTCTAATATGATGATCAATTTTAATGATTTCTTTTCCTAGCTTGTAATGAGGATTATCAACGCGCTCACTGTTTGCTGTATCAACAACAATAACTAGCGCATCGTTATATTCCTCTTCTGGAAGTTTTTCATCTTCTTGTGGTAAAAACTTTAAATAGTCTGCTGTTTGATAGCCAATACTATAAATTTTCTTTGTTGGAAAACTCTCTCTTAAAATTTCACGCAATCCAAGTGTAGACCCCATACAGTCCCCATCTGGGCGTACATGTCTACAGATAATTATTTTATCATAAGCAATAATCTTTTCTAATATTTGTTTTCTAATTTCTTTTTTTTCCATTGTTATCCTCTATCATCAATTTGTCTAAGTCTTCTAGCATCATGTCTGCTTCTTCAAAAGATTTTAGACTCGCTCCGCTAGCACCTTTATGCCCGCCGCCACCATATTTTGTTGCTATGACATTGATGTTATATTTACTAGATCTTATTTCTGCAACCACAACATTATTTTCTTCGTCTTCTGTAAAATTAACCCAAATGTCTATGCCTTTGATGCCCGCCATTGTATTGACCATTGTTCGAGAAACGGAATAAAAATCAATTCCCATTTGCTTCAAATCTTCTGTTGTTGTTTTTATGAAGGCAACATTGTTTTTTGTTAATTGAAATCGAAGAACAAAATTTGCTCTTAATCGGACCATTTCCAAATCATCAGAATATAAGTTATTATAAACATCGGCTACACTAAACTTTGTTTCTAATAATTTAGCTGCTGTTAAAAACGTTCGTGTGGTAGTTGATTCATAACGAAATCGCCCGCTATCCGTAACCAAACCAGTATACAAAGCTTTTGCTGCAACATCTGTCATTTTTAATTTCATTTTAAAAATAATATCAGCGACCAACCCTGCACAACTTTCATAGTCTGTATCAACGATTGCAAAATCTCCATAAGATTCTTTATAAATATGATGATCTATTTTTATAATATATTTACCCAACTTATATCGATCATCACTAATCATAAATGTTTCTGAAGTATCTAAAATAAATACCAAAGCCTCTTTATAAAGATGATCTTCAATATTATCCATTTCTCCAATGAAGCGATAGCGATCAAGTTTATCCCCTACCGCATATACTCTTTTGCGGGGGTAAGTCGCCTTGATGGCTTCTTTTAACCCGATTTGGCTTCCCAACGCATCGCCGTCTGGCCGTGAATGGCGGTGTATGATTATCGTTTCATGCTCCCTAATTGCTTTTAATACTTTGTTAAACATACCTTTCTCCTTCTTATCAATACTACATTATATCATAGAGTCACTCGTTTGGAAAACTTTTTACGCGTTTCTATCTAAATATTTTCAAGCTGTATATATTGAATTAGCTTATTTGCCAAAAGTCCAATGATAATACTGGTTATCAGGGATGCGAACAAAAGAATCGCACCGTAGCTAATAACTACCTCTCCTAAGCGATAAATAACCGCCACCACGAATAGCTGTGTTATAATGTGAAGCACTCCTCCGATAACGCTGATTCCTACTGCTGTTGTTTTATCTGTTAATCCCTTGTGTAAAAAATACATTCCAACAAAGCTTACCATCGTCGCACAAAAACTAATGATGAATGTGACTGGACTTCCCAAAATGAGCCCCACTAAAAAAGATTTCATAATCACAATGATAAGTGTTCGTTGAAAATCCAATTTATAAATAGCAAATAAAACAATTATGTTTGCCAATCCTATTTTTGCTGTTGGTAAAAACGAAAAAGCTATCCTTGATACTAAACTGTCGACATATGATAAAATGGTTGCTAATGCAACTAAAATAGCCAGTAATATAATATCTTGAATTTTCTTTTTTCTAGTTCCCATTTTCTGAACCTCTTGTTATATTTTACCATACCCATTGCAATTTATAACAACATTTTGTATAATTATTACAAATAGGAGGAAACAATATGTGTGTGTTTTGTAAAATAGCAAAGGGAGAAATCCCCGCTTATAAAGTATATGAAGACCATGATTTTCTCGCTTTCCTAGACTTATCTCAAGCAACTATTGGCCATGTTTTGGTAATACCAAAAGTTCATTATGAAACAATCACTAGTCTTGAAGAAGAAAATGATATTTTTAACGTTGTGATTAAACTAACAAAAGCCATCACGGCTTTGCCTAAAGTAGAAGGGGTAAATATCCTGAGCAACAATGGTACACTCGCAGGACAAACCATTCCCCATTTTCATATTCACATTATTCCTCGTTATCCAAATGATCGAATACAAATAAAATTTGGTGAAAACACCCTAAGCCCTGAAGACTTGTTTCAATTAGCCAATAAAATTAAAAAAAATAGCAGCCTTTAACTGCTGTTTTTTTTATAGCACATAGGTAATAAATAAAAGCCAACTGAGATTAGAAACAAAGCCTATTCCCGCAACGATGATTGTTAACGTTGATAGTTTATGCTTCTTTTTAATACATTGAAAGATTGCCAATGAGGCTGCACCAAATCCCAAACATATTCCGCTTAAAATTAACACTTTATTAATCGGTATTATCGATATGACTAGGGATAAGACTCCTATCAACAGTGCGAGTTTACCCCATCCATATACTGGTGATAAATTCTCTTTTTTCTCGCTTACCATTTTTTCTTGCTCTGGAAAAGTTTGGAAGCCACAATGAGGACAATATATGGATGTTTCTTGTATTTCTGCTTTGCAATTCTTACAAATCATCTCTTTACCTCTTACTATATTCTCTCGTTAGTTTTTCAAAAAAACTTACACCTTTTGCTAACGAATTAAGCGAAACATATTCGTTGCTTGTTTTTCGGTTTATTTTAGCATTATGTGAATAATATAATGGCGAAAACCTGATTACATTGTCACTTACCCGATCATATTCACGGTTTTCCGATATCGT
>JAQUVC010000121.1 GCA_028693535.1 Bacilli bacterium
ATTCAAAAAGCAAGTAAGAGTAAAGATTCGTTGGGAGGAATCTTAGAAACAGTAGTCATAGGGGATATGAAGGGATTAGGAGAGCCATTTTTTCATTCATTTGAATCTGTGGTTTCCACTCTTATTTTTAGTATTCCTGGAGTAAAAGGAATCGAATTTGGTTTAGGATTCGGCTTTTGTGATAAATTAGGATCACAAGCTAATGATGCTTTTTATTTTGATGATAAAATCAGAACAAAAACCAATAACAATGGTGGCATCAATGGTGGCGTTACAAATGGAATGCCGATTGTTATCAAAACGGTGGTAAAACCAACCCCTTCGATTGGCTTGCCACAAGCAACTGTGAATATTAAGACGTCAGAAAACCTAGTCCATGAATTCAAGGGTCGTTTTGATCCATGCATTGTTCATCGCGCTCGTGTCGTAATCGATTGTATGGTTGCGATTGCTTTGGTTGATCTTATGATGGCTCAAAAAGCGAATGATTGGATGGACATATAGTATGGATTTTGGTTTGATAGGCAAGAATATCAACTACTCTTATTCACAAGAAATCCATAAACTATTCGGCGATAACACTTATGAAATTATCAACTTAGAGATAGAAGAATTAGCTGATTTTTTGAAAAAAAAAGAGTTTAAAGGGCTGAATGTGACCATTCCCTATAAACAGAAAGTAATTCCCTATTTAGACTCGCTTGATGAATTAGCAACAAAAACTGGAGTTGTGAACACCATTATTAATGAACATGGATTATTAAAGGGATATAATACCGATTATCTTAGTTTTACACGCCTATTAACAAAAGAAAAAATCAATTTATTGGGAAAAAAATGTTTGATTTTAGGTTCTGGGGCAACTTCTAAAACTGTTTTTACTGTTTTAAAGGACTTAGGGGCATTTATCATTGCCATTGCTTCTAGAACTCCACAAGTAGAAATGGTATCTTACGAATCTTTGTATCGTCAATCTTATGATATCGTTATTAATACAACACCCGTAGGAACATATCCTCATTATAACGAAGAACCTGTTGATTTAGATAAGTTCATGCAAATTGAAGTGTTAATCGACTTTACTTATAATCCTCTGCGAACAAAATTAATAAAGGACGCTATGCGTAGAACAATAACGGCAATGAATGGTTTGGAATTGCTTGTTGCGCAAGCATATTTTTCGCGACAATTATTTGATCAACGTTCCTATGAAGAAGCACAAATTGAAAAAATTGTCCAAAAAATTTATCAGAATAAACTAAATATTGTCCTGATTGGAATGCCATATAGTGGAAAATCAACCATTGCTCGCCTGTTAGGAACAAAATTAGCACGCCAAGTCATCGATATTGATGATTTAATTGAACAAAAAGCAGGCGAATCGATTACCAATGTATTTATAAAGAAACAAGAAGCGGGCTTTCGGAAAATAGAAAAGCAAGTAATTGCTGAGTTAAGCGAATGCGGGTGTGTGATTGCCACTGGTGGTGGTAGTGTTCTTGATGAAGATAATATGGCAAAACTTTGTAGTGAAGGGATTGTTTTTTATCTACGAAGAGATAAAGAAACGATTACAATCGCCAATAGCGATCGCCCTTTGTTGAAGAACAAGGAAGATTGGGTAACATTGGCAACCAAACGTGAGCATTTATATGTAAACTATGCTGATTATGTGGTTGAGAATTGCTCAAACTATGAAGCAGCGATTCGTGATATTGAAAGTAAATATTGGAAATATATAAAAAGAGGGAAATAATATGATAATAACATTAAAAAAAGAAACTCCCCAACAAGAAATCAATAAAATCATTGCTCAACTAGAAACAAATGGATTTAAAGTTGTTGATATAGTTAATGATGGTGTTCATATTTTAGGTGTTCTTGGAGAAACTAGCTTTTTAGAAGAACAAAATATCGGTGCCAATCATTGGGTGGCGAGTGTGACTAGAATTACCGCTCCTTATAAAAAGGCGAGTCGCGAATTCCATCCCCAAGATACCATTGTTGATGTGAATGGCATTAAAATTGGTGGTAAAGAAAAGATTGTTATTATCGGTGGTCCTTGTTCAGTGGAAAGCAAAGAGCAAATTATGGATATTGCTGAAGGCGTTGCCTTAGCAGGAGCGAAAATGCTTCGTGGAGGAGCATATAAACACCGCACCTCACCATATGCGTTTCAAGGATTGGAAAGTACAGGAATTGCTTATTTGGTAGCTGCTAAGCAAAAATTCAAACTACCCATTGTTTCAGAAATAACAACGATCGATAAAATGGAAGAATTTGTTGCCAATGTTGATGTGATTCAAGTTGGTGCCCGTAATATGCAAAATATTGAACTATTAAAGGCTTTGGGTAAAATAAATAAACCTGTTTTACTAAAAAGAGGATTGTCAAGTACTGTTGAAGAATGGCTAATGAGTGCTGAATATATTTTAGCTGCAGGTAATTCACAAGTTATTTTATGCGAAAGAGGAATTCGGACATTCGAGAAAGCAACTCGCAATACATTAGACTTATCTGTAATTCCCTTAATTAAAAAAATGTCTCATTTACCAATTATTGTTGACCCTTCTCATGCAACAGGGCATTGGGAGCTAGTTGAAGCTATGTCTTTGGCTGCAATTGCTGCTGGAGCAGACGGCTTATTAATTGAAGTCCACAATAATCCTCAAAATGCCTTAAGCGATGGTCAACAATCATTAAAATTGAAAAATTTTGCTGCTTTAATCGATAATGGGCGTAAAATTGCTCGTGTAATTGGGAGGGATATCTAATGGATGTGAAGATATATCCTGGTTTTGCTCGTGGTGAAATCAATTGTCCCTATTCTAAAAGCATTCTTCATCGAGCACTGATATGTGCTAGCCTTGCTTCAGGACGAAGTACTATCAATAATATCACACTAAGTGAAGATATTATGGCAACCATTCATTGTTTACGCGTATTAGGGGCAGAGATAAAACTAGGTGATAATCAAATCATTGTGAAAGGAATTAAGGAAGGAAATGGAAAAGACGAAGTTTTAGAAGTGAATGAGTCTGCTTCCACATTGCGTTTTTTAATTCCTATCAGCACATTATTTAAAGATAACGTTGTTTTTGTTGGAAAGAAAAGTTTATTTCAACGTCCATTAATGG
>JAQUVC010000122.1 GCA_028693535.1 Bacilli bacterium
AGCAAGCTTTATAAGCCTTGCTTTTTTATTTTACTCTAGACGAAGAAACTAAAAAATGATATAATCATTCTAGCAATCAGCATATGAGGTAATAAAAATGATTAACATAAAGAAAGTGTTAACAGTTGTCATCATTAGCATTCTACTTATAACGAGTTATTTCACGGTTAAGGCAGCTGAACAAACAACGATTCCTAAAAGCGATGGGAGTGGTGATTTGGTTTATTTAGGAACAACAACCAAGGTAGTCATTCCCAGCGAATACATAAAACCAGAGGCGGAATTTCGTGCTGTCTGGATTAGTGCTCTAGTAGGGGATGTTACTAGTTTTTCTACGGAAGCGCAATATAAAAAGGAAATCTTAAGCATCTTTTCAACATTGGAATATTACAATATGAATGTCATGATCTTTCATGTGCGTATGTACAATGATGCCTTTTATCAATCAAAATATAATGCTTGGAGTAAGTATTACAACACCAATCCTACTTGGGAAGCTCTTCCTTGGATAATTGAAGAAGCGCACAATCGAGGAATAGAATTTCATGCTTGGTTAAATCCATATCGTGTAAGTGCGATGGTAAGCCAAACCTTAAATGAAGTTGCTAGTAAATTTCAAGCAAACAATCCTGCCTCTAATCCAAACAACCTCCTTAAGGGCACTAACGCAATTATTCTAAACCCAGGCATTCCAACAGTTAGAACGTTTTTGGTAAACACTTGTATGGAACTTGTTGAAAACTATGACATTGATGCCATTCATTTCGACGATTATTTTTACGATGCTGGGGTTGATGATAGTTTTACACGTAGTGTGTACAACACGGAGAATTTATCGATAGATGACTTTCGTCGGAAACAAGTTAGTTTATTCATTGAATCTTTGAGCAAAGGGATTAGAAGTTATAACACAGCAAACAATAAACGAATTCAATTAGGTATCTCACCATCAGGGATATGGAAAAGTGGGGATGGAATTGTGACTTATGATAGTCATGGCAACGCCATTACCAATGGTTCTAATACCACTTCAACATTCCAACATTATGGGAGTTATTTATACGCGGATACCTTACGATGGATTAATGAAGAATGGATTGACTATATCCTGCCACAAACTTATTGGGCACTTGAACATAGTATGTGTGCTTATGCTGATTTGATTAGCTGGTGGGACAAAGTAGTAGCGTATAAAAAGGTGAATTTATATTCAGGAATGGGCTTATATATTCGAGATTTATCTAAAGATGGCTCTTCTTGGCAAACAAGTAATTTAGAAGCATATTATCAAATGATGGTCAATCAATCTTTAGATCATGTAAAGGGAACCTCGATATTTTCATATCGAACATTGAAAGCAAGTATTGCAGATAATCGCAGCTTTTATCGAATGAATGAAATCTGGGCAACACCAGTCATTCATCCAGAAATTAAAACAATGACGCCAATTTCCATTGCTCCTGTTAGCGAGTTACAAGTTGGTATCACGGAGGGGGGATATGGTTTATCTTTCCCAAAACAAACAGAAGCAAAGTTTTATGTGATTTATCGTAGTGATACCGAAATCACCTATACACCAGAAGAGATTATCGATGTTATTGGTAACACTAGTAAGGAAGAAATCATCACATACATTGATGAACAAACATCTACAGGCAATTATTATTATGGTGTAAAAGCTCAATCTCAGAGTTTGACACTAAGCGAGGGCATCAGTGCTCTTGTTGATAAAGATTTAAGCCTACCAAAAGCCTTTCTAGGAGATATTCAAAATGTTACTATATCTGACAATACGTTTATGAATGAAATTGTTCGAATTCAATGGAATCCATTATCTTATTTATATGGAAATGAAATCGCCTATGATTTTCAATATTCTTATGATGAAATCAATTGGTATCCAATGGATTGTGAAGTTGATAAAGAAGATAAGATGTTTGTTGAGCTTTTAATTGCTAGAGAAACAGGGCAGGTATTCTACCAGATTCAAGCACGAAATAATGTTGCGGAGTCGAGTGTGGTCAAAGCTTCCTTTCCAATTGTTTCCTCCTTGGGACAGATTACTAACTTTACTGCTATTGGGGATTTTATTACTGAAGCAAAGGTAAAGTTCATTTGGAATAATAGTAAAGAAGAAGATGTCTTCTATGAATTACAGATTTCAATGGATAATATCACTTGGATGACAGTATCATCTGTTAATGCCATGGTAGGTGTGAATAGTTTTGTTGAATATAAACTTCCCATTTCAGCAAAGATTTATTATTTTCGTATCAAAGCTACAGCTGGGGAACAAATAGGCTATTCATCAGTCATGATGAAAAATGTCTATGCTTATTTAGGAAGTTTTCGTGATTTGAAAATTAATGGTGAGCCAGTAATTGGTCCAAGTCATATTTATGATCAAGATTATGCTGATATTACCTGGAATGCCATTTCTTATGGTGGTAAAACGGTTATTTATTCTGCCTCGATCTCCTATGATTTGATAAACTATATTCCCGCTCGTACTAGCAATCAAGCCAATTATCTAACAAATATCGATGGCATCGTCACTCAAAGGATTTATTTTAATAGTACCATTTCTAAAATCTATGTTTTATTAGAGGCGACTGTTGATAATGCATATGCCTGTAATGAGATCATTGAAATTTATATGCAGCCGGAATTTCTTTTGGCTGATGAAGTTGTAAAATACTTGGTTAATGAACAAAAAGCAATGATAGTGAAAATGGGAATATTTAAATAAAAAAACGGACTTCATATCGAGTCCGTTTTTATTATTTAAAGAAATGATAAAGGAAGTGATAAACCCCATTATTTGTAACGTCTGCGGTTACAATATCGGTCGTTTCCTTCAAATCAGGATGAGAATTTCCCATGGCTACAGCAATTCCAGCAGCTTGTAATAGTTCAATATCATTGTGACCATCGCCTATGGCAATGATTTTGTGATGGGGAATGCCATAATACTTCGCAATCAATTCTAATCCAAACCCTTTTGTCGCTTGTGGATTATAGATTTCCGAAACAACAAATTGGTCATTATCCCAGAATCTAATCTTTAAGATGTCTGCATAATTGTCATCGATGAATTTTTGTA
>JAQUVC010000123.1 GCA_028693535.1 Bacilli bacterium
GTACCATTGCTACGCATGAAATCCGCTAATTTCTTGACTAAGTGTTGCGCTTGAGCAACGGCCATTCCATAACCAGGAACGATGATTACACTCTTTGCTTGTTTGATTACATCAACAACAGAGGTTTCAATTGAAGTTTCTTTTTTAGGAACAGCTAGCATTTCTACTTTTTGTGTTATAATAACTGATTTCTTTTGCGTTGTTTTACTTAACAAAATATCAAATAATTTACGATTCATTGCTTTACACATAATTTGTGTTAATAGTAATCCTGAAGCCCCAACGATGCCACCAATACTAACCAATAAAACATCGCTGATTGCTAAACCGGCAATAGCAGCAGCTACACCACTAAAACTATTTAATAGAGAAATCGTAATTGGCATATCAGCGCCCCCCACACGGATACTGAAGAAGTAACCGAATAGAAGTGAAGTGATACTAATTGCAAGAATTAACCATAAATAGTAGTGAGATATAGCAATAATAGGAGTGCTAAAAATTGCAACAACAATCAAAACGAAAGTGAATAACAACGTAATCAATGTATAGAACTTATGATTTTTATATACAATTGGCTTTTGCGGTAAGATACGATGCAGTTTCCCAGCAGCAATTAAACTACCAATTAGGGTAATGAAACCTATGACAATTGCGATTGCTGAAGTAAGGTTACTAAAAACTCCCTTTGTTGTTCCGATTCCCATTAAGGCAAAGATACCAACAAAAGCACTAGAAGCTCCTCCTAGTCCATTGAGTAAAGCAACTAGTTCTGGCATTTGAATCATTTTTACTTTGATGGTAAATAGTATTCCAATCATAGTACCAATCGCCATAGCGATATAAATATACCAATAAGGAAGGATTTGGTTATAGATTAAAGTGACAAGGATAGCCAGTACCATGGCTAGAGCACTTAATCGATTTCCTAAAACGGCTTTTTTTACATTACTCATTAGAAAAATCCCAAGTAATACCAAAAAAGCTAGTAGACCACTTATAACATAATAAATCCAAGCATCAAATGCTGGAGCAACAACAACATCAAGGAATAAAAACATTATTTTTCATCTCCTTTTTGTTTCTTTTTCGCAATCATTCGTAACATTCGATCGGTGACACCAAAGCCACCAACAACGTTAATCATGGCACAAATGATAGCTAAACCACCAAAAATATAACCAAGAATAGTATCTCCTGTTGTTTTTAAACTGATTGCAAGAGCAGTGGAGATTAAAGCACCAAGAATGGTAATTCCCGATAAAGCGTTCATTCCCGACATTAGGGGAGTATGCAGTAAACTGGGAACATTGTTGATTAATAAGTAGCCGATGATGGAAACGACAATAAAAACAGCTACTAAAATAATCTGAGTTGTATTCATATTCTTATTTTCCTTTGCTTTTTATTTTTAAGGAGACAGATTATCTGTCTCCTATTAAACGCTATTGATTCATTGCTTCAAGAGCACCTTGGTGAACGATTTGTCCTTCAAAATTGGTTACTAGAATTGAAGAGATGATTTCATCACTAGTATCCAGTTCGATTGTATTGTTTTTGATTAAATACTTCAACAAGTTGTAAATGTTTTGTGCAAACATCCAAGTAGAACTTCCTGGTAGCATTCCGGGAATATTTTTAATGCCTTCAATAATGACACCATGTTTGATGGCACGTTCTCCTGGTGTGGTAATGGCACAGTTACCCCCTTGGTCGATGGAAATATCAACGACACAACTACCTGGTTTCATATTTTTTACCATATCTTCAGTTAATAAGATAGGTGCCATATGACCAAATAGTAAAGCACTACAAAAGATGATATCCGCTTTTGAGATGATGTCTTTTAAATGCTCACGTTCTACTTGTAACCATTCTTCGCTTAGTTTGTTGGCATGTTTTCCGTCATGTGAAACAGCAATCTCCGCCGGAATTCCCGTATCGACTATTTTTGCACCTAATGACACGGCTTGCTCATTGGCTTCAGGACGAATATCAGCAGAGTAAACGACAGCACCCAATGATTTTGCGGTAGCAACCGCTCTTAGGCCAGCAACACCAGTTCCCAATACTAAAACAGTGGATGGCTTTAAGACACCAACCGCACTTCCTACCATTGGCATAAATTTAGAAGTATCATTGGCCGCCATTAAGATTCCTTTATAACCAGCACAAACGCTCATCGATGATAACGCATCCATCGATTGGGCTCTGCTAATACGAGGAATGCCATCAAGAGTTAAGCCAACAATTCCTTTTTCGGCCATACGTTTTACAATTTTATGATTGACAGGAGCAGCGGGGTGAATAAAGGTGATTAATACCTGTCCTTTATGCATCATTTCTACTTCGTGTTTTTGCAATGCTTGATTAAATTGTGGTTCTTTTACTTTTAAAATAATATCTGCGCGATCGTAAATCTCTTGTGGGTTAACAACCATTTCTGCACCCGCTTGTACATAACCTTCATCCAAATAAAAAGAACCAGAACCAGCTCCCTTTTCAACTATCACTTTAAAACCATCTTTGACCATCTTTGCGACAGTTTCAGGTGTCGATGAAACACGATTTTCATCGTGCATAATCTCTTTTGGTACACCAATAATCATAAAATCTCTCCTCAGTTATTTTTTCGTTATTTTTTAAAGAATTGAATATTCACATTTTAGTGTAGATAAAACGATGGTAGTGTTGGTACGTGACACGCCATTAAATGATTTTATCTTTTGAATGACTTTTTCCAATGTTTTTGGGCTATGCGTGACTACTTTCAATAAATAGTCATAATCACCAGCGACATAATGGCATTCTAAAACATCTTTGTTTTCCAAAGCGGCTTTGATAAATTCTTTTGTGTATTTTGGATGATCAAGGCGAACAGTCACAATGGCAGTCACTTCTTTATCAAAGGCTTCATCGTCTAATATTGTCGTATACTTTTTAATCACACCGCTATTTTCAAGTTTCTTTACTCGTTCAATGGCAGCGGAAACAGAAAGGCCTACTCGCTCTCCAATTTCGGAAAAGTTCATGCGAGCATTCTCACAAAGACATTCAATGATTTTACTATCAATGGAATCCATATTCAACTCCTTTC
>JAQUVC010000019.1:0-3225 GCA_028693535.1 Bacilli bacterium
CTACTGGAGGAGTTTTATCACAACCAACGAACAAAAAAACAAAAAACAAGATAAATAATAAACAAATTGTCTTTTTCATTATCTACCTATTAAAACACAAAATTGCCATCTTTAAATATTTGAACTTCACTTCCGTCTTGTTTGATGCCAACAATGTTCATATCACTGCTACCAAACATAAAATCAACATGAGTGATTGATTTATTGTAACCTTTGGCTAATAATTCTTCTTCTGATAAATCATTGCCTTTCAAGATATTCATTGTATATGCATTCCCAAGTGCTAAGTGACAAGAAGCATTCTCATCAAATAACGTATTATAGAACAAAATTTTCGTATTCGAAATTGGTGAATCATAAGAAATTAAGGCCACTTCTCCCAAGCGTGAACTACCTTCATCTAATTCAAGCAAACTCTTTAGAGCTGCCTTTTCTTTTTTTGCATCATAGTCTACTACTTTACCATCTTTAAACACCAAGTAGAACTCTTCAATTAATTTCCCTTGGTAATTAAGTGGCATTGTTGCTACAACTTTACCATTTACTTTATGGCTATGTGGCATTGTAAATGTTTCTTCTGTTGGGATATTAGGGGCAAAATAAACACCTGTTTTGGCTGTTTCACCGCCACCTCCCCATATATGGTTTTCGACTAAGTCGATTGTTAAATCCGTACCACAAGCATTGTTGAATTTTAACGTTCTAAAGTTAAAGTCATTTAACATTTTATTATGCTTTGCTAATTTATCCATATGCAAATGCCAGTCTTTTACTGGATCATTATCTTCTGTTACCCGTGAAGCAGATAAAATTGCTTCCCACAATTTATCAACTACCTTATCAGGAGCTTCATTAGGAAATACTTTTGTTGCCCAAGATAACGTTGGGGCAGCAATTACAAGCCATTGGGCACCATTGCTCATCATATGTTTTCGATAAAATCCAATTTTTTCATTTGCTGCTTTTGCTGCAGCTTGCATTTTAAGCGGATCAATATCCTTCATTAGTCCTGGAGTTGGGGCGCTAATAGAAATAACAGCCGCTTTATTCTCAACAATAAATTTATATTGTTCAATCATATATTGTGGAACATCTGTTAAGACCTCCATAGAAGCATATGTATAGAGTGTTTTATTAACAATATCATCATTATAGCGTACCATAACAAAACTAGCACCAGCTTCATAGCCACTTTCCACAATTAACCTTGTTAATTCACTACAATCAACTGGTGAATTGACTACCAATATTTGGCCTTTTTGTACGTTGACACCTACTTTTACTGCCAAATCGGCAAATTTTTTTAATAATTTATGATTCATATTTTTCCTCCTATTTTGTTGTATTATACCATAAAAAAGCAAAAATAAAAAGGTTTCTCCAAAGAAACCTTTAATTTGTTGGTTGTCCATCTCCAGGTGTTGAACCACCCGTATCTCCACTACCACTTTGGCCATCAAAAGCAGGATAGTTAGGATTCCCATAGCCAACAATGTAAGTACTAGTTAGTAAATAACTCCTTTTTGCGACCATATTAGATGTGTTCCCTTCGATTGTATACACTCGATTGGCATCGACTGCAATGACAATTCCTGTATGTGTTGATCCCGTTGATTGATCTGCGTCACGATAAAAAGCGATATCTCCTGGTTTTGGTGTGTATTCTCCACGAGCTCCAAATCGACCTTCATTCACAAACCATGCCATTCCTGCTGTACATCCACAATAACGAGGAACAATTTTTGTGGAAATACCAGCTTCATAACAACACCAGGAAACAAACATGGCGCACCATGCTTCATAGTTTAAATTATACCAAGCTCCGTATTTCGTATCGTTGTTTGGCCCTTCAACATAGCCTAATTCTTCTGTAGCAATCGCAATCAAGCGACTAACATAGTCAACATCAGGTTCACCATATATCGTTAATGTAATGGTACCTTTAATTTCTTTATTTTCTTTTGATACTGCTGTGATCATTACTTTTCCAGCGGTAATGGCAATGACTCTCCCTTTATCGTTGACTGTTGCAATGGTGCCATCTGAAGTTACCCAGCGATAATTCTCAGCAACAACTGCTTCATCAACATAAACATAGGACATCACTCCAGCATGAAGTTTTGCTCCTTCTTCTTGTGTGTATAATAACAATGGTCCTGCACCAATTTCCCCATTATCTGTTTTTTCACTACTCGTTTTTATGACATTGATTACATATTGAGCAGTAACAACACTATTACCTTTCAAAGTAGCAGTAATTATAGCCACTCCTTCTTTAAGAGCTGTCATTTTATCATTTTCAAAAGCGATAATGGCAGAATCGTTCACTTCAAACGTAAAGTCATCTTGGCTAACGGCAACCTCATCGATATTACTAATCCAAAGATACCCAACATCTCCCACACGCATATGTTCATAGGTAGCATCCAAGATGGGTAGAATAGGAATGACATTGATTTCGGCACTATCAGTTAGAGTTGCATCCCATTTAGAAGTAACTTTTATCGTGGTAGATCCAAGATGAAGAGCTTCAAGCAAATAATTTTCTATTTGTAAAATACTGGTATCGCCAATTTCCCAGTAAAAATCTTCTTTATTGGTATAATTCAAAATATCAAGTTTTACTTTTTGACCTAATTGAATTGTTGTATTTGCTAAATTAAGGATTGGTTTTATCGGATAGATAATCAAATCAATAGTTGCTTTTAAAGTAACATCATCTTTTTTCACAACCGATAAACTTACATTACCTGGTGCCAATGCTGTTATTTGATGATTACTATCAATTGACAATATTCTTTCATCACTAATAATCCAGTCAAATAAGTCATAATCATTATAATTGATAATATCAATTGTAAATGTCTGACCTACCTTATAATCCATTGCAGTTGTTCTCAAGATTGGTGTTTGCCCTTTCACGGTAACATCAATTGCTGATGTTATTTCATGATTAGTCTTTGATGTCGCTGTGATGGTAGCTGTTCCTGCTTTTAAAGCAAAAACTGCAGAACCAGCAATCTCCAATACCGATTCGTCACTGGACGTATACTGAAATTCATCATCATAATTTTCAACACTTAAATTAAAAACATCATCCACGAATATTTGTTCCAATGATAACAATATGATCGGTTGTTTTATACCTACTGTAATCATAAAACTAACCGCTACTTCTTCATCTGCTTTTAAAGCAATGGTTAATTTTGTTGTTCCTTTGGCAAC
>JAQUVC010000019.1:3325-8608 GCA_028693535.1 Bacilli bacterium
GCTTTTGTGTATTTTTGCGCAAAAATTTGAATTGACTGACAAAGAAAAGAAGTAACAATGCTTAAATACAAAACAGAAATAAGGGCATCTTTGATATGAATCTGACCAATATCAGCCTTATCAACAACAATCCACCAAAGTCCTCCCCCTATCATCAAAGTAATGCCTAACATAAAAGCAACAATACTAAAATCAATATCCTTTGCTGTATTACCAAGGTAAGCAATTGATAACGCATAAAACATAGCACTGATTAAGGACAATAAATCTCCCCGATTAAAGTGATTTTGTTCTCGATAAATACCCGTAAGGATTGCCATACCAATGATAGCAACGACAATACTAATTAGATGGTTTAATTGTATTTTTTGATGATAAACAAAAAAAACAAAAACAGGAATAAACACAATATATGTTCCAGTGATAAAACCACATTTGGCTGGCGTTGTACTTGTAATTCCAATTGTTTGAATGATAAAACCACAGGTATTTATGAAACCAGCTATCAATGCCAGCTTAAATTCTTTTTTGGTCATCTTAATGATTCTTTTTCCAAAAAACAGTAAAGATAGAAGGGCAAAAATAAATCCTCTAATTCCATTTAATAATCCCGTAGATAACTCAGCACTTGTTGCCAATTTCATCATACAAGTTCCAAAGCCCCAAAATATAGCTACCACGAATAATAACAAATTTGCCTTATTCTTTGTCACGTTCTAACACTTCTCCAATATGAGCATCATTTTAATAAATTTGCCAAAGTTATTATATCATAGCCTTGGTGGTTTGTTAATCTTTATTTACTACTTTTCGGTTTACAAATAGCATGTTTTGTTCTATACTATGTAAAGGTAAAGGATGGTGATTGAAGATGCAAGAACTAAGAAATTACGAACAAATTTTAGATTTAGTAAAACATGAAAGCAGTGTCTTCAAACTCTCGCAATCTTTAAAGCAATACCATCCCTATGATATTGCAAAAGCTTTCTTAGATTTAACCATTGAGGAAAGAAAGAAAATATATCACGCGTTGTCTCATGAAGATTTAGCTGATGTTTTTGAATATTTAGATGAAGTGGACGCTGCCGTTTTTCTAAAAGAAATGGATGTCGAGCATGGTTCTTCTGTTTTAGGAGAAATGGAAACCGATGATGCGGTGGATATCATCAATGAATTAGAAGAGGATGCCGCTTCCTATTTAGAAAACTTAGCGTTTGAAGATAAAAAAACATTAAACTATCTACGAACCTATGAAGAAGATACCGCTGGTTCGATCATGACCACCAATTTTTTGGAAGTTAACGCTGATTGGGATGTAAAAGAAGCGATGAAATACTTGATTGCAGAGGCTGATGAAGCCGAAATTGTCGATCCATTATTTGTTTCTCGTAATAATCAGTTAGTTGGTGTTTTGGATTTAAAAAAACTTATCATTGCTAGAACACCCAAAAAAATAGCAGAGATCATGAGCGAAGACTTTAGTTTTGTAACTACCAATGACTCCATCGTGGAGGCTTCTAATAAAATCAGTAATTATGATACCTATGCGCTTCCTGTATTAGAAAATCAGAAACTAGTCGGTATCATCACCATGGATGATGCTTTGGATGTTATTCAAGACGAAGCAGATGAAGACTTAGAAAAGATGGCGAGTATTGGTGAAGCAAAAGAAGGAAAAGCTACACTTTTTAAGACTCTTGCAACGAGAATTCCTTGGCTTGTCATTCTGCTTGTTTTAAGTTCATTTGTTGCAAATGTGATAGGAATTTATGAACACGTTATCAAGCAAGTGACCGTTTTGGTTCTCTTTCAAACCTTAATACTTGATATGGCTGGTAACCTTGGAACCCAATCGCTAGCGATAACAATTAGAAGTTTAGGACGAAACGAACTAGATTCGCGAACAAAAATGCGACGATATTTTTTCAAGGAATTTAAAATATCATTGATAAATAGCTTTTTATTAGGAATTTTAGCGTTTATTGTTAGTTATGTCTTTCTATTAATCAATGACAATGGAACAATTGATCATGCTATGATTAGTTTAATCGTTTGTCTTTCAATCTTTATTTCCTTGATTCTTTCTGGTTTGTTTGGTACTACAATACCTATCCTATTTTCAAAATTGAAAATTGACCCAGCCGTTGCTTCTGGTCCATTCATCACTACCCTAAATGACTTAATTTCAGTTATGATTTATTTTAATCTAGCCATGTTATTGTTAGGGCTATATCGATAGGTGATACTATGAAAAGAACTTATATTCTAAATCAATTAGAAAAAACAAAAGATTTAAAAATATTAAGAGCGAACCTTATAAAATGTCATCCCTATGATATCGCCAAAGTTTTTCCTATTTTAAATGAAGAAAAACGAAAAAAATTATATGCTATCTTTAGTGATGAAAAATTAGCCGACATTTTTTCTTATTTAGATGATTCTTCAAAATATTTGCTAGAACTAAACAACGAGAAAATTGCTGATATTATTGAAGAAATGGAACCCGATGATGCAGCTGATACATTAGCAGAAATGTCTGAATCAGCATCAGACACTGTTTATGAATTATTGGAAAAAGAAACACAGGAAGAAATTGATGCACTCACGAAGTATGAAGAAGATACTGCTGGAGCCATCATGAACACCCATTTTATTTGGTTTCCTGCTGGGATTGACATTAAAGTAGCGATGAAGACCATCGTTCAAGAAGCTCCTGAAGTAGAAACCATCAATACTTCTTTTGTTGTTGATAGTGGTGGTCGTCTACTTGGAACAATCAATTTAAAAAAATTAATTGTTACTAAATCGCCATGTATTATCGATCGTATTATGAACACAAATTTCCAGTGGGCAAATGTTGAACAAGATGTTGAAGAGGTAGTTAAAACAATCAAAGATTATGATGTTTATGAATTACCTGTGCTAGAAAATGGAATTTTAAAAGGAATTATCACCATGGATGATGCTGCCGATGCTTTAATTGAAGAGGCGGAAGAGGACTATGCAAAGTTCGCTGGTTTAACCGAGGAAGAAGAAATTAACGAATCGGTATCTAAATCAATTAAGAAGCGTTTACCATGGCTTAGCATTTTACTCATTGTTGATATTTTTGTGACAATCATTATTTCACGATTTGAATACCTATTTGCCATAGATAGCATGACTATTCTTGTGATTTTTCAACCAATGATTTTAGGGCTAGCTGGTAATTGCGGAACGCAATCATTGGCAGTAACAATAAGAAAGATTAGTAGTAATCAACTTGATAGTCAAAAACCAATCATTACTCACATCGGTAGAGAACTATCACTTGGTTTCATAACAGGATTTGTTTTAGGAATAATTAGCTTTATCTTGACTTTATTGGTGTTACTACTAAAGCAAAATAATAGTCAAAATATGTTTGTTTTAGCTGCTGTTGTCAGTGTTGCTATATTTATCTCTATCACTGTCGCTAATACCATCGGTTCCTTAATTCCTGTTGTTCTTTACAAATTTGGTGTTGATCCCGCTGTGGCTTCTGGTCCTTTTATCACAACAATTAATGATATTTCTTCGATTACCATTTACTTCACACTTGCAACATTACTTATTTATAATTTTTTATAAGTAAAATAAAACTACCTTTTTATCATAAAAGGTAGTTTTTTATTCAATGCTTGCTACTTGAGCTCGATAAATATTGGCATAGACACCGTCAACACCAAGTAATTCTTGATGTGTTCCCTCTTCTACTTTTAAGCCATGATCCAAAACAATAATTCGATCTGCATTTTGTATTGTTGATAATCGATGGGCAATGATGATTGAAGTTCTCCCTTGAGAAACAATTTCCAAGGCTTTTTTAATCATCGTTTCTGTTTCCGTATCGATATGTGAGGTTGCTTCATCCATAATTAAAACGGATGGATTATGAATCAACACTCTTGCGAGTGCAATAATTTGCTTTTCACCACTTGACATATTAGTACCAGCACGAGAAATCTCTTGATTAATACCATTTTCAAAATGGTCAATGATTTTTTGACCGCCAATTTGGGTCAAAACATCAACAATGCGTTCATCACTAATGTTTTTTTTACCAAAGCGAATGTTACTAGCAATCGTTCCTTTGAATAACACAGGTTCTTGTAGCACAATCCCAATATGTTCACGATAACTTCGCTTGCTATACGTGGTAATATCTACATCATCTATTTTAATCGTTCCTTCTCCTTCTTTTAGTTCATAGAATCGTAACAGAAGGCTCATCAACGAAGATTTTCCACTGCCTGTATGACCAACCAGACCAATTGTTTCCCCACTCTTTATCTTGAAACTAATTCCTTTTAAAACATAATCATCCTTTTCATAAGCAAACCATACATTTTCAAATCCAACATCACCACGATAACGAGGTAACTCTTCAATCGTATTATCTTCTACTGGTCCTTCAATAATCTTATGGATTCTTTCTGTTCTTACCAATGCATGTTGAAAATCGCCAACTTGTGTAAAAATCAAGTTTACAGGATCAATAATCTTTAGTAAATATTCATTATAAGCATAAATTAAACCCGCAGAAATAACAATTTCAGATACTGTGAAATGCTGATAACCAAAATAAACAACGACAATGGTTGTAATGATTCCTCTAACAATACCTATCATATTCCAGCCAGTCGTAATATGCAATTTAACTTCTTTCATTTGTTCATTGATATAGCTCTTATTTAAGTCGTTAAATTCAGATATCGTTTGCTTTTTAAAGTTAAATATTTGTAATATGCTAATTCCATTGATGATTTCGTTGATTTTGCCTACTAATAGTGAACGTAGTTCATTGACTTTTTCCGCAACTTTTTTTAATCTAACTAAGAAAAAGCGAATCCAAATATATGCGATTGGATAAATAATGAAACTAAATAGTGCCAGTTTAGGATCAAGATAAAACATCCCCACGTACGCTAAAATAAAACTCAAAATCGCATTCAACAAAACATTTGTTGCTTGACGATATAATGTGATCATTCCATCAACATCTGAAGTTATTCTTGATGCCATTTTACCTGCTGGTTCTTCCTCAAAATACTTAATTGGAAGTCTTTCCACGCTTTTCATTGCATCAATTCTCCCTTGTTGGGCAATATGGGTAACAACTTTATTATTAGAAATTGTTTGAATATAAGAAGCTATAATTGAAAAAACGCTTCGTGCGAGTAATAATAAAACTAAAATGATTAAAATGGTAAAGATAGGGCGATAGAAGTCAACTACTTCTTGCACCTTAAGTTTAACAACTTC
>JAQUVC010000019.1:8708-14313 GCA_028693535.1 Bacilli bacterium
GCAATAATATTTGCCTCAGTTAATGCATCTACAGCACTCAAAGAATCATCCAAAATTAAAATCTCTGGGTTTTTCACCAAAGCTCGAGCAATCGATAGTCGTTGTTTCTGACCACCTGATAAACTTGCACCAAGTTCACCAACCATCGTTTCACTGCCATAAGCCAAATCCTTGATATCCTTTTTAAAGTCAGATAACGTAACTGCCATATCAATTTGTGCTGGTGAAGCCTTGGGATTACCAATTAGTATGTTTTCATCAACCGTTTTCCTAAATAAAATGTGCGCTTGGGGAACATAACCCACAAGGTTATGTACATCTTCAATTTTATAATTTTCAATATTCTTACCATCAATTAAAATTTCACCACTTGTTACATTAAATTCTCGTAGTAATTGGCGAATTAGTGTGGATTTACCAGCCCCAGTGGGACCGACAATACCTATTGTTTCTCCTTTGTTAATAGTAAAGTTAATGTTCTTTATAATTTCATGATTATCAAAGGGATATTTAAAACTTACGTTTTTAAAATCAATTTTAGTAAAGGAAAAAACTGGAGAACTCTTGGCTTCATCCTTAACAATTGGTTCTAAGTTCATAATCTCATAATATCGATTATCTGATATTGTCGCATTGTTAATGGTGTTTAACACATTACTCAATGCCACTAGTGGTCCATACAGCATACCAATGTACATAACAAAAGTAATTAAATCCCCTGTTGAGATTCGCGATGTAATAACCATATAGCTACCAAAAGCAAAAGCAACGAAATAAGAAAAAGCATATATGAACTCAAAGAGTGGGGTAAACAAGGTTTCAAATTTTAAAATTCGCTTCCAGGAATTGATATCCGCATCGATGGCATCCTTCGTCTTCAGAAAGTCATTTTCTTCTTGACAATATGCTCTAACCGTTTTTACCCCTTCAATAGATTCAAGAACTTTTTCTGTCATGTCTGCATAGATCTCATGGTGAATCTTATAATATTGACGTTTTTTCATTCTTATTTTATTCAGTCGGAATATTGCAATTGGCATGATGAGAATTGATACCAATGTCAATATGGGGTCAATGGTAAAGAGCATCATAAAAATTGCTGATAAGACAACACCCGTATTAAAAACTACACTTTGAAGAAATCCTGTACATACAACAGTTAATACTTCTAGATCATTAGTCGCTCTAGCAATCAAATCACCTTTTGTATACTTTGAATAAGCACTAGCATCCAGCTCAAATAAGTGATTTAAATATCTATCACGTAATTCATAAGATACTTTCTTTCCCAAAGCGTTGATTAAATAATGATATAAGATATTCAAAAAGTATCTTACTATTGGTATTAACAGTAAAAGACTAGAATAAAGAATAATCTTATCAACCGTTATTGTTCGGTTGGCAATTTCTTCAATCACTAGCCCTATAATTCTTGCTGGGAACACCGATATTACAGAAAGAATCAGTAACGCGATGGCCGCTATGATATATCTTTTATGTTCTTGTTTAAAAAACCATTTTAAGTGTTTCAGTACATCAATCATTTTTCTTCACCACGACAATAATATACTACGAAACAATGATTAATACAACTAAAATGAACCATTAAAAACATTTTCACAAATAAAAAAAGTTGCTATTTTTAAAGTAGCAACTTCATGGTTTTTTTATCGTTCTCCTTTGTCGTATGGAATGCCTTCCGCTTTTGGTGCTCGTGATTTTTTAGAAGTAAACGCCAAAACAATCAAAGTGATTACATATGGTAGAATACGATAAATATGTTGACTCACACCAATAGTATTAAGAAAATATATCCCATCGTTATTAATATCGATGTATGGATACCCTACAGCGATACATTTCAACAATCCAAATAGCAAAGCTGCTGCTGCAATGTTTCTAGGTTTCCAATTACCAAAAATCATAACCGCTAATGCCAAAAACCCAAATCCGGCAACATCACCATTACTAGAAGCAGCAACAGTCGTAACTGAATAAACAAAGCCACCCAGTCCAGCCAACCCTCCAGAAATTAAAATACCAGCATAGCGCATCTTATATACATTTATGCCTAATGAGTCGGCTGCTTGTGGATTTTCTCCACAAGAACGCAATCTTAGACCAAATCTTGTCTTATATAGCATTATCGATAATCCAAGATATAGGGCAAGACAAATCCAAGTTGTAATATACGTTTTATTAAATAAAACATTACCAATTACTCCCAGTGGATTTTCTAGTTTTGTTCCTAAACCAAAATCATCTTGGTTCAACATAAAATAATCATTCGAACTATATTTTGAATCGATATTTAATACGCTTTGAGAAGTTATAATTAAAATTAAGAACAAGACCAAAGCTGGAGCTAATAGATTTAAAGCACTACCACCAATTGTTTGATTCGCTTTTAGCCTAATGGCAGCAAATCCCAATAACAATGAAAACAAACATCCACCGATAATCGAAACTATCATTCCCAATATTAACAATGGCTGACCAAATGATAGGGGAACATTAAGTAAAATGATGCTTCTTACGAAATAAACACCAATAAAAGCACCTATAATCATCAATCCTTCTAAAGCAATATTAATTGTACCGCTTCTTTCAGAAAAAACACCAGCAAGAGCAACAATCATCAGAGGGATGGTATAAAGAATCGTTTGTTGTAATAAATATGACATTATTTTTCCTCCTCTTCTGCGATGATTTTTGGTTTCACTAAAATTTCTTGTGGTTGTTCTTGTGATAAATCTTTGCTTTTCTTTCTGAAAATTTTACTTGAGAGTATTTCTTTAAAAGCCAACGAAAAAGCACTTAAATATACAATTGATGCAATAATAATATCTGTAATATACTCGTTAAATGGAGTCAGATTTTTTAATTGTAATCCAGCAACATTTAAATATGACATAAAAATACCAGAAAAAATGACACCCACGGGATTATTATAAGCAAGTAAAGCGATAGGAATTCCATTGAATCCATTGGCAGGTAATGATTGGTAAGTAGACCAGTAAAATTCAGTATTACCAGATAAATAGTATAAAGCGGCACTCATTCCTGCTAATCCACCAGCTATCGCCATTGATAATATAATGCTCCGCTTTTCATTGATGCCAGCGTATTTTGCTGCGTGACGATTGCTACCACAAGCTTTCAATTCATAGCCAAACGTTGTTTTGTTCAATATAATATACACGACGATTGCTATTAAAATGGCAATTATAATCCCACCATTTACTTGTGAGTTGGGAAAGATTACATCTAATCCCATTTTGGAAGTTGCCACGCCATTTTCTGTTGTTTTAAATAAATAGGCTAAATTTTTTGTTGGGGAGGGATCGAGTAAATGCTTAAACACTCCTTTATTATTATCAAACATTGATGTAACAATATTAGCGGCAATCCAATTGGTCATAATACATGTGATTACCTCATGAACATTGAGGACGGCCTTGAATATTCCAGGAATAATACCCCATAATGCACCAGCTAGAAAACCAGCAATAAACGCTAAAATCCACACGATCCAAGCAGGAACGATTGTGGTTGGTATCGACAATGCAACGATAAAAGTTGCCGCTGTCCCCATTAAATACTGTCCTGGTGCTCCTATATTGAATAAACCTGTTTTAAAAGCTACTGCTACCGAAAGTCCTGTTAGAATCAGTGGCGTAGCACGGAACAAAACATTTCCTATATTTGTACTATTAAAGCCAAATGTAAGATTACCATTCAAATCTCTTCCTGTATTAAATACACCAACGAAAATCAGTCTAAACCCTTCCCAAGCTGCTTTAAGCGAAATATCGCCACCTGAAGCAATTGCCAAGATGAATAGAATCACACCACCTAACAAAATACCTACAAAGATTGATATCAAAGAGGATACAACAGATTTTGTTGCCCCTTTACGATATAAAACCAATAATTTGGGGTCTTTATCATCGACTTTAAAAATCAACGATTTAAACCAGTGTCCGATATTCTTGAAAAAAACTTTCACTTTATTTGATGGTTTAATCATCAGTTTTTTCCCTCCTATCTTTTTTCGCACCGGCCATATAAAGCCCTATTTCTTGAATTGTTACTTTTTTTGGATCAAACTCACCAACAATCTCACCTTCGTACATCACTAAAATCCGATCAGAAACATTCATTACTTCATCAAGTTCCAAAGAAATTAACAACACAGCTTTACCGGAGTCTCTTTGGCTTACCAATTGCTTATGTATATATTCAATGGCCCCAACATCTAAGCCTCTTGTGGGTTGAAATGCCACCAACAAATCAGGATTGCGATCAATTTCTCGAGCAATAATTGCTTTTTGTTGATTTCCTCCCGACATAGATCTTACGACGGTAATTGCGCCTTCTCCAGAACGGACATCATATTTATCAATTAGATTATCAGCATAAGTTCTAACTGCTTGGTCATTAATAAATCCGTATTTTTGAAAGTTTGGTTCCCAATAGCGTTGTAAAACCAGGTTTTGATCCAATCTAAAATCTAAAATTAACCCAAATTTGTGACGATCTTCAGGAATATGACTCATTCCTACCTTACTTCTTTTTCGAATTGACATATGAGTAATATCGGTTTGGTTCAATTCTATTTTACCAGCAGTAATTTTTTCAAGACCTGTCAAGGCATTTACAAATTCTGTTTGTCCATTTCCTTCAATACCAGCAAGGCAAACAATTTCACCACTTTTTACATCAAAAGAAATATTTTTTACTGCGTTATTTTTATGATTTTTAGAAGCTACTGTTAATTTTTCAACATTTAAAATGGTCCTACCAATTTTTTGTGGTTTCTTTTCAACAATAAAATTAACCTTTCTTCCTACCATCATCTCCGATAATTCTTCAATTGAAGTATCTTTAATATCAACTGTATCAATACATTTCCCTTTCCGTAAAACGGTACAACGATCTGCTACAGTCATTATCTCATTCAATTTATGTGTAATGAAAAGAATAGATTTACCTTCTTTTTTAAATCCATGCATTGTTTCCATCAATTCTTCTATTTCTTGTGGTGTTAACACTGCTGTGGGTTCATCAAAGATTAAAATTTCGTTGTCCCGATAAAGCATTTTTAAAATTTCTACTCGTTGTTGCATACCAACAGTAATCTCTTCAATAATTGCATCTACGTCAACGTGAAGTTTGTATTTTTCACTTAACGCTATTACTTTTTCTCTCGCTTCTTTTTTTTGAAGAAAACCATATTTAGTTGTTTCAGCTCCAAGAATAATATTATCTAATACAGAAAAAATATCGACCAATTTGTAATGTTGATGTACCATACCAATCCCCAAATTATTAGCATCGTTAGGCCCCTTGATATCAACCTTTTCTCCATGTTTATATATTTCTCCTGCGTCAGGCCGATAAAGACCAAATAAAACACTCATTAGTGTTGATTTTCCTGCACCGTTCTCACCCAATAATGCGTGGATTTCACCCTGTTTTAGTTTTAATGTTATATTGTCATTGGCAATAACTCCAGGGAATTTTTTTGTAATGTTTCGCATTTCAATAATATAATTTTCCATGTAAACAGTCCTCACTTTATATGCATAATTATCTCATATTT
>JAQUVC010000020.1 GCA_028693535.1 Bacilli bacterium
TAGTTAGATTACGTTTAGCTTGTTGTTTGATATTTGCCATGATTCGCACCTCCAAAATTCATACGATTTATTTTACCAAAAAACTTTGCAAAAAGCAAGTAAAAAATATTTTATTTATTTACAAAAAAATAAAAGAATATTGTCTTTTTTATCATAATAAGATATAATAATTATGTTCAACAGGGGAGCTACGGCTGAGAGGTTGCATTTGGCAACGACCCTTATACCTGAACTAGGTAATGCTAGCGTAGGAAAGATAATTATCTTCTTTTCGTTTTTTGGCATTCAAAAAACTTTTTTTATTTTTTGACAGAGGAGATGATGAAATTGAAAAAAAATAACGAAGTTTTCAAACTTACTTTTTCTGCAATTCTATTAAGTATGGCAATTGTCCTAGAGATTGTATGTAAAGCAATTCCGCTTCTAAAGATGCCTAATGGCGGGGGGATTTCTCTGGCCATGTTGCCTTTAGTTATCGTTGCTTATGTGTTTGGTTTTAAGTATGGAATTACGGCTGGGATTGCTTATGGTATCATTGACTGTTTTGTGCTCGATGGTTATGGGTTTAATATCTTTTCGTTTTTCTTAGATTATATTTTTGGCTTTGGAGCGATGGGAATTGCTGCTGTTGTTCGTAAAAAAGCAATCACAGGAAATAATTTTTCGTTTATCTTAGGCTTTATTTTTGCTGCTGTTTTACGATGGATATTTGCTGGTTTTAGCGGGGTCATCAATGCTAATATTTGGGGGTATGATGCCGCATTTCTAGCAGGATTGTTTGGCTCAGCACGCTCAGGACTCCTGTGGTTATATTTTTATTCGTTTATATATTATAACCTTCCATATATTGCTGCCTCGACCATAATTTGTATTGTCGTTGGTTTGGTGATAAAAAAGCAACTATTTCAATATTTTAATGGACAAACGATTTCTTAACCATAAACAGCCATGTTTATGGTTTTTTAAATAAATTTGGTGACGAATAAAAAAATATGGTATACTTATATTGGTGATTAAAATGGATAAATACGATGTAGTAATCATAGGAGCTGGGGCTTCAGGAATTAGCTGTGCTATCGCTTATAAGCAAAAAAACCCATTTAAAAAAATTGTTATTCTTGAACAAAATGATAGAATAGGCAAAAAAATTCTAAAAACGGGTAATGGGAAATGTAATTTAGGAAATGTTCATATCAAAGAAAACTCATATCACAATTGGGAGTATATCAAACGAGCAATGAAGCAATTTGATATCATTGATTATTTTGGTGAAATGGGAGTGATTACTCGTCAAGATGAGCAAGGTAGATTATATCCCTATAGTGAAACAGCATCTTCTATTGTTGATATCTTTCGTTATGAACTAGAAAGATTGCAAATAGAAGTTAGATATTCCTTTCAAGTGACTAACATCTTTACAGAAAAAAACTTTATTGTTTATGGAACCTCAACAAAGATTGAAGCAGAAAAAGTTGTTGTTGCAACAGGGTCTTTTGCTCAAGAAAAAACCAATGGATATGAACTTTTAGAACATCTTGGGCATCACATTAAGCCATTATCTCCAAGACTAGTTCCGATTAAAGTTGAAGAAAGCGTTAAATCGCTCCAAGGAATTAGGGTAAAATGCTTGGCGAAAGTGAAAGAATTTGAGGAATATGGAGAAATTCTGTTTAAAGAAGCAGGACTATCGGGTATCCTAGCACTTAATCTTTCGCGTTATGTAAATAAAAATGATAAGATAGTTCTTGACTTGGCTCCAGATAAATCCTATTTGACCTTGAAAGAATTAATAGAAAAACTTGCAAGTCGCGATATAGCGACCATTTTGCGAGGCCTGCTTCCTAAAATGGTAATTTTAGATATTTTAAAAACTGCGAAGACTCCAGAGGAAATCGCTACTAAGATTAAAAATTATTCCTTTACAGTAAAAGACCTGTATGATTTTGAATTTGCTCAAGTGGCTAGAGGTGGAGTTGACATGGACGAAGTCAAAGAAGATTTTGCCTCAAAAATCATCAATAATTGTTATATAGTTGGTGAGGTGCTAGATATAGATGGAGAATGTGGTGGTTATAATTTAATGTTTGCTTGGATGAGTGGAAACACTGTGGGTAAACATATTTAATGTTTTGAAAAAAACGAGAAATTGTTTACTAATTATGCAAATGATAGTATAATACGAATATATGATAAAGAATACAAAGAGGAAAAGATTATGAATTTACCAAACAAACTAACAATTGCTAGAATGTGTGCAATTCCAATTATCATTATTATTTCTTTGATAAAGCCCTTACGGGAAATCGTTGTTTTTGCCACTATAACCTTAGAAGATATCATTTTACTGATTATCTTTTGTATTGCATCATTTACGGATTATTTGGATGGACATATCGCAAGAAAAAATAATATAGTAACAAATTTTGGAAAATTCATGGATCCATTGGCAGATAAATTGCTAGTTCTAGCAACTTTAATCGTTTTGCTTGAACGGGGACGATTGGTAGCATTTGATATTAGTTTGGGCTTTGCGGTAACATTAATTTTGGCACGTGAATTTGCCATTACAGGAATAAGATTAATCGCTGTTACTAATAATGTTGTAATTGCAGCAAGCAAATTGGGAAAACTGAAGACTTGCTCGCAGATGCTAATGATTATTATTCTGCTGGTTAGTTGCTATCCATTTACTTGGTTGGGTGGTGTAGCAAAAGATATCACTGCTTTGGTATTAATTGTATTGGCAACGACAATGACAATTGTTAGTGGCATTGATTACGTGATAAAAAACAAGAATGTGTTAAAAGATAACACAGATAATTAGAGAAGCGAAGGAGAAAGAAATGGCAGAAGATAAATTAAAAGCCTTAGAAGAAGCATTTAAGGCGATAGAAAAGCAATACGGTAAAGGCTCAATTATGAAGTTAGGGGAAAAAGTTTATACAGAAATGGAAGTCATTCCGAGTGGTTCCATATCTTTAGATATTGCATTAGGAGTTGGTGGATACCCTAAAGGAAGAATTGTTGAAATATATGGTCCAGAAAGTAGTGGTAAAACGACATTTGCTCTACATGCCATTGCTCAAGCCCAAAAGGCAGGAGGGATAGCTGCGTTCATTGATGCTGAACATGCTCTAGATCCTAAGTATGCAAAGGCTTTGGGAGTTGATATTGATAATTTAGTGTTATCACAACCTGATACGGGTGAACAAGCATTGGAAATTACGGAGCATTTGATTCGAAGCAATGCCATCGATATTGTTGTTATTGACTCTGTTGCAGCGTTGGTACCAAAAGTAGAAATTGATGGTGATATGGGAGATTCTCATATCGGAACACAAGCTCGACTTATGTCACAAGCAATGCGTAAGTTAAGTGGAGCTATTAGTAAGAGCAAATCAATTGTCATCTTTATTAATCAGATTAGAGAAAAAGTTGGTGTGATGTTTGGTAGTCCAGAGACAACTTCGGGAGGAAGAGCATTAAAATTTTATGCTTCTATTCGTCTTGACATTCGTCGTGTGGAGCAAATTAAATCAGGAACGGATATTATCGGTAACCTAACGCGAGTACGAGTTGTTAAAAACAAAGTTGCACCACCATTTAAGGTTGTTGATGTAGACCTTATTTATGGATTTGGCGTTTCACATGAAGCAGAAGTCTTAGATTTAGCGGTTAATGCTGACATTATTAACAAGAGCGGAGCATGGTTTTCTTATAATGGCGAAAAACTTGGTCAAGGTAGAGAAAATGTGAAAGAGTTTTTGAAACAAAATCCAAATCTTTGCGAAGAAATAGAGAAAAAAATTCGCGAAAAAATGAAAGAAAATAAATAAATAACAACGCCGATAGTTTTTAATAGCTATAGGCTTTTTTTCTTTGTACCCTCAGCGAGTACAAAATAATGAAGCCCATCATTATTTATTATAAAATCTATTTTAAACTTGTTTTTAAAACGTTTTCGTGTTACAATGAAAAAGGTATTTTTAAGATTAGAGAAGGAAATATCATAGGGACAAACGTTGAAAAAAAGAGGTGAATTATGAACAAAAAATTAATTCTAACGTTATTTATTTCGTTTTTATTGTTTATTGGCTTTGTATTTTTTAATGATTTAAAAACAAAAGCAGCTACGGAAAGTGATGTATTTTTATTAATTACAAATCCTGGTGAAGATATGTCGACACAAATGAACATTAACTATCATACGGATATTTCTGGTACATATGTTGAACTAGCTTTAAAAAGCGAGGGTAACTTTGATAATGCCACTAAAGTGTATGGTGAATGTGCTGCTCCAGACTATGGTTTCGAAGGGACAAATTTTGGAATTGACTGGGGGAAAGGTAAAGAACAAAGCAAATTTGTTTGTGAAGTATCATTGACCAATTTAACTCCTGGTACAGAATATATGTATCGTGCGGGAAAAACAGTAATGTCACCAACCTATTATTTTAATACTGCAGATCACGATGGACGCTTTACTTTTCTTGTTATGGCTGACCCACAAATTTATGGGACAGCAAATCAAGCAACAGCAAATACCAATATGAATAGTGCAATGCAAATGGCAGAAACCTTAAATTTAACGCCCGAACTTGTTCTTGGTGCTGGAGATATGGTCAATCAAGGCGGTACCATGGATAACTGGAGAATGCTTTATGATTTAGATGTTTATAAACAAATACCACTTGCTGGTTCTACAGGAAATCATGATTATTGTGATGGTGGTAATGCGAAAGCACCAACATCAGCGATTACGGATTATGTATACAATAATCCAAAAAACAGTTATACAGGATATACAGAAGGTATGTACTGGTTTAAATTTGATAATACTTTATTTGTTGTCATGGATAGTGAGGAAAACTCTCAAGGTTATGATGATCAAATAGATTGGTTTATTAATATTTGTGAGAATGTCCCTCATCAATATTTAATTGTTATGTGTCACCGCCCACCATGGGGAAGTACTGACTCTGATGCAGTTGCTGCTAAATGGGTTCCAGTATTTAATAAATATAATATAGACTTATTCTTTAGCGGACACAATCATGACTATGGACGCGGATCAATCAAAGAAGGACCTGCTCGTGGCCAAGCAAAATTTCCAAATCGTTATGTTGCAGTAGATGATACCTACAATGTATCCAATGCGGAAGCATCAAAGGGTGGATATTGTATCGTCAATATTACACCAACGTCTATTTTTTATCGTGCTTATGATCAATTTGGAACATGCCGCGATCAAGCAGTATTCCCTGCTCAACGAACAAACGAACATTCCTCAACATTTGCAAAGGGTTCATTTATGGATTCAATTAAAGCACAAGTAGTGGATACCAATACTACTAAAGCAACCTTATCTTGGGGGGCTGAGGGATATGGACATGTAAACTATATTACTCTATCTAAAACGAGTGGAACATTGGTTAAAAATGTATTCGTAAATTCTGATATCAATACTAGCTTTGAGTTCACGGGATTAAAAACAAATACGGATTATACTTATAAAGTAAAAGTTGATTTTAAAGATGGAACGAGTGAGGAAAAAACAATTTCTTTTGCAACGAGGGTTGATTATGGAACCTATTTAGGATATGAAATTTCTGAGTTATCTACGTCTAAAAGGGTAGTTGTTAATCCAGATGAAATTAAGACTGCTTTGTTAAGCACAGGAAAAATTTATATCAATGATGTATTTATTGAAGATTATACCATCACTTCAAAGAACATTCGTATTAAAAATGAATGGTTAACATCAGAAAATGATGTAATTAAACTATATGGTGTTGTAAAATCAGATAGTAGCCAAGTATTATTAGCAACAATTGATTTATCGACTCCAGTAGTTGAACCTACATTAGTTGTTGATAAAAACGCAGTCACACTTGAAGTTGATAAAACAACCACAATTGTTGCAACTGTTGAAAATAGTACGAATAACTTAGTATGGACTTCCAATAATACAAGCATAGCTACAGTAACCAATGGCATTATTACTGCTGTTGCTCCAGGAACAGTTATTATTACTGTTACGCTAGAAGGAACAGAGTTAAAACAAGAAATAACTATTACTGTTGAGGCAAAACCAGCCATTAAATTATCAGCACCAACAATTTCTTTGAATAATGGGATACTAACAGTTAATGAAGTAGTAGATGCAGTTAAGTATGAAATTTATGATGGGACTACTTTAATCACAACACTAAATACAGCAGGAACTGTTGCTTTAGCCGACTTAAATTTAGCAGTAGGATCTCATAACATTACTGTAAAAGCGATTGGTGATGGAGTGACTACATTAACTTCAGATGCTTCAGCAAAAGTAACAGTTACTGTTGAAGACAGCACTGATCCAATTGAAGAACCTGAGGATCCAGAAGAACCTGAAGATCCTGAAGAGCCAGAGGAAAAAGGGTGCAACAATAGTGCAGCTTTCCAATTTGTTCTATACTTATTCGGTGTTTTCACATTAGTATTCTTTGTGAGAAAACGATTCTTCTAAAATAAAATAGCACCACTTGCCATTGTAAGTGGTGTTTTTTTAATTGCATTGACAATAACAAACGCGTTTGTTATAATCAAAGATGTAAATTTTATATGTGTTGGGTGCATAATGCATAACAAGGAATTAGGTCCAATGCCTAAGCTAACCCAGTAGCCGTAATGCTGATGAACATCGCTTAATCCACTGTTGATAATGGGAAGGATGATAAGTAAAATGAAGCAGAGCCGGAAGACTTACCCAACACTTTATAAATTTCTCCTGGGTAATGAGAATAGGGCAGGTTTCTTATGCACCTATTTTTCCCAAATTTTAAGAAAGGATGTGTGAGAAATGAGAAGAAAATTTACAATGGTTGTATTATTTATTATTTTGGCGTTTGGTTTTTTTGTATTTGGAGGATGTAAAAAGCAAACAGAAGGCGAAGGAACAATCACCGTGCAAGTTGTTGATTTCGAAGGAAATGAATTACTGAATGATGAGATTGAATTTGATGCTGGGGATACGCTTGTGGACTTATTGAAAAATCACAAAGAGATTAAGATGACGGGGGAGACTTCAGAATATGGATTTTATATCGTTTCTTTATGTGAAACTTCAGCAAGTAATGAAAATGAAACTTATTGGTCAATCGAAGTAAATGGTGAGTACTCAATGGTAGGTGTTGCTGAAATCCCATTAATTGATGGTGATGAAATTCGGTTCTTATTAATTGGCTGGTAAACAGATCTTCACAATAAAAAGATGAAATAAAAGGCAAACGATTAAGCAATATGAAAGTCGTTTGCTTTTTCATTGACTAAAAAGCGTTTTTATTATATAATATGGATGTGATATTCATTGTTATATCATTTTATATATGTGAATATAGATAAATTAATTTAAAAGTGGAGGTAAAATAATGTACGGCACATTCTTAATGAGTGGCTTGGACGTGTTTTTTTATTTTATTGCTCCTATTTTATGTATAAGTTTGGGTGTTGGGATTGGAATTATCTTATTTCGTAATTATTATAATAAAACGAAAAAGACAGCTAATAAGATAATTGAAGATGCCAAGAAACTTGCGGAAGAGAATCGTCGTAAAGAGGTTCTTGAAACGAAGCAAGAAACACATTTGTTAAAACAAGAGGCTGAAAAAGAAATTCGTCAATTGAAACAAGATGCTGATAAAGAAGTTAAAGAAAGAAAAAAATCAGCTAGTGATTTAGAACAAAAACTATTACAAAGAGAAGAGCGTTTAGATAATAGAAGTAATAACTTAGATAAACGTGAGGAGACTTTAAATCAAAAAGAACACAGGATTGATCAACTAAAAGCTGAAGCGGAAAAGCATTACAGCAAAGTAGAAGAATTAATCGAAGAGCAAAACAAGAAATTAATTGAAATTTCAAATTTAAACGTTGAAGAGGCAAAGAAGTTGATTTTAGAGCGAGTTGAAGAAGATATGTCTTTAGAAATCGCTGTAATTATTAAAGAATTTGAGGATAAAGCAAAAGCAGAATCTGGTCGTAAAGCGAAAACATTGCTAGCAAATGCGATTCAACAATATGCAAATGAAGCAGTGAGTGAAAAAACAGTATCTGTGGTACCACTTCCTAATGATGAGATGAAAGGCCGTATTATTGGCCGTGAAGGTCGTAATATTAGGGCTATTGAAGCATCAACAGGAGTAGATTTAATCATTGATGATACTCCAGAAGCGGTAGTTCTATCTTCCTTTGACCCTATTCGTCGAGAAGTAGCAAGAAGAACACTAGAAACATTGATTTCTGATGGTAGAATTCAACCATCAAGAATTGAAGAACTAGTTGCAAAATTTAATAAGGAATTAGATGTTGAGTTAAGAGAAACTGGTGAGAAAGCTGTCTTCGATACTGGTGTAGGAAAAATGCATCCTGAACTTATTAAACTAATTGGTAGATTAAAATTTAGAACAAGTTATGGACAAAATGCATTATCACATTCTTTGGAAGTGGCTTACCTTAGTGGTAAATTAGCTGCAGAAATTGGTGAAAATGAAATTTTAGCTCGTAGAGCAGGGCTATTACACGATATTGGTAAAGCTGCTGATCACGAGATGGAAGGTAGCCATGTTGATATCGGCTTGGAATTAACACGTCGGTATCGAGAAAATGCTACAGTAATTGATGCTATCGGTTCTCATCATGGGGATAATGAAGCAACAACAATTATTGCACAATTAGTTGCAGCAGCTGATGTATTGTCAGCAGCAAGACCTGGTGCAAGAAGCGAATCACTGGAAAACTATATTAAGCGATTAACTCAATTGGAAGATATTTGTAATGAATTCAAGGGAGTTGAAAAATCTTATGCGTTACAAGCAGGGCGGGAAATTAGAATATTGGTTAAGCCAGATGAGATCAATGATGTTGAGGCATATAAATTAGCTAGAGACATTCGATTAAAGATTGAAAACAGTTTAAATTATCCTGGAACAATAAAAGTAACGGTAATAAGGGAAACAAGAGTTAGCGAAACAGCTAAATAATGAATTTGAACATGAAGCACTGTAGTATATCTGATATTTATACGGTGCTTTTTTATATGGATAAAAATCAAATTCATTGATATCAATAGCAGTTAATGGTATAATACGCATAGATGGAGTAAATTATGAGAATATTAATTGTGGGTGATGTCTTTTCAAAATTAGGAAGAGAATCACTAGAAAGAAATGTGAAAAGAATTCGTGACAATGAAAAAATCAATTTTTTAATTGTTAATGGGGAAAACATATCTCATGGTAAAGGGATGAATCAAGGCCATTACAAATGGCTTTTAGAACAAGGTGTTAATGTAATTACCCTAGGAAATCATGCGTTTAATCAAAAAAGTATTTATAACTTTATCGATGATGTCAGTAATATCGTTCGTCCTTACAATTATCCAACTGAGGAGCATGGTAAAGGTTTTGTAATTGTTAATTATAATGGTTTAAAAATAACCGTTTTTCAAATGATGGGAAGAATCTTAATGAACAATGATTTATTGTGCCCATTCAAAGAAACAAAAAAACTTCTTGAGGAAGTGAATAGTGATATTTATATTTGTGATTTTCATGCGGAAGCTACTAGCGAAAAAATTGCATATGGCTATGCCTTTAGTGGTAAAGTACAAGTTATTTTTGGTACGCACACTCATGTACAAACAAGTGATGCTCGTATTCTCGAAGGAGGCACAGCGTATATCACTGATGTTGGTATGACAGGCCCACTTGATGGAGTAATTGGAGTGGAAAAAGAAGTCATTCTTGATCGTTATTTCAATGATGGTAAACAACGATTTAAACCACAAGAAACAGGAAAAAGTCAGTTTAGTGCAATTGTAGTTGAGATAGATGAAACAACAAAAAAAGCAACAAGCATTAAATCACTAAATATCATTGAATAAAGTAGAGTGTAATATTGAAAAATATTACACTTTTTTTGTTATATGAAAGAAAGACTTTAGTATATTAAATGAATATGATGTTGTAATAGTAAAAAAAATCGTATATAATAATTATTAGGTGGAAGATATGCAAAAAAACTTACCAATATTAACAACAAAAAGATTAATTTTAAGAGAAATAGAAGATAAGGATTGCTATGATATGTATGAATATGCTTGCCTTTCTTTTATAGGTCCATCAGCAGGATGGGAACCACATGAAAATCTATCACATACGAAAAACATCATAAAATTATTTAAGGGCAAAATTGATTATGGACAACTTGGTGTTTTTGCTATCGTTTTACAAGAAAGCAATAAAATGATAGGCACGATAGAACTTCACTCCTATATCAAAGGATTCAAAGCAGAATTAGGCTATACCATAAATCCCAGATATTGGGGAAGAGGATATGCAGCAGAAGCTGCAAAAACTATCATTGCTTGGGGATTTGACTATTTAGAATTAAAAAGAATTGAGTGTATTATGTTTTGCAACAATCATCAATCAGTGAGAGTTTGTGAGAAACTCGGGTTGACATTTGAGGGAAAAAGAAAAAAGGGATATTTATTATTTGATGGAACCATCAATGATGTATTATGTTACTCGATTGTTGATGAAGAATTTTATGAAAGAATTAGAGAGCATACTTGGGACAAGGAGTAATGATGAAAAAGTTTGAAAGTATTTTTACATTTGTTGTATCTTTAATCGCGTTTATCGCAATTATCGTGATCATTTTTATTGGGATTAAGAATAAAGAAGAAGGAAGTGGTAGTACTGTGCAAGAAGAAGTAACAAAAATAGAAACAGGAGCCTTTAATAAGGTTCATATTAGTTTAGAAAATAGTAATATTCAAGTTTTAGATAGCGTAGATGATACCATAAAGATCGTTTATTTTGAACGAGAAGCAAATACATATACTTATTCAGCTGAGGATGGTTTCTTACAGTTAACTGAACATGCTAGGTTTTCGCTTTTTTCTTGCCAAGGATTTAATTTTCGTACTGAAACAGCTAAATTATACTTACCAATTGGCTGGGAAGGGATATTGAAGGTTGAGGCAACGAATGGCTCATTGAAATTAGAAAATCGAACTGGATTAAAAAGACTAGCCATGTATAGTACAAACGGTACTATTGTGCTAACAAATGCCGATATTTTAGAATATGCAGATTTAGACACAACGAATGGATCAATTGAAGTGCATATGGTTAAAGCCAGTAGGTATATTAAAATGGAAACAACCAATGGATCGATTGAAATAGATGATGTTGAAACGGCAGAATATATATCTGCTGAGACGACAAATGGGAAAATTGATTGCACGAAAGTTGTTAGCGAAGAATTAGAATTTGATACTACTAATGGTGATATTGATGTTAACAATGCTACGTTTAAAAACCTCAAAGCAGATACAACAAATAGCGGCATTCATGTTATTATTAGGGGAATACAAGATGATTTTAATATAGAAATGAATACGGTGAATGGTAGTGTTTATCTCAATGGAGAAAAAGTTAGTAAAGGAACTCTCAGCACGGGGAAAGAAAAAGACATTACTTTAATTACAACCAATGGATCAGTCAAATTAAATTTTATTGAATAATTTTAGAAAAATAAAAACCGAATCAGAGTTAGATTCGGTTTTTTATATGGCTATTATTTATTATAATACTGTAGGAACCAAGAAGTATACTAGGAACAAAGCGGTTACGACTAAAGCAACAACAGAAATTTCCCAAGTAGGTTTCTCAGCTTTCTTGCACCAGTACTTAATTAAATTAATGAAATAACTAAATATAGCAAGAATAACATAGCTGATAACACCAATACCGATACCATCAGTAATAGAATAGCATAGAGGCATCATAATGATTGTTAAGAAAGCAGGAACAGCATGTGTAGGTGATGTCAAATCGATATCTTTAACACTCTTTAACATTAATACACCAACCCAAATTAGAGCTGAAGCAGCTGCTGCAGAAGGGATAAAAGCAAAAACAGGAAGTAAGAAAATAGCAAGTAAGAATAAAACAGCAGTAACGAAAGCTGTCATACCTGTTTTTCCACCAACGGCAACACCAGCACCGCTCTCAACAAATGTTGTAACAGTTGATGTACCATACAAAGCACCTGTACATGTTGCGATAGAATCAGCATACATAACCTTATTATAGTTTAATGGTTTTCCATCTTCATCGATTAAACCAGCATTTGCTGCGCAACCAACTACGGTACCCATTGTATCAAACATGTCAATCATAGAAAGAGTGATAACAATCATCACACATGTTAAGAATGAACCAGCAGGGAAGGCAGTTCCTTCTGTAAAGGCAGCGAAGAATACACCACCAGCAGCAGGATCAAAGCTGAAGAAGTTTTTAAAACTTTCCCAGAATTTCCAACTAATACCAGGAGTAGAACCAGTTAAAATACTAGCATCAGCAACTCCAAGAGGAATTGCAAGAACAGTTGCAGCTAAAATACCAATAATAACGGCGCCTTTCACTTTGAATTGTGACAAAACAGCGATAATAATTAGACCAAAAATACAAACAGTAGCAGCAGCAGCAGTATTGCCTTCTGTGCCCCATTGTGTGAAGTCAACAAATTGTACTAAGACAAATTGATTATCTGTGATAATCCCAGCATTTTGCATTCCGATAAAAGCAATGAATAGACCAATACCAACGGGGATAGCAGTTCTAACGGCTTTTGGCATACCATCAAAGATTTTTTCACGAAGAGATATCCACTTTCCTGATTCTTTATCTTTCGCAATAGGGACAATTGATAAGAATAAGAAGATTAGTCCACTAATCAAAACTAACATCATGGCATTTCCAAATGTAAATTCAAAGCCATATGTATAGGCATAAACACCAAACAATGATAAGCCTCCACCAAAAATTCCACCAACTGTAGCATTTAAACCCATACCAGAAGCTTGTGCAAAAGGCATTTTAGCTAAAAAAGCCATTAACAAAGTACCAGTGATTGCACCTAATGCAGTAGCAATAAATATAGAAGCCCATCTTGGATCAGTAACACCAGTCCATAGAACTTGATTTGGGTTAACTGTTAAGATGTAAGCCATTGCTAAGAATGTAGCAATACCAGCAAAGATTTCAATCTTAAATGATGAGCCAGATTGAGTGACTCCCCAAAATTTGTCAATTTTGTTGACAGGTTTTTTTTCGTTCATTTTTTCCTCCTTAAACGAATGAATTGAAGTTTAAGTCACGAAATAAAAAAATCTCTGAGTAGTAGTCTCAGAGAAATGCTAAAAGGACAACAAAAAATGTTGCATTTTGCAAATCGTAGTCCCATCATTTATTGGTGATAGGGTAGAGACGTTCGAACCATATTATCGAATATATACGACTTAACTTCACAATTATTATATCACATAAAAATAGATTTAAAAGTATTATTTTTTGAAAAACGTTTTCAAAAAAAAGCATTAATAATAATGCTTTTTTATATAATCACATCAGCGATGCCTAAGATATTAAAGGTTTTAAAATATAAATTTTCTTTTGGAATCCATTCGTTAATAAATTTTTCTAAGATTGCACCTGAATTTCGTTCTCTTAGTCTACGATTTTGTTCTTCTTGAGTTACATCAACAAAAATCAAATAATCGTAATATTTGGTTAGGTGCTTATTGTATGAATATACCCCCTCAATGATAGCAACTTGTGTAAGTTTTGTAGTTTTCAATTCATATTTTTTTTCATGACAATCATAGCGATGATAAGTAACACTACTAGCATTACGAATCTCCGACATAACTTCTGTTTCTAATAATTTATAATCTATGTAATCTCCAATTGCTGTTTGAGTTTCTTTTTGTTCATCAGTTAAAAAGAAGTCATCGGTAGTAATTACTGAAGCATTGATTGTTGTTTTTAGATAATTTGATAAATAACTTTTACCCGAACAGCTCTTGCCTTCAATGGCAAGAACAAGTCGCTTATCTTTGTCTTGTACTGAAGTCACAAAGCGTTCGATTTGTTTTTCTTTCATTTCTTGGGTAATAAATCGTTTGTTGATTACCCGATATGCAGGATGATATGCTTCTATATATTCTTTGCTATGGTGTAAAGGTAAAACCCCAGAAGCTTCATATTCAGAGATAGTGGATAAGGCTTGTTCATAATCGAGATTAATCAGTTTGTTTTTAAACAAACCTTTTAAGTATTCTAAATATTTTTTAAAAGTAGTTTCATCTTTATGTTTTTCATTGGCAGATTGTACAAAGACATCATTTAAAT
>JAQUVC010000124.1 GCA_028693535.1 Bacilli bacterium
TATCAGTATTTACAAAACTTTGGCGTTGAATCCATTAGAGGTGATAATTACATTATTTATTTTGATAAAAAAATACCTGAAAAACACATGCACAATTATATTGAATTTAAGGATGATATGTATACTTTTGAAGATATCAAACATTATTATGAATTAAGAATCAAAGAAAAAGCAGGATTTGCTAACTACTGTGTTCATGGAACTTTTGCTTTGGAAAAATTTAAAGATATTTTACCATATGATCATTTAGAAAAAATATTTTGTTGTGAAGCGAATATTAGTTTCATCGATAACTTAAAATGTAATGAAGATGTAATTATAAAAAAAGTAACTAAAAAAGAAAAACAGGATTTGTATGATATTCTTTACAAAACATCAAGAGAATATGGAAAAAAATATGCAACTAGTAATGCAAAGGCGATTAGTAATATTGCAACCAATCCAACAACGAAAGTCAATTATTATTTGGCCTATTTACAGGGGAAGCCGATTGGGAAAATTGAAGTATCGTTGGTTGATGAATATATAGTTACAGAAAATTTTGATATTTTACCTCGATATCAACGCCAAGGATATGGCTCTACCTTATGGAAACAGGCTATTCTTGATCAAAAGTGCACCAATATTAATAAAGTTCTATTGTCTTGTGCAGCAAATGATACACCGAAGGATATGTATTTTCGAAAAGGGTTCAAAATCATTGGCGAATATTCATTTATTAGAAAAACGATTAAGAGGAGTAGACTATGAAAGCAAAAACAATTGCAGAACAAAGCTTAGAACTTCATTATCATAAAAAAGGAAAAATAGAAATAATATCTACTGTTTCTGTTGCTAGTCGAGAAGATTTGGCACTAGCTTATACGCCAGGGGTCGCTACTCCTTGCCTAGAAATTCAAAAAGATGTGAACAAATCATATGAATTAACAAGAAGATGGAATATGTGTTTGGTTGTTACTGATGGTACCGCAGTCTTAGGGCTAGGCGACATTGGCCCTGAAGCAGCAATGCCAGTAATGGAAGGTAAGGCAGCTCTTTTTAAAGCATTTGGAGGAGTCGATGCATTTCCAATGTGCTTAAAAACCAAAGATGTTGAGGAAATAGTTAGAACTATTTATTTAGTTTCTGGAAGTTTTGGAGGAGTCAATCTTGAAGATATTGCCGCACCTCGTTGTTTTGAGATTGAGAAGAAACTACAAGAGATTTGTGATATCCCCATTTTTCATGACGATCAACACGGAACGGCAATCATTATGTTAGCTGGACTAATAAATGCATTGAAAGTGGTTAATAAGAAAAAAGAAGAAGTTCGAATTATCATTAATGGAGCAGGGGCAGCAGGAACAGCAATCGCAAAATTACTACTAGTTGCTGGATTTGCCAATATTATTATGTGTGATAAATTTGGAGTGATTTATCAAGGAAAAGTAGAAGGAATGGATTGTAGTAAAGATGAATTAGCTAAAATTACGAATCGAAACAATGAAAAAGGGAAGTTACAAGATGTGCTTATGGGAGCAGATGTTTTTATTGGTGTTTCTGCTGGCAATGTTCTAACAACAGAAATGGTAAAAACTATGGCATCAAAAGCAATTGTTTTTGCTTGCGCGAATCCAACACCAGAAATCCTTCCTGAACAAGCAAAAGCTGGGGGAGCATTTATTGTTGCTACTGGTCGTAGCGATTATCCCAATCAAATCAATAACGTCCTAGTTTTTCCTGGTATTTTTCGTGGAGCATTTGATGTTAGAGCGAAAGAAATTAACGAAAAAATGAAACTAGCAGCAGCTTATGCCCTTGCTAATCTGATTCCCGATGCTGAATTAAACCCTGAAAATATAATTCCAACTGCTTTTAACAAGCAAGTAAGCCTTGCAGTTAGTTCTGCAGTCAGCCAAGCAGCGCTTGAAACAGGGGTCAATAGAACAATGAAAAATGTTAAATAAGTGAAACAAACCTCATTTTATGATAATATAAAAATGAGGTTTGTTTCATAAAGATAGAAAATCAAGGTGACTTTAATTATTTCAATCTTAAATTAGGAAATATGACTAGGTAATAACAAGTGATAATTGCCTATTAAAATGTTGAAAAACATGATTATATTAGCTGGTTAGATTACCATTTATGATGATTTTTCTTTTCAACATTCGACTCAAAATAAATCACAATAAAAAGTAAAAAAATGTGTTGCATAAATTGTTTAATTAGTATACAATTTATGCGTTATAAAATAGAGAAAACGAGGTAAAGAATTGGCACAATTAGATCAGAATAAAACACCATATTTAGATGCATTAAAAAATTATATGGAGGAAGGAATATCGCCTTTTGATGTGCCAGGTCACCATATGGGAAATGTTGATAATGACTTTAGTCGTTATGTTGGGATAAATGTCTATCGGGCAGATGTGAATGCTCCAAGAGGCTTGGATAACTTGAATCGTCCTGTTGGTGTCATTAAAGAGGCGGAAGCTTTAATGGCAGATGCTTTTGGTGCTGATCAAGCTTTCTTTTTGCTAAATGGTACTAGTAGTGGAATCATTGCGATGATTATGTCTACTTGTAAAGCAAATGATCGTATTATTGTACCAAGAAACTGCCACAAATCAGTTATCAATGGTTTAATTTTAAGTGGTGCAATGCCTGTTTTTATTATGCCAGAGTTGGATTCTGATTTAGAAATAGCAAATCAACCAACATTTGAAGATTACCGACGAATGATTAGAAAACACCCAAGTGCAAAAGCAGTATTTGTTATTAATCCAACATATTTTGGTGCAGCTGGAGATTTACAAAGAATTGTAAAACTAGCACACGATAATTCAATGTTATGTTTAGTTGATGAAGCACATGGAGCTCATTTTGGATTTTCTGAAAATGCCCCTTTTAGCGCTATGGAATGTGGTGCTGATATGAGTGCTGTTAGTCTTCATAAAATGGGGGGATCATTAACGCAATCTTCTATTTTATTGCGGAAAGGGAATAAAGTATCTGACTATGACATTCGTAAGACGCTAAATGCGATTAGTTCAACAAGTCCATCTTCAATTTTAATTGCTAGTTT
>JAQUVC010000125.1 GCA_028693535.1 Bacilli bacterium
GCTCCTCGAGCAAACGCTAAAAAGGCTTTACCAGCAGCATTGATATGAAGTGGCATTTGAATACCAATATCATTTGTTGATATTCTTGTCTTTAGTGATTCATATTTATAAATGTAAATGACTTTTTCACCCAATCGTTTACAAGCAAAAACGGTTAAATTATGTTTATTCGCAAAATCTTTTAATCCTTGACTCGCAAAGTTAATAAAATTAGAGTTTTTCGTATAGGCTTGACCTATCGCAAATATTTTTGAACCAATTACATACGTTTTTAAGTACTGATCCTTATAATAGATTGCATCTTCTTTATACAAAGCTTGCAAGATATCAAAGACGGTTGCTTTGGGTAAGTTCAATTTTTTGTGAATCTCTGATAATGTGATTCCCTCAGAATATTTAGAAATTAATTGTAAAATTTTTAATGTTTTTTCAACTGTTTTGTTTGATGCCATATGTACTCCTTTTGATACGATACGTATACTCGAACTCTGTTCGCATTTATAGTTTAACACACTATTTTTTATTTGTCTATCTTTTTAAAGAATTAATAAAAAAACACTTCCATAAAAAGTGTTTTTTAAAGGTTATTAACGAGTATTATTCTGGTAACTCTTTTAAGATGTTAGTAACAAAATCAATGCTCTTTTTTATATCTTCCCCAGTAATTCCTTCTAAAATTAAATATGCCTCAGGGCAATGTTTTTTCATCAATGACAATAAATATTGATAATCAAAATTGCCTTTTTCTAGCGATACCTGTACCAATTTATCTTCAACGACAAGATAATTTTTTAGATGAAAGATGACGATTTTATCTTTTAATAATGCCATACATTCCAAAAAAATATCCTTATATTGCGTGTGATTACTGATATCCAAATAATTAAAAAGGTCTACAATCACGTTTACATGATCGCTGTTTAAATCATCGACGAGCCTTTTAAGTCGGCTGGGTGTGGAAATAACATGTTGAAACGCCCCTTCTATAGCAACGCTCTTGTTTACAGATTGTGCTGTTTTGACCAAATCTTGAAAAACAGCCAAAGTCTTTTGATAAGCTGCTTCTGTTTCATTATAGGGGTGATAAATCCATCGATCATCCTGATATGAACCGGTTTCACTACCAACATATTTTGTTTTGAATAATTCTGCCACCAATAAATGCGCTTTAAAATTGAGAACTGCTGCTTCTTTAACCTCTTTATTAGAATGAATAGGATTAAAATAAGCGCCTAACATTGCCACTTCAATTCCCGCATTGATAAATGGTTGTGCCAAGCATTTAGCTTTTTCAACTGTCATTGGACTTTGATAGTCCAACAAGGCTTTATTCAATACCAGTTGAATCACTTCTATCTTGTTTTTTTGTAATGTGACAACAAAATCTTGACTATTCAATCGACCAATATCATGACCCCTAATCCCAATTTTCATGATTGCCTCCTATAAATATCCTAGCGATTTAAAAACAAAAATGAACAAAAAGATTGTAATACCCGATGCCATTGTTGTCCACACAACAATCTGTCCAGCGAGAATATGATCATTATTCATCTCCTTGGCCATAATGGCACTCGCTACAGCAACTGGAGAAGCAAATAAGGCGATTAAAGCTGCTATTTTAGGACCATCAAAGATAGCCAAGCTTACTGCTATTGTTAGAATTACTAGGGGTACGATAACAATTCGAAAAACCGAGGTTGGTAGAATGTATTTCCACAAATCTTTAACGGCTTTGAACTCAAACTGTCCACCTAACACGATTAAGGCTAAGGGAGAAGCAATATGAGCAATGCTTGTAATTGTTTTATATAAAAATGTTAATTCATCACGAACAAAAAAAGATGTACTAGGAATCCATGTCCTAATCACAATAAAAAGAATTCCAATAACCGTTCCGATAATCAATGGATTTTTTACAATTCCTAAAAACGTCTTTTTCAAATTCACCTTTTTATCATTTTGAAATAACGTTAAAGAGACAACAGCAAGAATATTAAATAATGGGATTGCAAATACAGAAATTAGTGAAACATACGCTAGTGTTTCTTGGGCTTCTAGCGAGCCTGCAGCAAATAAACTAGATGCCAAAGGAATCCCAATATAGGCAAAATTACTACGGAAAATTGCTTGTAAAACAACTCCTTTCTTGCTACGATCTTTACAAAATAGGGTTATAAGGATTAATCCCACAAAAAAGACACAAAAAATAGTGACCACTACAAATAGAATTAATTTCCAGTCTATATGAATAAAACTCGAATCATATATATTCTTAAACAGCAATACGGGTAAGGCTACATAGAAACAAAACTTATTTCCTTTAGCAAGAAAATCATCGCTAAATAGTTTGATTCGCTTTAAAAAATATCCCAAAACAACCAATAATAATAATGGTAATACAGCATTTATTGCAAATACAAAACTTTCCATCATCTTACCTCGCTAAAAAATCATCAATCGCAAAATACTGTTCCAGATAACCTCTTGTATGACGAATCATCTCAACAAACATCTTTCGGATTTCATCATCATTCACATTGCTACACAATGGATCGTTTTTAAGGGATAGATATATTTTTTCTAAATTCCTTTCTTTGATTGCTTCATATACATTCTCTTGATTGAGAAGATTACGCAATACTAAGTTTTTCACAGCCAGCGGTAACGGCTTTGTCATCACTGGTTTTACCGTATCATGGGTAAATAACGCATTGCTCTCAACAATCGCCCCCAAAGGGAACCCTTCTATTTGTCCGTAATTAGGTAAATTGACATTGGAAATCTTCGCTGTTAATCCGAGAATAGCCTTCATTAGCTCTACTGCTTCTTCGGTTGATTTTTCTAATTTTACTTCTTTCTTTCCCATCGCCATTAATTTTGACTCAGCAATTCTTTCTAATTGACGAGCTTGACGAAAGTCAACTTTTGTGAGAGCAAACTTCCAATCGTTCACCATCGCTGGTGAGGAAAGATACCACGAGTTATTCACAAACTCCACTAAATGACGATCCCCTGCAGCTCCTAATACACGATACTTCTTATATAAATCCATTTTTAC
>JAQUVC010000126.1 GCA_028693535.1 Bacilli bacterium
CCTTTTACTTCTTTTTGTTGAAGAAAACGAAGTCTCATAAATGAATCAATTTTCCGGAAAAAATCACGAAAAGCAAATTGATCTAGAAAATAGTCTTCCAAGTCTTCAAAAAAATCGCCGTTTGCTATCTCTGATATTTCCAGTTGGGGAATTTGCGCAAGTTTTCTTCTTTCACTATAAGAAAATTCTTTATCTGGTAGAGCAATGTTTGTTATCATCAACACAACAAAACTACCTATTAATAGAAATACTGTAATAAATTTTGATATTATTTTTCGCATATACACCCTCTAAAAACGAAAATATAGGAAAGGATTGAAAGAGCCACTTATCAAACACCCCGTTACTATGAATAGAAGTAATGATAATAGTATTGGTTCTACTACTTGAAGTGCTTTTAATCCCTTTGCTTTTTCTTTAAGTTTAGTAACTATTTTACTTAGTAATGGTGTTGAGGCTATCATCGCAACAACAACGATAACTAAATAGTTTCGTAAATAATAAATTGTTTCTGAGTTAATTAAAGGAATATCTAGGCCACCAAATAAACCATAAATATTTGTTAACGCTGTGCTTAAATTATTAGCATTGAAGATAACAAAACCGATTAACACTAAAAACAACAAATAGAAATGGTGAAATATTGCCGGTATCTTTTTTAAGATTTTCATGATGAACAACTTTTCTAAAATCAGTAAGATTCCAAAATATATTCCCCATACAATAAAATTCCATTCAGCACCATGCCAAAAACCTGTTAATAACCAAACGAGCAAGATATTTCTAATCCATTTTAATACATTAACACGACTTCCTCCCATGGGAATGTATATATAATCACGAAACCAAGTTGATAATGAAATGTGCCATCGACGCCAAAATTCAGTTATGCTTTTTGAAATATAGGGGTAATTAAAATTCTCCAGAAAATCAAATCCGAAAATTCGACCCAGGCCAATCGCCATATCGCTATATCCAGAAAAATCAAAGTAGATTTGCAACATAAAGCTAATCGCCACTAGCCAATACAAAACCACAGTCTTATCATTTGAGTTCGCAAACAATACTCCAACTTCCGCTAGAGTATTGGCAACAATCACCTTTTTAGCAAGTCCTATAATAAATCTTTTACTACCGTTATAAACATTATCCCAACTTGAACTTCTTTGCGATAATTGATCCTCAATTGTAGTATATCTAACAATGGGTCCTGCAATGAGTTGGGGAAACAAAGAAACATAGGTAGCGAATTTAATAAAACTTTTTTGCACTTGTGCTTGACCACGATAAACATCAATTGTATAACTCAAAATTTGAAAGGTATAAAAACTAATCCCTATTGGCAATGCAATATGCAGCAATCCCAACTCACTTTTAAATAAATCATTGATGTTTGCAATAAAGAAATCAGCGTATTTAAAAAAACCAAGTATTCCAACGCCACAGATTATCGAAGATATTAAAGCTACTTTTGCTTTTTTGGTTCCACGATACTTATCTATTAAAAGTCCGTGAATATACCCTAGCAGCGAAGAAGCAATCATTAATATACTATATATTGGTTCTCCAACAAAATAAAAAATTAAGCTTGCTATGAGCAAGACAAAATTTTTCCCTCTATTGGGAATAATAAAATATACAATTAGAACAACAGGCAGAAAATAATATAAGAAACTTATACTTGAAAAAAGCATGTTGTTTACCTAAAGCCTATTTTTCATCTATTAAGCTTAGAAAAGCATTGTGAATTGATTCACCTTCATAATTTGTCATAATTAAAATGATGACATCACCAATGTTATCAACAATAATTTTGTCTTCATCAACACCAACACAAATCCATTTGAATGGATTCACATTTTCTAAGATATCTTGTTTTGCTTGTTCAATGTCAACTCCATCTTTTACTCTAACCAAACAAACTGAATACGCTGAAGTGCTCCATGTAGATTCAGAAGCAATTGCTTCTTCAAATTCAATCGCTGTTCCTAAAAAATTAGTTACATTTTCATCATTGATTTCAATAACAATTAATTCAGGGATAGTATGTTCTTTGAAATCATTTGAATACTCTCCTTTTTCATAAATCTCATCAAGAATGTCTTCAAGTGACCCCTCTAATTTCTCTTCCTTTTCTTTTGCACATGCACTTAATCCTAATACCATTAAAAATCCAATTACTAAAAATAAAATTCTTTTCATAAAACTTCTCCTTGTTTTAAATAATTTGTTACTTTCATAACTACTCTTTCAAACAAAGTAACGACCTTTTTTTCTAGCTTTTTTAAAAAAAAGATCTATCTTATCCGATAGATCCTGTCATTTCTAATTTTATTAACTGATTTAATTCCACGGCATATTCCATTGGTAATTCCTTAGAAAACGGCTCAATAAAACCCATCACAATCATTTCTAGTGCTTGCGCTTCTGTAAGGCCTCGACTCATTAAATAAAACAGTTGATCTTCGCTAATTTTTGATACCGTTGCCTCATGTTCAATTCTCGCCTTTTGATTTTGAACAAAATTGAATGGTATTGTATCACTTCGTGATAGATTATCTAAAATAATTGTATCACATTCAACATGACTACGAGCATTGATTGCTTTTAGGCTATGACGAACCGTTCCTCGATAGTTCACTTCTCCACCACCACGGCAAATAGATTTAGAAATTATCGTACTTGTTGTATTTGGTGCTAAATGAATCATTTTCGCTCCCGTATCTTGAATTTGCCCTTTTCCAGCAAAAGCAATAGAGATTGTTGTTCCCTTCGCTCCCTCACCATTTAAAATACACGCTGGGTATTTCATATTGATTCCAGAACCAATATTGCCATCAATCCATTCCATGTGAGCATAGTTTGAACATATCGCTCTTTTTGTGACCAAATTCACAATATTGTTTGACCAATTTTGAACAGTAGAATAGCGACAGTATCCCCTATCTTTTATATATATCTCAACTACAGCAGCATGAAGAGAGTCTCTTGAATAAATTGGGGCTGTACA
>JAQUVC010000127.1 GCA_028693535.1 Bacilli bacterium
GCAATAAACCCCACCCCAGCGGGAGAAGGAAAGACAACCGTTAGTATTGGCTTAAGTGATGCCATCAACATGAGGGGGAAAACATCAATATTGGCGTTAAGAGAGCCCTCGTTGGGTCCTGTTTTTGGTTTAAAAGGAGGAGCTACGGGTGGCGGGTATTCGCAAGTAATTCCCATGGAAGAGATTAATTTACATTTTAATGGTGATTTCCATGCAATAACAACAGCTAACAACCTCTTATCATCGCTTATCGACAATCATTTATATCAAGGGAACGCCTTAAATATTGATGAAAATAGAATTGTTTTTAATCGTTGTCTAGACGTAAATGATCGAGCGTTAAGAAATGTTATGGTTAGCAATGGAGAATCAAAAAGAGAAGTTCCACGTAAAGAAAAGTTTAATATAACTGCAGCAAGTGAAGTAATGGCCATCATGTGTTTATCTAAAGATATTCACGAATTAAAAGAAAATTTAGGGGATATCACCATTGCTTATAGTAAAGAAAAAAAAGCGATAACAGCAAGAGATATAAACGCGCATAATGCTATGGCTATTTTGTTGAAGGAAGCATTAAAACCAAATATGGTGCAAACCCTTGCCGGGAATTTAGCACTGATCCATTGTGGACCATTTGCAAACATCGCACATGGATGTAATAGTATCATTGCCACTGAAACAGCAATGAAGTTGAGCGAATATACTGTAACTGAAGCAGGATTCGGAGCCGATCTTGGTGCAGAAAAATTTCTTGATTTAAAATGTAGAAAATTAAAAAGAATGCCTAATGTTGTGGTTCTTGTGGCAACCGTTCGAGCCCTTAAAATGCATGGTGGAATTGCTAAAGAGGAACTCACCAAAGAAAATGTTTGGGCTTTAAAAAAGGGAGCAGAAAATTTAATCAAACATATAGAAAACATGACAAAGATTTTCGGATTGCCGGTAGTAGTTGCCATTAATAAATTTAGCAGTGATACTGAGCAAGAAATAAAAGCAATCAAAGAAATTGTAGCAGCCCAAAAAGTAAAAGCAATCGTCGTTGATGTGTGGAGCAAAGGCGGACAAGGAGCGCTCGAGTTAGCAGACGAAGTTATAAAAGCATGTGAAGAAAAAGTAGTTACCAGTTTTGCTTATGAGTTAACAGATAAACCCGAAATAAAGATAGCGAAGATCGCAACAAAAATATACGGAGCAAAAACAATCAAATATTCAAAAGAAGCGGAAGAAACACTACAAGAAATTGTGACAAGGAACCTCAATGAACTACCGGTAATCATTGCAAAAACACAATATTCACTAAGTGATAATCCTAAATTGCTCGGAGTCCCTAATGAGCATGAATTAACGATTAGAAGTATAGAAATAAGAACGGGAGCTAAAATGATCGTAGCAATTGCTGGTGATATGCTATTAATGCCAGGATTGGGGAAAGAACCAGCCGCAGAAAAGATGTATATTGATGATGATGGGAACATTTCAGGGTTGTTTTAGTGGAGGGCGAGTATGAATGATACGATTGCAATGATATCAACACCTATCGGGAGTGGGGGAATATCAATAATAAGAGTTAGTGGAGAAAAAGCACTAGATTTCACAAATGAAATATATAAAGGGAAAGATTTATACAAAGTAGCAACACATACGATTCATTATGGGCATATTGTTGATGAAAATGAAGTAATTGATGAAGTGCTTGTTAGCGTTATGAGAGCGCCAAAAACCTACACACGTGAAGATATTGTTGAAATAAGTTGCCATGGGGGGGTATTTGTTACCAATAAAATCTTAGAATTGCTTTTATTAAAAGGAGCTCGATTAGCAGAACCCGGAGAATTTACAAAACGAGCGTTTCTAAATGGTCGTATTGATTTGACGCAAGCGGAAGCTGTTATGGACCTTATTGAAGCAAAAACAAAAACAAATCTAAAAATTGCAAATTTGGGACTAAGAGGAGATATAAAGAAACTTATTGATGATTTTCGCAGTCGCTTGTTAGTTTGTATGGCAAAAATAGAAGTAAATATCGATTATCCCGAATATGAAGACGAAGAACAAATCACCACGGAACTACTAAAACCGAGCATGGAAAAAATGAATGAGGAGTTGCAAAAGATTCTTAATCGATGCGAAACTTCACAAATGATCAAAGAAGGCATCAAAACAGTTATTATCGGGAAACCTAATGTTGGAAAATCTAGTCTACTAAATGCTCTTTTACGTGAAGAAAAAGCAATTGTTACGGATATTGCTGGAACGACTAGAGATATTGTAGAGGGGAAATCAAACATAGGAGGAATTATTCTTAATCTAATCGATACAGCAGGCATGAGAGATGCTGGTGATGTTGTTGAAAGAATAGGAATTCAAAAAACCAAAGAAGCAATCAACAAAGCAGACTTAATAATCCTCGTTTTCGATAATAGTACTACATTCGATGATTATGATCGCAAACTATTAACTCTAACGGCGGATAAAAGGAGAATTATCGTTGTCAATAAAGAAGATTTACAAGCAAAAATTGACGTATCAGAAATAAAAGACTATATTTTATTATCATCATTTAATGAAAAAGATATCGAAAAACTAGAGAGTAAAATCAAACAAGAATGTCAAGTAGGAAACATCAACGAAATGGATGCATCTTATATTGGAAATGCTCGTCAAATTTCCAAAATAAAGCAAGCAAAAAAAGCGATTGAAGATAGTTTGGAAGCAATAAAAGAAAACATGCCAATCGATATTGTATCCATTGATATTACATCAGCGTGGCATTATCTAGGAGAAATAACAGGAGAAGAGACGAACGAAGAGCTAATCAAAGAATTGTTTTCAAAGTTTTGCTTGGGAAAATAAAAGAATTAAGGTATAGTTAAGAAATCTAGGTAGAATAAAGGTATAGAAATAATATAATTTATTTCTCTCTCCTTTGATTTATAAAAAATTCTTAGAAAAAAGAAGCCAAAAGGCTTCT
>JAQUVC010000021.1 GCA_028693535.1 Bacilli bacterium
AAAGACGAAGTTTTAGAAGTGAATGAGTCTGCTTCCACATTGCGTTTTTTAATTCCTATCAGCACATTATTTAAAGATAACGTTGTTTTTGTTGGAAAGAAAAGTTTATTTCAACGTCCATTAATGGTTTATGAAAAACTATTCAAGGAACAAAAACTGACATTTATCAAAGAAGAAGATAAACTAGCAATATCTGGTAGAATACAAGGAGAAGAGTTTAAAATACTGGGCGATTCTTCAAGTCAATTTTTTAGTGGGTTGTTGTTTTATTTACCATTATTACCAGAGGCATCAACCATTTACATTCAAAAGCCATATTATTCTCAAGGCTATGTCGCTTTAACAATCGCAATATTAAAAAAATTTGGGATTACTGTCACCCAAAAATCAAGATATGAGCTCTTTATCCCTGGCAATCAAAAGTACAAAGCCACGACGATAAACAATGAAATTGATTATTCACATCTTGCCTTTTGGTTGGGATTATCAGCATTCAATGGTAGTCTGGTTTGCCATAATGTTGATTTAGTAAGCAAGCAACCTGATTTTAAAATCATTAGAATTTTGCGTAGCGCAGGAGCAAGAATTGAGCGAAAGGGAAGGAATCTGTTTTGTGAACCTTCTCAATACACATTAAACAACATCGGGGTCAACAATCAACCCGATTTGGGACCGATTTTAGCGTGTATTGCATCACAATCCACGGATAAAGTCACGTTAACGGGACTTGTTAGAATCATTAGTAAAGAATCAAACCGTTTACGTGCAGTATGTAATAACTTAAAAAATCTAAGTATTGATATCACGAAGTATTCCCTAGATCGAATTACGGTTCATCCAGGAAAAGTAAGAGCGCTTGAAGATTTAGATAGTTATCATGATCATCGGATATTTATGGCGTTTACTGTTCTAGCAACCATCAGTGAAAATCCCGTTATTATTAAAAACTGTGAGTGCATCAATAAAACATATCCTGACTTTTTAAAAGATTTAGAAAAATTGCAAATTAAATTTGAATATATTAATTAAAAAGGAGAAAATATGAGACTATGGCATCATAAATTATTACCACATTTACCAAACTTGCAATTATTATCACAGTGGCGTGAGTTAAACTCAATTTATGTAAAACAAAACTCCCATATTCTCATCAATTATTGCTATGATTATCCATTGGATCATCTTTTTTCTTATAGTAAATTGGTGATTGATGAAATGAAACAACGAGGATTTAAAATCAAAAGCTTCTTAAATCATGATCATTTTTTCCAAAATAAACCGTATCAAATCATCGATACCATTTTTCCCAAGCATCACAATGATGAATATTTAGTGATTTGTTGTTATAATTTGTATGAAAAATATATCCGCGGACAAAATTATAAGGGTGGTAGTATTCACTATATTACCGAAATCATCAATAAGAAATAAATGGAGTATATATGAAGGTACTAGCAATCATTGATTCATTCAAAGGAACATTGACTTCAAAAGAACTCGGTGAAATCACCAAAAAGCAATTAGCAAAAAGAGCAATTGATTGTGATTATTTTCCCATTTCCGATGGTGGAGATGGGTTTTTAGAATGTATTGAGCATTTGACGCAAACAAATAGAGTAAATTGTACTGTTTATGATCCTCTATTTCGCAATATTGAAACCTATTATCTGAAAGATCAAGAAAATACTGTTTATATTGAGATGGCATTGGCAAGTGGTATCAATTTATTGCAACCACAGGAATTAAATCCTTATCAAACCTCAACGTACGGAACTGGGCAATTCATCAAACATGCTATTGAAAACGGAGCAAAAAAAATAGTTGTTGGTATTGGTGGAAGTGCCACCAATGATGGGGGAGCAGGAATGCTAGAAGCAATGGGTGCGACATTTTTCCATGGTAACCTTCGTTTAACACGAATGAATTGTCAGAAATTAGATTTGATTACTGATATTGATGTTACTCCATTGATGGAGTTTACCAAACAAATAGAATTTATTGTTTTAAATGATGTGAAGAATCCTTTGTTAGGGACTGCTGGAGCAACCTATATTTATTCAAAACAAAAAGGCAGTCAAGCACATGACTTACCTATTCTTGAGGCAAAAATGCAACATTATGCAACTATTTGTCGCCAAATAGTTCATGATGATCATTCTCAATTTCCGGGGACAGGTGCTGCTGGGGGTTTGGGATTTGCATTTAAAACATTCATGAGTGCCATTTTTTACCAAGGAACAGGGTATGTACTCAATATAATGAATTTCAAAGCGATAGTCGATAATTATGACTACATTATTACTGGAGAAGGCAAAATTGATAGTCAAAGCCTATTGGGAAAAGTTGTTTTTGCCATCAAGAGTCAGGCAATAAATAAAAAAGTGATTCTTGTTTGCGCGATTAATGAATTAACAGCACAACAAATTCAAGCCAACGATATTGAAAAAGTGTATGCTATCGTACCTCAATTTGCTAGTGCCAAAGAATCTTTGAAGAGGCCACATCACTATTATAATATTTTGTGTGAACATATAAGACTAATATAAAAAGCTAAATAGATGATATTCTGTTTAGCTTTTTTTATATGACCATAAATAGTAATAATAACGCAGTAACAAGTAAACTTCCAGTCAAGATAAATCCATATTTTGTGAAGCGATAAAAAGAAAAATCGATCCCTTGATTTTTTAAAATACTCATCCACATAATACCAGCAAGGGCACCAACAGGAGTTAAAAAGGCGCCAATATTAGAGCCAATGATTGTGGCATAGATTCCCATCGGTAACAATTCGCTACTCAATCCTGGTAAAATATAAGAATATGCCAAGGTCATAGGAATATTATTGATGATATTATCAGTAAGTGTTGATGTGATTCCATAAACAAATATTGTTTTAAAGTTACTATTCGCACTAATGTTAGCCAAGGCTGTGGCAATTTTATCCATAATATGATAGTGATTTAATGATAAGACAATGGTAAACATCGAAATGACAAAGAATATCAAGCTCCAAGGGGCTCGTTGATAACTTCTTTTCACAATACATTGACCTTTGTTTATAAAATCACTAATCGTAACAATTACTAACAGCAAGAGACTTGCCAGTAAAGCAATCAACCACATCTGTATCTTGATATATGTTGCTATTGCTAGTAATATGGTACAACCGAAAAGAATAATAATGGTGGTAATGGTTAGAAAAACATTTTTGATCGTTACTTTAATAGGAACTGGAGGGGTAAACTTTTGCTTTAACTGGTTATGAAAAAGGAGCAATAAGATACCAATGGATACAATTCCTGCTCCTAAAGTGGGAATGATCATCGTTTTAACATAGGCAAGAAAATCAATACCAAAAACAGACGCTAAGTAAATATTGGTAGGATTGCCAATATAAAGCATCATACTATAAGTGTTTGCAACAACAAATTCCATCACCAAGTAGGGAATGGGATTTATTTTTGCTGCTTTTGTAAAATAACAAATAAACAAAGTAAAAGTAATGATAATAATATCATTACTTGTGAAAATAGTAAGGATGGCAATGATGGCATATAAAATAAAAAATAGTTTGTATTGTGATCCCTTTACCAAAGAAACAGCTTTAATGGCAATATAATTAAAGAAGTTTAATTCATCAAGAATAATTGAGATGAGCGAAATACTAATAAAAAGCACAAGAATTTTCAAGGGATTCAGGGAATTATTAGCCAATAGGCTATCTACTAGCACATGAATTGGTAAAATACCCAAGAATAAGATTAATAATGCTCCGATTGAGGATACAATCCAAAAAGAATCAAAATGCTTATTTCCAATTTTTATAACAGGCTTTTTTAAGATAAAAGCAATCATGAACAAACACGTGAGGATACTAATACTCAAAGCTAATAGCATTATAACACTTCCTAAGCAGCAAAATTATACATCTTTGTGACTGTGAAAGCAATAGCTTTTTTTAAAAAGCAAATTTATCCAAAATAGTTTTTATAGTATGACAATACAATTGTAAAAAATAAAAGTAATACTTTAAAAAAAGTAAAATTTGGTGTATAATATGATAAACAATAGGAATGTATAGGAGAAAAATATGGAAAGATATGAATTAAATAAAAACTTAGCGCAAATGTTGAAGGGTGGGGTCATTATGGACGTCACAAATGTTGATGAAGCTTTGATTGCTGAAAGAGCAGGAGCAGTTGCTGTTATGGCACTTGAGAGAGTTCCTTCAGATATTCGTAAAGAAGGTGGGGTTGCCCGCATGAGTGATCCAAAAATGATCAAAGATATAAAAGCAGCTGTAAGTATTCCAGTTATGGCGAAAGCACGAATTGGCCACATTGTTGAAGCCCAAATTTTGGAAGCTTTGGGAATTGACTATATCGATGAATCAGAGGTATTAACGCCTGCTGATGACTTATATCATATCAATAAGCATGAATTTAAAGTTCCTTTTGTCTGCGGTGCTCGTAATATTGGAGAAGCTCTACGCCGTATTGGTGAAGGTGCTAGTATGATTAGAACCAAAGGTGAAGCAGGAACAGGAAATGTTGTTGAAGCAGTAAGACATATGCGTGCCATGATGTCAGCAATAAACACGTTAAAAAATATGCCGAAAGCAGAATTGATGACTTTCGCAAAAGATAATAATGCACCATATGATCTGGTTTGCTGGGTAGCTGAACATGGAAAATTGCCAGTTGTTAATTTTGCTGCTGGTGGTGTCGCTACACCTGCTGATGCAGCTTTAATGATGCAATTAGGCAGTGAAGGTGTATTTGTCGGCTCAGGAATATTCAAATCTAGCGATCCTGAAAGGATGGCAAAAGCCATAGTGAAAGCTGTTGCTTTTTATAATGATCCAAAAATTGTTGCTGAAGTATCAGAAAATTTACCAATTGCAATGAAGGGTATGGCGATTGAAAGCATTCCGGAGGAACAAAGATTAGATAAACGTGGTTGGTAAGATGATAATAGGAATTTTAGGATATCAAGGCTCTGTAATCGAACATCAAAGAATGATCGAATTATTAGGAGTAGAATATCGAATTATAAAAAAACCTGAAGATTTGTTGGGAATTGATGGAATTATTTTCCCTGGTGGGGAAAGTACCACAATTTCTAAATTAATGCATATTTTTGGTTTATTTACCCCATTACAAGAAGCCATAGCAAACGGGCTTCCTGTTTTTGGAACATGTGCAGGAATGATTTTATTGGCAAAAGAAGTCATTGGTGAGGAGTCTCATTTAGGACTAATGAATATTAAGGTCCGTCGTAATGCGTATGGAAGCCAAATAGATTCTTTTCGTACGTTTGCGGTTATTCCCGAGTTTTCTTTCCATGAAATACCACTGGTATTTATCAGGGCTCCATGGATTGAAGAGGTGGGAGAAAACGTAAAGATTATTTGTAAGTTAGAAAATCGTATTGTTTGTGCACAGGAGAACAATATTCTTGTTGCTTCATTTCATCCAGAATTAACCAATGATTTAAGTGCTCATCGATATTTTTTAAACATGATTGAAAAAAAGTAAAGGGTAATAGGATATGAAAGATAGCAGTATTGAACTAATTAAAAAACATTTCTGTTTAGATGACAGCAAACTAGAAAAAGGTAGTAATGTAATCGGGTTTTCTGAACAATTAAAAAAAGAAATAATGCTATTTGAATTATTTAAAAATTTTATCATTTATTCTGATATCAATATATTTAATATTATTAAAAAAAACAAAAGAATGACAATTGACAAAGCTACAAAAATAATTGGCAAAAACTCTGAAATCGATGTAATGAACGATGAAAGATATTATTTTTTGGATGAAGAAACAAAATGGAAGCCTCAACATACAGAAGGGTTAACCATTAGAAATCTAAAAGAGGAAGATAAAAAAATTGTTGAAACATTAAAGAAAAAATGTAAAAGCAATGAAGTAGAAATGGGACAAGTGAATTTGTATGATATTTGCCCTATTGGAGGCTTTATCGGTAATAAATTAGTAGGAATTGCCAGTATATTGAATATCGATGAAATTTATGATATTGGTGTGATTGTTCATCCTCAACATCGTAATTTAGGTATTGGTAGAAGTTTGGTGACTCACGTAATTGCCTATAGCATAATTCATAATAAAGTCGTTAGGTACCTTACTACAACAAAAAATGGTAGTAGTATGGGAATTGCCAAAGCATTAGACTTGCCAGAAATCGTTAGATATCGTAAAATTAAACTAAAGTAATATAGTTTTAAACATATAAATATTATCTAGAAAAGGAGAAAAAAATGCTATACACTGATTTGATTTTATATTTCAATGTTGCTGTAATCGCTATAATTGGTTTGGGAGCATTAATTGGATTTGCTCGGGGAGCATTTAAATCAATTTACAGTTTAATTGTTTTTGTAGGATTATTGGTATTGGGATGGTTTCTTACTCCAATCATTGCTAAGGCAATTATGAATTTTGATTTATCAAAAATTTATGCCTTTCAAGTAGATGGAGTGGCTATTACTAAGTTGAACGATTCCATTGCGTTGATTGCAGGATCGATATTTCCTGATATGGAAAATGTGATTGTATCTGGTAGTTTGGCTTATGAATTGGTCTATGAATTAATCTTTATGGTAATTAGAATTGTTAGCTTTGTGATTTGGTTAATTTTAATGGCAACAATCATTAAAGTTATTGTTAAGATTATTCAAGCAATTATTCTAGGTAAAAAAGCAAAAGAAAAGAAAAAAGCTGGATCGCGTTTCATTGGCTTGATTGTTGGTGCTGTTCATGGTTTGGCAATTGTTTTTATTGTCAGTGTCATTTTGTCTGGTGTGGCTGCTGTTGCTCCAATCTTAGCTATTTCAGCTCCAAATGAAGAAGGACTTGATTTTAATCTAGTGATTGAAGATGAAAAAATTTATCTAGGAAATATAGAAGTCAGTAATACAAATACCACAGAAGAACTAGTAAAATTCTTTGGTGAATATCGTAGCACATTAGGAGGAAAAGTTTCTGGTCTCTTCAAGGTTGACCAACGACCATTTGATGAATATATTTTTTCAGGTATGCTTACCTTAAAATTTAATGACCAAAAAGTTCGCTTGATGGATGACTTAAGAACTGTTGTTGATATTTATGCGACCTTAAAAGAAAATATTACGGAAGAAATTAATTTAGAAAGTGTCATGGCTTTGGATGAAGCAGTACTAAATGAAATTTTTAGTAATGTTGCTGAACTAGATTTAATTGGTGTTGCAATTCCTGTAGGAGTTGAATATTTATACAAACAAACAGAAGAAATTTCTGAAGAAACATACAATGAACTTATTGCTGATATTTTAGAAGTCGATTTTACTGTTGAGCTAAATCATTTAAAAACAGCATTAATCGCTGCTAACAAGACAGGTCTATTTGCGAAACATGAAAATAATAATTATTTACTAACATTGGATATTGCTGAAGTAAATACTATTTTTTCAAATCTTGGAAAATTAGAATTAGTTGAATTGCTTGGAGAAGTGGGAATTGAATTTTTACTAAATAGTGAAAAAGCGAATGCCTTCTTTGAAAAAAACAATATTGATAAAGCAAGCCTAAATTTCACAAATGTGAATATTGCTCATGAAATTAGCAACTTGGGAGAAATTTATGAATCGTTTAGAGGATTAAATCTTAGCTATGACACGGAAGGAAAATTAGTTTTTGATGATGTTACTGATTTAGCTATCAATGCTTTTGCTTCCGCAATATATGATTCACAACTATTAGCCAATAATAGTGGCTTGTTGGCAAAAACTGTTGTTACAGTGATGCCGGCAGAATTCCAATCTATTCTAGAAGTGGAAGACTTAAATGAAACTGATTTTGTTTCTTTATTATCACTTGGTAATGTGTTATTAAAAGCAAACATCATGGATTCTGAAAATTTTGATCCGAAAGATTTATTAACAGAGGCAAATATTGAAGCTATTTCTGAGTACATATCTTCTTCTGAACTATTAAGTTCAAATGTTGGTACTTTACTAGAAACGTTACTTGCACAAGCGAGTATGCCAATTACACTTGAAATATCGGAAGATATTGTTTGGTCAGGAGCAGAAGGCAAAGTAGAACTTAATGCTTTGTTCCATTCCGCAAAAATCTTATTGGAAAAAGACAATCTACCAGAAGATTTGTTTACTTTAACGGAAACAGAATTAGATAATATGCTTGCTTCTACAGTAGTCGCACAAGCGATTGTTAAGATTATGGAAACAGAAACGACAGCAGGCGGAAGTTTAGACGGATTCTTAATCATTGACCGTGTTGATGAATGGTATGATACTTATCAAGGTAACCTTAGAATTGATGGACAATTACGAAAATTGTTTGCTTCTTCCAAAATTTTATTTGGAGAGAATCCAGATTTTAGTAATATTGACAATTTAATAGACGTGAATAATATATTATCACTCACTACCGATGAAATTGATTTACTAGTGGATTCGATTATCTTAAAAGATTCATTGGCCAATCAACTTATTAAAATTGGAACAGATGGCGTTCTCAGTGTGGATTTAGCGTTGTTTGCAAGCGAATGGAATTTAGAAATTAAAAACTTTATTCTTGGTGCAAAAGTATTATTTGGTGATGATGTAGATTTAAATAATATCACCTTAAATGTGGATGATGTCATCGATTTGAGTTTAACGGATATTGATAAAGTTGTAAATTCAATCATTTTAGTGGATACTGCTGTTGATAAAATCACAGAATTAACAACAACTGGTGGTTCAATGCAAGGAGTATTAATCATTCCAACCAGCCTAAATAAAGAAGACTATCGCGGAACTAGTGGTGAATTAAAAAAATTCTTAATTGCTGCTAAGATCATAAAAGGTACAGGTTCAATTGAAAATGTAACTTTCGATGTTGATAAATTCTTAGGTCCTGATCAAGAAGAATTATTGAATTCTAAAATTTTTGAAGCATCTGCAATTGCATTCATCAAGGGGTCCGATAAATTAGTAGTACCACTAGCTTCAGAGATGGCTAAATTCTACTATTTAACCGATACCAGTATTATTTGGGAAAGAACATATACAGGCAATACAATAACGGATATTGGTGAATTACGTAAATTATTGGCTGGTGTTTCTGAGATAATTGGTACTAGCAGTTTTGCTGATTTGACCTTTACCATGGATACCATGCTATCCGTGAACTTTAGTCATGTTTTGGTATCAAGAGTGCTAGAAGCAACCATTGCTGCAATGATCGCTGATTTGATAACGAGTGGTTCGATGACTGGATTTATAAAAGAACCGACATCAGGTTATCAATGGTATTACCATAAGACAAGTACAGATGCAATAAATGGAAGTATTCGTCGCGGTGAGTATGAATTAACACCACAACCTACGATTCAGTATTCTGATTTGTTGGGATTACTAGATGCAATTCAGGCTATGAATGCAGCTGGTTTGAACTTCAACAGTATTGATTATAATGCTGTAGCAGCTGGTGATCCAAATGAACTTGCTAGCGCTTTATGGGATTATTCACGAGTTATGCGTGGCTCTATTGCAACATTACTCAATCATTCATTAAGTAGTGTTTCTAATCCAGCAAAACCTGTCTTTACTGATAGTCAGTTTACTAGTAAAGCCGATGTATTGAGTGCATTGGTTGCATTCAATGCCTTTGTTGCACTGTTATAGAATTTATTATTTCATGGGTAAAGTATACACGCTTTACCCTTTTTTTATTTTGTCTTTAAAACAATATCAGGTTGTGATATAATTATCGTGGTTTTAAGGAGATAAATTTTCTATGGAAAAAAGACGATTTGTTGTGATTGGTGATTTACCAGTTGGTCAATTCAATCATATTTGTGATGTTCCTGGTGTGCTTGTTGGTCACTATTCAGTACATAGCAATACACATCATACGGGAGTAACCGCTATTTTACCTCACGAAGGAAATATTTTTCGTGATAAAGTAAAGGCAGGTTCCCATATTTTTAATGGCTTTGGTAAGTCAATTGGCATGATGCAAATTGAAGAACTGGGAACGATAGAAACGCCAATTTTATTAACCAACACATTAAACGTAGGTAAAGTAAGCGATAGCTTAATTACTTATATGTTGCAAGATAATAAAGAAATAGGAGTTACAACTGGAACAATTAATCCTCTTGTTCTAGAGTGTAACGATGGTCGATTAAATCATATTCAAGAGCGAATTTTAAGTGATGAAGCAGTTTTTGCCGCTATTAACACAGCAAAAAAAGATACTCAACAAGGAAGTATTGGTGCTGGTAGTGGCATGATTTGTCATGGCTTAAAGGGGGGAATTGGTTCTTCATCACGAGAAATCATATTCGATAGCCAAAAATATCATGTAGGTGTTTTGGTCAATACTAATTTCGGTGCTTCTAATTCAAAATCGCTCCTTTTTAAAGGAAGAGCGATAGGTGAAGATATTTACAATCGTAATAAAACAAAAAATGAGGATGATAAAGGATCGATTATCGTTGTGATTGCAACAGATATTCCCCTTGAAAGTAGACAACTAAATAGAATATCAAAACGTGCTGCCTTAGGGATTGCACGAACTGGTTCTTTCGCAGGTAATGGAAGTGGAGATATCATTGTTGCCTTTAGTACAGCAAATCGATCACAACATTTTTCTAATAGTTGTATCGAAAAGTATGAAATGCTTCGTGATGATTCCTTAGAAAAAGTCTTCAAAGCGGTTGTTTTTGCTACTGAAGAAGCAATTCTTAATTCCATGCTTCATAGTCCTAGCACCACTGGCTACCTAACAACAGCAAAATCAATCAATGAGTATCAAATGTTATATCAAGATTTGTTAATGAATGAGGGTGATTCGTCAAATGAAAAAATATAATTATGATTTGGGTATTATCGGAGGAATGGGACCAGCAGCAACCGCGGAAATCTTTCAAAGGATTGTGTCTAAAACAAAGGCAAGCAAAGATCAAGAACATATGCGCATTTGTCTTTTGAATAATACAATCATTCCTGATCGCAGTAAGTATCTACTAGAGCATGGCGACAATCCGCTTCCCTATCTTAAAAAGAATGTGAGACAGTTAATGAAACTAAGAGTAAAAAGCTTTATTATCGCTTGTAATACAGCTCATTATTTTATTGATAACTTGCATTATAACCATCGTAAAATGACTTTTTATAGTATTATCGATGAAACAGTGGCGTATATTAAAACACATTTCCTAGACTATAAAGTATGCATACTTGCCACGAAAGGAACCGTAAACACAAAAGTTTATGCTCAAAAGCTCGATGAATTATCGATTCAGCAAATACGATTGAATGAAATCGAGCAAGAAAAAATGATGGCAGTTATTAACATGACTAAGGCTAGCTTACCAAAACATGAGGTATTAAAAACGTTAGAATCAGTTGTGAAAAATGTAAGTAAACAAGAAGAAAAATGTCTATTTGTCTTAGGATGTACGGAACTCTCTTTGTATAAAGCGGACTTATCGACACAATATAATGTGATTGATGCAATGGATATTTTGATTGAAAAAGTAATAGTTGCAAATCATTTTGAACTAAATTAAAAAGCAAGGAATATTCTTGCTTTTTGTATTGTTCAAAACGAATTAATGTGTTAAAATGGGAACATAATATGCAAAGTAATTGCAATTACAGTTTCACTTTGAAAGGAGAAGAATTTAATGAAATTAAATTCAAAAAAGATTTTTTGGGTTGGTTTTGCGTTTATGATTATTTGCCTATTCTGGCAAATTTATGACAACATTGTTGCTAAGATGTTAATTAACTCTTTTGGTCTTGATCAATTTTGGTCAGGTGTGGTTTTAGCAATTGATAATGTATTGGCTTTATTTATGTTACCCCTATTTGGTGCATTATCTGACAAAACCAAAACAAGATTTGGTAAGAGAACACCATACATATTTTTTGGTACTCTAGCGGCAGCTTTACTATTTATGGGTGTTGCAATTTTTGATAATTTGCAACAAAAATCAGTTGAAGGTTATGGCATTCCCAATATTGTAGAAGTATTGGAAGAAGAAGACCCCAATTATGGTCTTTTCACATTCCGTGATGAAGTTTATGGTGATGAATCAGCAGGAACTTACGGAACCAAAGAAGCAGCAGCAACAGTAAGAGCTGCAGAAGTATTAGAATATACAAAGGATAATGTTTTATACTTTATTCTCTTTATGGTCATATTATTATTTGTTTTAATTGCGATGGCAACATATCGAACGCCAGCAGTATCATTGATGCCGGATGTTACTCCAAAACCACTGCGGAGTAAGGCCAATGCCATTATTAATTTAATGGGAACAGCCGGAGGAATCATTGCTTTGGCTTATCCAATGGTACTAGCTAAATTTACAGATAGTTACATTGTTACATTTGCTGTTTTGGCATTATTAATGTTTATTTTCTTAGGTATTTTCTTGCTTAAGGTGAAAGAACCAAAATTTGTTCAAGAAATGCATGAAGATTCGATTAAATATGGGATTGAAGTGGAAACGACTTCACCTGAAGGGGATAAAGAGCCAGATATGGCCCCAGATGTGAAGAAAAGTTTTTATTTGATTCTAGCATCAATCATTTTCTGGTTTATGGCATATAATGCAGCAACTAGTAAATTTTCAGTGTTTGCTGAAGATGCCCTAAATATGGGATATAATATCCCTCTACTAATTGCTCAAGGAGCAGCTGTTATTTCTTATATTCCCATTGGTATTATTGCCAGCAAACATGGGCGTAAACGTACTATTCTTGCCGGAATCATCATTTTATTCGCTGCCTTTGTCATTGGTTCTATTGTAGCCTTTACGAAAACAAAACCATTGATTTATGCAACAATGGGTATTGCTGGTATTGGTTGGGCTACCATTAATGTCAACTCATATCCAATGGTTGTTGAAATGTCAAAGGAAGGCAATATTGGTAAATATACTGGATACTATTATACCGCATCCATGTTTGCTCAAATTATTACACCAATGCTTTCTGGTGCTTTGATGGCATTCGTTAATAATAATGTTTCTGCAGGCTTTGGATATCGCGTATTGTTCCCTTATTGTGTTTTATTCTGCATTATCGCCTTCATTACAATGAGTAGAGTAAAACACGGAGATTCAAAACCGATTCCAGTGAAAGCAATTGAAGCATACGATGTAGATGATTAAAACGATAAAAAAAACTACCTGTGTGGGTAGTTTTTTACTTTATGAATTGGATTAAATCTTTGACCGAATTCACTATATAATCGGGTTTGATTGGCGACTCATCAATTGTTTTTTGTGTGCTTTCACCACTCAATACACAAATTGTCATTGCTTTTGCATGATATCCAGCTAGGATGTCGGTATAAATTCGATCACCAATTACCGCGATATTTTCATTTTTCACGTTCATCTTTTCAGCAAGAAGGGTAATCATATACGGACTAGGTTTACCGATATAGGTTGGAGTTTTTTTGGTTGCAACACTTAGCATGTGACATATACTTCCACAATCGGGAACGTAACGATGAT
>JAQUVC010000128.1 GCA_028693535.1 Bacilli bacterium
TATATTGTACGACTGCTCCATCGCCAATAACCACATTATCGAAGAGAATGCTATCGATGACTTTTGCGTTTTTACCGATTCTAACATTTTCTGATAATAATGAGTTTTTAACATGACCTTCAATATAACAACCTACAGTTAATAGTGAATTTTCTATTTGACTTCCCTCACAAATAAATTGTGGTGGATACGCTTCGTTACGAGAATATATTTTCCATGATTTATCGAAAATATTGAACTGTGGATCCTCTCCTAACAAATCCATATTTGCTTCCCATAAACTATCGATGGTTCCAACATCTTTCCAATATCCAGAAAAGGGATAAGCATACATCAATTTTCCATCGTTTAGCATATTAGGAATAATGTTTTTCCCAAAGTCGTTTTGGGAATGAGAATCTTCCGCATCTGCTTCCAAGTATTGGTATAACAGCTCAGCATTGAAGATATAAATTCCCATCGAAGCTTTGGTGCTCTTTGGTTTTGCTGGCTTTTCTTCAAATTCTTGAATCCGCATCTTGCTATCAGTATTCATAATTCCAAAGCGACTTGCTTCTTGAAGCGAAACATCAATGACAGCTATTGTCGCTTCCGCGTTTTTTTCTTTATGAAATTGAAGCATTTTGCTATAATCCATTTTATAAATGTGATCTCCTGATAAAATGATGACATATTCAGGATTGTATCGCTTCATAAAAGTAATATTCTGATAAATAGCATTTGCTGTTCCTTTATACCAATCAGTTTTATTCTTTCCTTGATAAGGGGGAAGAATATGAACACCACCAAACGTTCTATCTAAATCCCAAGGTTGACCATTACCAATATAATCATTCAATAATAATGGTTGATATTGAGTTAAAACTCCAACAGTATCAATATTAGAATTAATACAGTTAGAGAGTGGAAAATCAATAATTCGATACTTTGCTCCATAACTAACTGCTGGTTTAGCAATTTTATTTGTTAGAGCATATAAACGACTTCCCTGACCACCTGCTAAAAGCATTGCAACACATTCTTTTTTGTTAAGCATAATTAGACTACATCCTTTCTAAGATTACAATAGATAGTTTTGGTATTTTAATAACAATGGAGTGCTTTTTATTGTTTGCACCGATGTTTTCGCTAGCAACAATATCATTTCTCACATCATAACCACCAAACTCTTGCCAATCACTATTGAGAATTTCTTTGTAACGACCTTTTCTTACACCGACACGATAATAATCTAATGTTCTTCCTGAAAAATTGATAGCAACAATTAATTCATTTCCCTTGCGATTCATACGTTGATAAAGATAACAGTTGTTATCTTTATCATCAGCATTAATCCACTGAAAGCCATCCCAAGAATCTTCTATTTCCCAAAGACAACTCTTTTTTAAATATATCTTATTTAGTTTTGCTACATAATCTTGCATTTTTTGATGCATTGGATAATCAAGCAACAACCAATCCAATTCTTTTTTATAATCCCATTCAATAAATTGTCCAAATTCACAGCCCATGAATAGTAATTTTTTTCCTGGGTGTGTCATCATGTAGCCAAGATAGGCACGCATATTGGCAAATTTTTCTTCGTAATTCCCCGGCATTTTATCGAGTAGTGATTTTTTACCATGGACAACTTCATCATGAGAAATTGGTAAAATAAAATTTTCACTAAACGCATAAAACATGGAAAATGTCATGCGATTGTGATTGTATCCACGAAACAAAGGGTCTGTTTCCATATACTTTAACGTATCATTCATCCATCCCATATTCCACTTGTAATTAAATCCCAAGCCTCCCATGTAAACCGGCTTGGACACATTCGCGAAATCAGTTGATTCTTCCGCAATCATCATTACATTAGGAAAATGATGAAAAATACTTGTATTTAAATCTTGGAGGAAGCAAATGGCCTCTAAGTTATGATCTCCTCCATAGATATTTGGTTTCCATTGTTCTCGATCATAATTTAAGTATATCATGGCAGCGACTGCATCCACTCTAAGCCCATCTATATGATATTTATCAAAGAAAAACTTAGCACTAGAAATTAGAAATGATTTCACTTCTGGCTTTTGAAAATTAAATATTCTCGTTCCCCAAGAACGATGTTCTTGACGTGTTGGTTCTGGGTCTTCATATAAGACTTCACCATCAAATTCGTATAAGCCAAATTCGTCTTTAGGAAAATGAGCAGGAACCCAATCTAGAATAATACCGATGTTGTTTTGATGAGCTTTGTTAACAAAATACATAAAATCTGCAGGAGTCCCATAACGAGAAGTTACACTAAAGTACCCTGTAACTTGGTATCCCCATGAACCATCAAAAGGAAACTCTGTCAATGGCATGATTTCAATATGGGTAAATCCCATCTTTTTCACATAAGGAATTAATTTATCAGCCAAACGGCGATAATTATAAACATTTCCATCTTTATAACGTATCCACGAACCAAGATTTACTTCATAAATATTAACTGGTTTATTGAAGGTAGCTGTTTGACTTCTTTGCTCTAGCCACTCTTCATCAGACCATATAAAATCGTCAAGATGATAAATCTTTGATGAGGTTTCCCCATTGGTTTGATTATGATATGCGTATGGATCTTGTTTTAGGAATGTTCTTCCTTTATTGGTTAAGGAATATTTATAATTTTCATACATTCCAACTCCACCAATGACTAACTCCCATACACCCGCTGATGTAATTTTTTTCATTTGATTAGCATTGGAATTCCAGCCATTAAAATCACCAACAATCCCGACTTTTTCAGCATGGGGTGCATAAACACGAAAAACAACACTTTTTGTTTGGCTATCATAGTGAGAGCCAAAATATTCATAAGCATCACTAGTAAATCTAGTATGAAACGCATTAATCATGTTCTTATCCATAAACTACCTCATTATATATTATACAATAAAACT
>JAQUVC010000022.1 GCA_028693535.1 Bacilli bacterium
AAAACATTGGGGTTTATTCATCCCCGTACCAAAGAATATTTAGAATTTGATAGCCCATTACCTCAATACTTTGAAGATTTTCTCAGTGAATTGCGTAAGAATGAATAAAAGCCCTGACGTTTCAGGGCTTTATTTATACTTATCGATATTTTTAAAATTTGTCTTAGCGATCGTTTCAAAAAATGAGAGATTTCTAGTTTTAAGAATCTTTTGAATCGCCAAATCAATTTTCGATCCCGCACCTTTTGGTAATTCAAAACCAACCTCCTCGGACAATTTTGAAAAGTGATCTAAAAAGAAATAACGAGCTATAATACTAGCTACCGCGACACTGACATATTTACTTTCTGCTTTTTCCTCAAGTTTTACCTCTTTAACAACATCTTTTTCGCCACTTAAATAATCAAAATACTTATCTTTGGTTGTGAAAGCATCGATAACAATACCATCATAGTTCTTTACTTTTGCTAGTAAATGCCTGATGACACTATTATGAAGCAGCGCTTTAATTTTATTCATATTACAGTTTTGAATTTTATTAATATAATTATATTTCAAACAATCTAGAACATGAACACTGAAGACAACTTCTTTTAATAGTGTTTCTCCCAATTCAAGAATTTTAGTATCATTTAATAGTTTTGAGTCTTTTACTCCCAAACGCTTTAAGATTTTAATTTGATCTTTTCTTACATAAGCACCAGCAACAACAATACCGCCAAAGAAATCTCCTGTCCCTACTTCATCCGTTCCTATCAACGAAAGTTCTATCGATAAGGATGAGTTCTTAACATCTTCCATCACTGGTGAAATTCCCGTCAAAGAACATATTTCAAGATATAATTCACTGGCTTTACTGCCTTGAATCAATAACGTAAGAGTTTTAAAAATTGTTAAAGTTGATGTCTTGTGTTTTGCTCGAAAAAGTGTATAATTGTTAGTATGAGGAATTGAAAACTCACGATATCGCTCAATAATTAATTGTGCTTGCTCATTTGTCAAGTTTATTGATTTGCTCATGGATTTCACCACCTATATCTATATTATACCACAAAACTTATATTTTAGAAAGAACTTTATTGCTATGAATAAATACCATATGATCTTAGAATTGAATAAAGTAATCGATCTTGTGAAAGAAGAAACCATTCTCGATGCGAATAAAGAAGAATTATCCAATCTTGTGCTGATGAACGAGATCGATGACATTCGTTATGCGTTAGAAGAAACTGACGAAGCGACAAGACTAGTGTTACGAGCGCATCGATTTCCCCTTTATTTTAATGCGCCAATGGACTTTTATTTGAGCAAGATTCACAAAGGTGGAATTATCACACTAGAAGAATTAAGCGAAGTTGGAAAGTTTTTAGATACCATAAAAAATATTGTCTTATATATTGACGATTTAGATAATGCTGAAATTGCTTGCCCCTATTTTAAAAACAACACGACGAAATTATTTTATCCTAAAGAATTAAATTTGCGTATCAAAGAGATCATCACGCCTTATGGAGAAATCAAAGATGATGCGAGTGCAACCTTAAAGGATATTCGCCGTCACATCAAAGATACGGAAAAGAATATTCAAGTAAAACTACAAGAGATTATTGCGAAAAATAGTAGTAAATTATCACAAGCCATTGTTTCTATCCGAAATGATCGTTATGTGATCCCTGTGAAAAATGATTTTAAGAATACCATCAAAGGCATTATACACGACCAATCAGCTTCTGGAGAAACAGTTTACATTGAACCACAGCTGATAGGAAATCTAAATAATCATTTAAACCAATTATTTGAAGATGAAAAGCAAGAAATTCATCGAATTTTAAAAGAAATTAGCAAACAAATCGATTTCTATCATGATGCTTTGATCATCAATTATCAAATCATCAAACACCTCGATTTGGTATTTAGTAAAGCATGTTATGCCATCCGTATCAATGCCAGTAAACCACTCGTAAATAATCAAGGCTATGTTGATTTGATTAATTGTTATCATCCGTTACTAAAAGTCGATACGATTGTTAGAAATAACATTAGCATTGGTAAGAATTATCAAAGTATTATTATTACGGGGCCTAATACTGGCGGTAAAACCGTGCTACTGAAAACAATCGGGTTATTATCACTGATGGTGAAAGCAGGAATGCTAATCCCTTGTGATGAAACGAGTAATATGATGATTTTTGATCATGTTTATGCAGATATTGGGGATGAACAAAGTATTGACCAAAACCTTTCCACATTTTCATCACATTTGAAAAATGTTATTAACATCATCAATCAAGTCACTCAAAATTCATTGGTGTTACTTGATGAATTGGGTTCAGGTACCGACCCTGCCGAAGGATCATCACTGGCAATTGCAATTATTGACTATTTAATTACGAAAAAATGCTTAATTATTGCCACTTCTCATTATTCTGAATTGAAAATTCATGCTTATAATTCGGAAAATATTATCAATGCTAGCGTTGAATTCAATGTTGCAACCTTAAGCCCAACCTATAAACTATTAATCGGGATTCCTGGTCAAAGTAATGCACTAAAAATATCTCAAATTTTGGGTTTACATCCAGAAATTATCAGCCAGGCAGAAACTTATGTCTATAAAAATACTGATAAAAACAACGTTGTCCTCGATAAGTTGATTCAACAATCTCATGAATTAGATTATAAGTTAAAAATGATTGATGAGAAAAACAACTCTTTAGCAGCAAAATTAAAAGATGCCGATCGCTTCATGGAAGAAACGTATATCGAGAAAAATAAAATCTTAGCGCAAGCAGAAATAGAGGCAAGAAAAATCATTACAAAATCATCACAAAAAATTGATGATATTCTCCAAGAATTGGAGAAAATGAAACTTCGTGAGGTAAAACTTCATGAAGTTGCAGAAGTAAAGCACGAAATCAAAGAATTAAAAACAAGTATTCATGTAGAAGAGGAGTATCGAGAAGTCCATGAGGAACTACTAGTTGGTGCTTCGGTCTTTGTAGAGAGTTATCATTGTTATGGAACAATCTTAAAACAAAATAAAAACAATAAATATGATGTCCAAATCGGAAATGCAACTATTGTTGTGGATAGAAAAGCCTTGAAAATACCTAAGGCAGCACCACAGATAGCTGTTGTTCCTTCTATTAAGCAAACACCTACCAATACTAGTGGTATAAAGAAAACAGTGAAAGCGAGTCTAGATTTACGTGGTGAACGCTATGAAGATGCCTATAGCAAGCTAGAAAAATATCTTGATGATGCGATTTTTTCAGGATTAAATCAAGTCAGTATTATTCATGGTTTTGGAACTGGTGTACTTCGAGAAATGGTACAAAACTATTTACGAAGCAGCCGATTTGTTGAGAGTTTCCGCTATGGTGGAAACAATGAAGGTGGCCAAGGTGCAACCATTGTTACATTAAAAAAATAAGGAGAAAGTCAATGGTAGAAAAAATTAATGAAAAGCAGTTCAAAGAATTGAAGAAAGAGTTTGTTGTAGCCGATTTTTATGCGGACTGGTGTGGTCCATGTAAAATGATTGCTCCCTTTTTAAAGGAAATAGCAGAAGAAATTCCTGACATTACCTTTGTGAAGATTAATGTTGATGAAAATGAAAATTTGGCAGCAGAGTTTAGTGTGATGAGCATTCCTACCCTTATCATTTTTAAAAATGGTGTTGAAATAGAGCGCAAAATAGGGTTTGTTACAAAACCTTCGTTAAAAGCTTGGATTTTAGAGAAAACCCAATAAAACTATTTAATAAGAAAAAAAGTTTACAAAGAAAAATTTTTTTGCTATACTATAATCATGAAAGAAGTGCTAGCAATGAAAAATTTGGATATTATAAGTTTTAAACATGATGGTGAATTGCATCGTGTTTGGAAAAACGTTGTAAAAATACATGAAGATGACGAAATCACCGTCATCGTTAATAATAAAGTGGATGTAATCGATGGGGATGGACGAAAATGGAAAACCAGGGAACCAGCTATTTGTTATTTTTTTACCAAATATTGGTTTAATGTCATTTGCATGATTCGAGGAACAGATATTTATTATTATTGCAATTTAAGTTCTCCATTTATCATTGATTCGGAGGGATTAAAGTATATCGACTATGATCTAGATGTAAAAGTATTCCCCGATGGTGAAATTTTAGTGTTGGATAAAGATGAATACGATTTCAACATCAAAGATTTACATTATTCCCAACAAATTATTGAAATTATTAAAAATAATACCAATATTCTAATTGGAATGATCAAAAACAAAGAAAATCCTTTTAATACCTCTTGTGTGCTCGATTGGTATCAAAAGTTTATCAATTCAACTTTGATGTAGAAAGAAACCTATCCTATACGATAGGTTTTTTTATTTACAAATAAAAAACCCACTCATCAGTAGGTTTTTTGCTCGTATGAGAAGATTATCTTTATTTTGACTGGCTATTATCAAAAAACATCTCATCAACAGCCTTTAAATAATCAATTAGTGGTGCATATCCTTGTTTAACAAATTTTCCAATTTCTTTGGCTTTTTCTATTGTCACACTTTTAAGCCCTTGTTGCATTAAAGTAAGAAAATCAGCGATATGAATGATGTAAATCTCATTCACCTTTTTAAAATAAATGATAACAAACGCCATTCCCCCTTGTTCATTGACTTTTTTAAGGTGAATTAATTGGTGATCAAAAATATGTTTGAAACTAAAGGATAAGTTCACCGTTTCTTTGGCTTCATAATCAATATATTTCCCACGGTATATCCCATTATAGTCAGTAGTAGAGGGTTGTTTGTAATAAGCTTCGCTAATTCGCGCTCGCGTACGGCTTGGATAATCAACTCTTACGACTTGAACAGGTGTTGGTTTTTTGTGAATAATCGCAACATTATGCATTAAGTAATATTCATTACTGAGATTTAAGCTGTTCTCAAAGAGCATTCCATGAGTGCGAACATTGCTTTTTTTATTTACTTGGATATCGGGAATAGGATATTTTATTGCCATAGGTGACCTCAACTTGAGATTATTATATCATAATTGTGTTGTTTTGACTACAGTTTTTATGAGAAAGAAGATCGTTTTTTAATCATCATAATCATTAGTTTTGCTATCTGTTTGATAAAAAATAAAAAATATTTGAAACGTTACATGAGTATTTGAATTTACATTTATTTCAATTTTATAGATTTGAAAGAGAAGCTATTCATTGCCATATTTTGCTTATGAGCATATTTATTTTTGTTTTTTTCTAATTGGAATTTATTATATTTAAGTAGACTTTTTCATCTATTTTCATCTTTTTCATATTACTTGCATTTTTTTAATTAATAAGGTAAAATATTATGTAAAGTAAGGAATTTATACTATGACAATGACGAAAAATGAATTAAAAGAAAGACAAAAATTGATCCGAAATTTTTCGATAATCGCTCATATTGATCACGGAAAGTCGACTTTAGCTGATCGCATTTTGGAGTTAACCAACACCATTGAACTTCGCGATATGAAAGCTCAAGTCTTAGATTCTATGGATATTGAGCGAGAACGAGGAATCACAATTAAATTAAACGCTGTAGAGTTAATTTATCGTGCTGATGATGGCAAAGATTATATTCTCCATTTAATCGACACCCCAGGGCATGTTGACTTTACTTATGAGGTTTCTCGCTCGCTTGCTGCTTGCGAAGGAGCTATCTTAGTAATAGACGCAGCACAAGGAATAGAAGCACAAACAATTGCTAATTTATATTTGGCGTTGGATAACAATTTAGAGATATTACCATTGATAAATAAAATTGATTTACCGAATGCAGATGTTGCTCGTGTAAAAGAAGAAATAGCTAATGTCATTGGAATTGATACTAGTGATATCGTTCTAGCAAGCGCTAAATCGGGAATTGGTGTTAGAGATATATTAGAACAAGTTGTGAAAAAGGTTCCTGCTCCATCAGGAGATCCACAAGCACCATTACAAGCTTTAATTTTTGATTCTTACTATGATCAATACCGAGGTATTGTTCCTTCAGTAAGAATTATGAATGGAACTGTGAAAAGAGGCGACCGTATCTACATGATGTCAACGGATGCTTACTATGAAGTTGTTGAAGTTGGTGTTTATACTCCTAAAGAAGTAAAACGTGAATACCTAGAAGCAGGTGATGTGGGATATATTACTGCTGCAATCAAAGATATCGAATTTGTTCATGTTGGTGATACCATTACCTTAGCGGATAATAAAGCGAAAACCGCTCTTCCAGGATACCGAACATTGAATCCAATGGTTTTTTGTGGAATGTTCCCAGTCGATAATTCAAATTATGCTGATTTAAAAGATGCCTTGGAAAAGTTAAAATTAAATGATGCTGCCTTAATCTATGAACCGGAAAACTCGCAAGCATTGGGATTCGGTTTTCGAATTGGATTTTTAGGATTACTCCATATGGATATCATTCAAGAACGAATAGAACGCGAATTCAATCTCGATTTAATCGCAACAGCACCTAGTGTAAATTATCTTGTTCATTTAGAAAATGGGTCTAGTGTTTATATCGATAATCCTTCAAAAATGCCCGAAGCGAATTATATCAAATATATTGAAGAACCCTTTGTTGAGGCATCGATTATGACTCCCAGTGAATATGTTGGACCCATTATGGAGTTATGTCAGTATAAACGGGGTATTTTCAAAGATATGACTTATATTGATGCGAATCGAGTGACTATCGTGTATGAAATGCCTCTTTCAGAAATTGTGTATGACTTTTTTGATAAATTAAAATCATCTACGAAAGGATATGCTTCTTTTGATTATCAATTATCAAAATATATGACGTCTAAACTAGTCAGAATGGATATTTTATTAAATGGCGAAAAAGTAGATGCACTCAGCATCATTACTCATAAAGATAACGCCTATAAGCGCGGAAAGATTATCACCGATAAATTAAAAGAATTGATTCCGCGACAAATGTTTGAAGTACCCGTTCAAGCGGCGGTGGGTGGTAAAATTGTTGCTCGCTCAACGATAAAAGCAATGAGGAAAAATGTCTTGGCAAAATGCTATGGTGGAGACGTTTCTCGAAAAAAGAAATTATTACAAAAACAAAAAGAAGGAAAAAAACGAATGAAAGCGGTGGGGAGTGTGGAGATTCCACAATCAGCTTTTCTAGCTGTTTTGAGCGTTGATGAATAATAAATGTAAGGGGATAATAACATGAAAGCAATTTATATTCACATTCCTTTTTGCGACCACATTTGTACGTATTGTGATTTTTATAAGATGGTAGCAAAAGAAGAACTAAAAGTTAACTATATTGATTATTTAATCAAAGAATTAGCGATGAAAAAGGAGTATCTTGCTGATATTGAAACGATTTATATTGGTGGGGGAACGCCAAGTAGCTTATCACTGGCTTTATTAGAAAAACTATTTCAAGCTTTGGTATCAGTTATTTCGATGGATGATGTCCAGGAATTTACTTTTGAAGTAAATCCCAATGATGTAACCTTTGAACTGGCAATTTTACTAAAGCAATATCATATAAACCGAATTTCTTTGGGTGTTCAAAGCCTAAACAAACGAAAATTGAAGATGTTAGGCAGAAGCCATGATAAAAAGTCTATTCATCAGGCAATCCAAATCCTACGAACGACTGGGCTTACAAACATCAATGCTGATTTGATTTATGGAATCGGAAAAGAGCGCTTTTGTGTCATCAAAAAAGATATTCGTAAACTCATGAGAGATAAAGTGACTCATCTATCAACCTACTCGCTAATTATTGAAGAAAAAACGATTATTGGTCGTCAACTAGCATTGGGTAAATTTAAACCCATGGATGAAGATAAAGAAGCAAATATTTATCGTAAATTGTGTCACTATCTGACTAAAAATCACTTCGTTCATTATGAAATTAGCAATTTTTGTCATTCAGGCTATCAATCAAAACACAATCTTGTATACTGGGACAATCTAAACTATATTGGTGTTGGCGCTGGTGCAAGTTTTTACATTGACAATATTCGTTATACCAATGTGATGAATCTTCAAGAATATTTTGATGGCATCGATAAACAAGAATTGACTTATCTCGAAACAACAAAGCTGACGGATGATGAAAGAATGGCAGAAGAAATGATTCTCGGTTTAAGAAAACTTGAGGGAGTTAAAAAAGACACATTTCATACAAAATTTGGGGTTGATATCTATCAACAATACCCGTTTCTGAGCGATTTAATTACAAGAAACTTGCTTATTGACGATAATGTTTTTATAAAAGTCCCTAGTGACAAGCTATATCTAATCAATGAAGTTCTAGTAAACTTCATCTAATAAAAGGAGAAACTTGGTGTAATTAAATGGAAAAATATATTCGTGAATACGAATTTTATATTTATAATGAAATGGCTCTCAGCAAAAACACTTGTGAGAGTTATAAAAGGGATATTGTAAAGTATTGTGACTTTATTGTAAAGGTCCGTAAGAAAACCAATCCTCTCGATATTGAAGTGGAAGATGTTCGTGCTTTTATCGGCAGTTTAAAAAGAAGGCACATTTCTGCTTCCTCGCAATCACGAAACTTATCAGCATTAAAATCTTTTCATAAGTTTTTACTACTAGAAAAATACGTAACAAATAATGTTGCGAAAATGATTGCCAATCCCAAGCAAGAAAAAAAATTACCTACGGTGTTATCCATAGAGGAGATTGACAAACTACTACGCTCGTTACCTTCTGATTCTCCAACAGCTATGCGCGATAAAGCGATGATTGAATTGACCTATTCATCGGGATTGCGCGTGAGTGAATTAATCAATCTCAAACTTTCTGATTATCACCCAGCGATGAGTTTTGTTGACATTTGGGGTAAAGGAAATAAAGAACGCGTGGTTCCTGTTGGTGAAGAAGCCATTGACTGTTTAAATTTGTATGTAAAGGAAGGTCGACCAAAATTAGCAAAAACAAAAAGTAGTAATTACATGTTTATCAATAAACGCGATGGTGGACCAATGTCGCGGCAAGCGTTCTTTAAAATCCTTCGCGAAAAAGCGTTGTTAGCTGGCATTGATAAACCAATTTCACCTCATAAACTTCGTCACTCATTTGCTTCGCATCTATTAGAGCGCGGAATTGATTTACGACTTATCCAAGAACTACTCGGCCATGAGGATATCTCAACAACCGAAATTTATACTCATATTAACAGCACTCGTTTAAAACAAGTGTATTTATCAGCTCACCCAAGAGCTAGAAAGGAAAATAGAAACGATGAAAAAGTTTAAGCGAATGTTTGTCATAGTAACGGATTCATTAGGTGTAGGAGAAATGCCTGATAGCCATTTGTATGGGGATCAACATGCTAACACATTAAAACATTTGAGCTATAGTAAAAAAGATTTTTCCGTTCCCACATTAGCAAAAATGGGAATTGGTAACATTACTGATGTGAATAACACTCCGGTTAACCCATCTCCTCTAGCTTCTTATGGGAAGATGAAAGAAATTAGTGTTGGTAAAGATACCTTAACAGGTCATTGGGAAATCATGGGATTAGAAGTGAAGCAAAGTTTTCCTGCCTTTACAGACACTGGCTTTCCAGACGCTTTAATTGAAAAATTAGAATCAGAAACCGGTCATCAATTTATCGGTAACTATGCTGCTAGTGGTACAGAAATCATAAAAGTACTAGGAGAAGAACATCTAAAAACAAAAGCGTTAATCATTTATACTTCAGCTGACTCTGTGTTACAAATTGCTGCCAATGAAGAAATCATTCCTTTACAAGAATTATATCGCGTTTGTGAAATTGCTAGAAAGATTACATTGGAAAATCCAGAATGGATGGTTGGAAGAATTATCGCCCGTCCTTTTATCGGCCACGATAATGCTTCCTTCAAGCGTACAGCCAATCGACATGACTATGCTGTTAAGCCATTTGCGAAAACCACTTTAGATCATCTAAAAGAGAATCATTTTGATGTGATTGCGATTGGAAAAATTAACGATATCTTTGATGGCGAAGGAATCACTAAGGTGATTAAGATTAAGAGCAACTTTCAAGGGATGGAAGAAACCATTAACATCGCAGATACCTTAGCATTTCATGGCTTATGCTTTGTAAACCTTGTTGATTTCGATGCTCTTTATGGTCATCGTCGTGATGCGATCGGTTATGCAAATTGCTTAGAAGAATTTGATCAGCAATTAAGTACATTAATTAATTTTATTGATGAGGATGACTTGTTAATCATATGCGCTGATCATGGCAATGATCCACTTCACACAGGAACTGATCATACGAGAGAATATGTTTTACTACTTGCTTACTCTTTAAACTTAAAAGGCCAAAATTTAGGCATTAGAGAAACATTTAGTGATATTGGAGCGACTATTTTAGATAATTTTGCGTTACCACCAATGAAAAATGGAAAAAGTTTTCTTAGAAACATACTAAAAGGAGAAAGTAAATGAACGAATCAGTAAAACGCGTCGCTGTGAATTACCATTTAAGTCAAGATGGCCATATCAAAGGCTATAAATGGTTTTGTGAAGGATGCCAACCCAAAGGAGCTTTTTTAATTTCCCATGGAATGGCTGAACATATTGAAAGATATGATGACTTTGCTAGAGAATTAGCGGAACATAACTATATTGTTTATGGTCATAATCAGCGTGGTCATAAAGATACCATTTTATCAAGCCAAGATTATGGTTATATGGGTGAAGGAGATAATTTTGAAATCATGGTGACTGATTTATCGGAGATCTGTGACATAATCAAAAAAGAAGAAAATCCTAATTTACCAATTATTTTATTTGGCCACAGTATGGGATCTTTTGTTAGTCAACGATTTGCTCAATTATATGGCAATAAAATCAATGGTTTAATCATTACTGGTTCCTCACAAAATCCTAACTTCTTATTGAGCGTAGGATTGCTGATTGCGAATCTCACTTGTAAGTTTAAAGGTCGTCGTTACCGAAGTAACCTGTTGAATGACTTATCTTTTAAATCTTTCAACAAGGTTTTTAAACCAAATCGAACAGAATTCGATTGGCTTAATCGCGATGAAAAGGAAGTAGATAAATATGTTGCGGATCCCTATTGTGGAGGTATCTTTACCGCTGCTTATTTCAAAGGCTTTTTCAAAGGTTTAAAAGACATCAATGCCAATTTTGAATTGGTTCGTAAAGACTTACCATTATTAATTTTAAGCGGTAGCAATGATCCAGTCGGTGGTTGTTCAAAAGGTGTTACCAAATTATACAACACCTATGTAAAAAAACAAATGAATGACTTAACATTCAAATTATATGATCAGGCTCGTCATGAAATTTTACTAGAACAATGTAAAGAAGAAGTAAAACAAGATATCTTCAATTGGTTAGAAAAACATTAAAAAAAGAGCAAAAAAAGGGTAAAAACAACGAAAATAGCCCGTTTTAGAGAAAAGTAATGATGATTTACCCGTCAAAAAAAAGATAATCTTCTCAGAAAAGGGCTATAAAAGTACTTAAAAAAAAGTAATAAATAAAACAAAAAATAACAAAAAGCATGATTTTTATTTCATGCTTTTTTGTCTTTTTGATAAATAAATATTAATTGCGTATTAAGAGATTGTATGATATAATTTATGTAGTATGTATAGTAATGTTGCATTTTTAAACAATAAAATGGATTATTTTTTATTAAAACAACGGATGATAACAGCAAGGAGCTAGTAGATATGATTAAACGTAACCTCATTCTGATCATATTAATATTTTTTGTGTTTCTATTAACTGGCTGCCTACAAAAAGAAGTTCCTGAAGGAACCAAAAAAATGGTAGGCCTAACAATTATCGAAAGCACCAGGGAATTAGAAAATATAACAAACTTACCAAATCTAGATGATATTCCGATAAATGGCTTTATTTTAAGTGACGAATATAACGAAATCAGCTTCTTAGGCGATGCTTTATTCGATTACAAATATGAATACAGCTACTTGGAGGGTGATATTATCAGTCCGGATAGCATTTGTGCCTTTATAAATGGTTATTATTATCAAAGCATTAATACGACAACTCCTATTTTAATTTATGGAATCTATAAAAATATTGATTCTAGTTATGAATTGATTTTGAAAAATGAAATCACCAATATTGCTGGTGGTAGCTATTTCCTAAATTTTTCTGAAGAAGTTGTAATCAAAACCTATAACTATGTCCTATCCTATGTTATAAATATTAATAAAACCAATGCTCCATCAGAAAATGTGATTCGGGAATTCAACAATAAAAATCAATTAATCCGTTCTACAATTATCACAGCGGAAATGGTAGAATTAACCACAACCGATAATACCGACTATATCATTGTTGAAGAAAAATCCTTTGATATCAATGGCAAAGAAGTCGTAAAACGAACCTTAGTAACTCAAGAAACCACTAAAAATTACATCATTGTTAAGCTGTTGAACACAGAAAATGCGATAAAATCAACACAAATAAAAATATTGTTCCCATAAAAAACAAAATGCAGATTCCTTTCTGCATTTTTTTATTTTCTAGTCTAAAATTCCCTTAAACATATTCATATTTAGAATTGAGTATGTTTATTTTTTGTTTTTTTCTCTAAAAGAGAGGTATAATTCACTAATTATTCAGAAAAACATTTATTTATAACGGCTAGTTTTAACGATCTATCCATATTGGAACCGATAAAACACAGATAGAAAAGCGTATACAAACAGTATCTTAGTTTTAAAGCCTTAAATTTCGCTTGTAATCGCTTTAGTATTGTTTAACTACTAATTAATCACATTAGTAAATCAAAGCAATAGAAACAAAATTTCAAGCCGTTCAAGTCATAAAAACCATTGATTTTGAAATGTTGCTTTTATGAATATAGGAGATCAAAGTCATTAAAATGTCCACCAGCATGAAATATGAAACAAAAGAAAAGAAGAAAGATTAGAACTTACAGCAAGAATGAAATAAAAGCCTTTTCTAGTAAATTGATATAGATAATTAATCATCTAAAAAATAATAAAACGCTGTAATAGTGCCTTGAAATCAAAGAGATATATTATAATCAATTATTATAATATAACCGCTATACAACAATTATTCATTGTCAATCATTCATATAAGGATAGAGCTCTGTAATAATATTTGTATTCATTATCCCATTACTAAATAAATTCATCTAAAATGATAACGTCTTGGCATATGAAACATTTTATCAAGAAATCCAAAACAATGTGAATACAAACGTTTTATAAACTTTAAACACCAATCCAATATAAAAGCCGCTGTTCTATGTATATT
>JAQUVC010000023.1 GCA_028693535.1 Bacilli bacterium
TCAGAATTTTCCAACGGAAGAAATCACAATAGCCACAATAAGAATAAGCGACGAAAAGTAAATTGTTTGATACGATTTACTTTTTTACTTTAAAATATATTAACAAAACTTTTAAAATATGGTATAATATAGTATCAATAAGTAGTTAATACAACAAGAAAGGAAAAGAATAAAATGATTACATTAGCAATGTCACAAGAAGAAACATTGGCACTTATATTAATATTTGTTTGTGTCGTTCCTATTTTAATACTTGCTGTTTTCGCAATCTTTAAGACAATTAAGAGTAAGAGTAAAATAGCAGAAAAACGTGAAATAAATATTGAAAAAGAGCCCAAAGACTTAGAGCAACAAAAAATGTTTTATGAGGCTTATGGTGGAAAAGAAAATATGATAGACATCGTTTTAACAATGTCAAGGATTACAGTGAAAGTAAAAAATGTTGAAAAAGTGAATGGTGAGAGTTTGAAATCGCTAGGAGCTGTAGGAGTATTGTTTGCTGGAGATGAGATAAAAAGCTCATTTGGTGATCGTGCTCCATATATTTATGAAATGATTAAAAAGTAGGTTTGATTATGCATAAAATTGATGAGTTAGCAATAAAAACACTGCGGGTATTATCAGTTGAGCAAATTACTAAAGCGGCATCTGGTCATCCTGGGATAGCGTTAGGAGCAGCACCAATTGTCCATGCACTATATTCTCGAATATTGAAAGCAACAGCGAATAAACCAGATTGGTTCAATCGAGATCGTTTTATATTAGCTGCAGGTCATGGCTCAGCCTTGCTATATTCGCTACTACATATTGCTGGATATAAAGTGAGTATTGATGATTTAAAAGGATTTCGTCAACTGCATAAAATAACTGCTGGTCATCCAGAAATGGACTTAATGGAAGGTGTTGATGCTTCCAGTGGTCCGTTAGGGCAAGGAATTGCTGAGGCGGTAGGGCTAGCGATTGCTGAAGAAAATTTAGCAGCGCGTTTTAATAAGCCTGAACTACCAATCGTTGATCATTACACGTATGTTTTATGCGGCGATGGCGATTTACAAGAGGGTGTTACCCAAGAAGCAATGAGCTTAGCGGGGCATTTAGCGTTAAAAAAGCTAATTGTTTTATACGATTCTAATGATATTCAATTAGATGGTGAAGTTAAATTAGCAAATAGTGAAAATGTAGCCCAAAAATATGCAGCGATGGGATGGAACACCTTACGTCTTGAAGATGGGAATCATATAGATAGCCTTACTGATAAAATAAAAGAAGCAAAAGCAAGTTTAAAGCCAACAATCATCGAAATAAAAACAGTCATTGGATATGGTTCTTCGATGGCAGGGACATCAAAAGTCCACGGGAAACCGCTTAGCCAAGAAGAAGCCAAAGCAATGCGAGATGAACTTGGTGGAGAAGAATTTACAGTAGATAAAGATGTCTATGCCTTTTATGATGGAATTAGACTAAAAGGGCAAGCCTTGTATAGTAATTGGTTAGAATTGCTTGATCAATATCAAAACAGTTTTCCAGAAGAATATAAACAATTAATGAAAATGATTGATGATGATTTTCCAATAGACTTTAAAACGCAAGTGGTTGATTTTCCTCATGACTATGTAAAAGCTACTCGTGCTTCTAGCGGGCAAATTCTAAATGATATTAGCAAATTGCACCCTGGAATTATTGGGGGATCAGCTGATTTAACGGTCTCAACAATGGCAAAAGGAATTGATGGTAGTTTCTCTTCGGAAGATCGAAAGGGAAGAAACATTAATTTTGGTGTGCGCGAGCATGCAATGGCAGCAATTTCAAATGGTATTGCTCTTCACAAAGGTCTAAGGCCATTTTGTAGTGGGTTTTTTGTCTTTGCTGATTATATGAAACCAGCAATTAGATTGGCTGCTTTAATGAAGTTACCAGTCATTTATGTCTTTACTCATGATTCTATTGCTGTTGGTGAAGATGGTCCAACGCATGAGCCAATAGAGCAATTAACGATGTTAAGAAGCATTCCTGGAATCAATGTGATTCGTCCTGCTGATGCCTTTGAGACCAAAGAAGCTTGGGAAATTGCATTAAAAGCGAAAACGAATCCTACAGTGTTAGTTCTAACAAGACAAAATGTTCCACTTGTAAAAAAAGAAATGACCAACCAAGTGGAAAAAGGGGCTTATGTCATTGGTTATGAAAAGCAACATATTGACAAATTAATTATAGCCAGTGGATCTGAAGTGAGTCTTGCTCTTGCTGTCCAAAAAATACTTTGGGGAAAGCAAATTGACTCGCGTATTATTAGTATGCCTTCCATTTATTTGTTTGAAAGACAAAAGGAATGCTATAAAAATAAAATTTTACCAACAGATGTGGTGGCAAGATATGCAATTGAAATGGGAGAAGCAAGTCATTACTATAAATATTTAGGGTTACAAGGAAAACTTTTCAATATTAATCGCTTCGGTTTGAGTGGGAAGTTTGAAGAAGTTATGGCTGATTTTGGGTTCACACCAGAAAAAATTGCTCAAAAAATAATAGATGAAAATTAAATAAAAAGTAAAAAGCGTTAATAAGTAGCTTCAAGCGAAACAATTAATGCTTTTTTATTTTACTAGTCTATTTTTTTTGTAATAAAAATGATATAATACCAATATGTTTGTAAAGGAGAGATAGTGTGAATTTTCTAAAAGAAATAAAAAAGAATAAGGAAGAGTTTATAAAGGAAATATGTGAATTGGTTAAGATTCCTAGTGTTTTAGAAGAGACCCCGTTTTTAGTGGATACTCCTTTTGGAAAACCAATTAGTGAAAGTTTAAATTATGTTTTAAACTTGGGTCAAAAAATGGGATTTGAAACAAAAAATATAAAAAATGTTTCTGGGCATATTGAATATGGTGAAGGTTTGGAAATCATAGGTGTTTTATGCCATGTTGATGTTGTTCCTGCTGATGGTAAATGGAAGTATCCTCCCTTTAGCGCTACTATCGAAGGTGATAAGATATATGGTAGAGGAACGCTTGATGACAAGGGTCCAACAATATGTTCCCTATTTGCGTTAAAAATGATTAAGGATTTGAATATTAAATTAAATAAAAAGGTGCGATTAATTCTAGGAACTGATGAAGAAACTGCTTGGCGAGGAATAGAAAAATATCTTCAAGAGGAGCAAATGCCAACCGTTGGGTTTTCTCCTGATGCTGATTTCCCTTTGATTTATGGTGAAAAAGGAATCTTGACTTTTGACTTAGTGGCAAACAATAATGATACCAATCTAAAAAAGTTTATTGCTGGTAAAAGATACAATGTTGTTCCAGAATATGCCTGTGCTTTATTTGATGGTGACTTAACAAAACCCTATCAGGATTACTTAAACAAAAATAATAAAAAAGGCAGTATTGTTGCAGAAAAGATAGAAATGTTTGGTAAAAGTGCCCATGCAATGATGCCAGAAGCTGGAGAAAATGCAGCGATTGAACTATGTAAATTTTTAAATAAGTATACTAGCAATCCTTTGATTAAATTTGTGAGTGATAAATTACAAGATTCTCGTTGTAAGGGGATGGGTCTTGCTTACACTAACCTTGAAATGGGAGATTTAACGATGAATGTAGGTATCTTAGAAATCGATCAAGACAAAAGTAGACTGGGACTTAATTTCCGTTACCCAATTGGGTTTGATAGCAAAAACTTTGTGTTAGAATTTGCTAAACAAGCGAATCAATATGGTCTTCAACTAGATTTCAAAGAAGATAAAAAGCCACATTTTGTTGATAAAAACTCAAAATTTGTACAAGCATTACATAAAGCATACATAGAGTATACTGGCGATGATAAAACATCACTAAAAACAATAGGTGGAGGAACCTATGCGCGAGCAATTAAAAACGCCGTCGCTTTTGGAGTGATGTTTCCAGGAGAAATAGAGTTAGCTCATCAAGTAGATGAATATATATCAATTGAAAATGCAATGCTAGCAACAGCAATAATAGCTCAAGCTATTGTTAATTTAGGGCAAATGGATGAGACTTAGAAAAGTAAAAAATATTGAAGAGAAAATAAAGCAATTTGCGGGAATCATCGTTTTTGAGCCTCAGTTAATCAAGGGTAAATGGAAGGAAGAATTTACAAATAATAATCCAATTTATTTGGAAATTGGAACAGGAAAAGGTAACTTTATTGTTCAACATGCGTTAAAAAATCCAGATATCAATTTTATTGGCTGTGAAGTTTCTAATAGCGTAATCTATAAAGCAGCAATAAAAGGCCAGAAAATCGCAAATCTACGTTTAATAAACATCGATGCTTCGTTGTTGAAAGACGTTTTTGTTGGTGAAGAAATTGCTCAGATTTATTTGAATTTTAGTGATCCATGGCCCAAAGCAAGGCACGAGAAACGAAGATTAACAAGCTCAATTTTTTTAGAATTATACAAAAACATTCTTGTAAAACAAGGAATTATTGAACTGAAAAGCGACAATCAGCATTTTTTTGAGTATAGTGTTTTAAAATTCAATGAACAAAAATGGGATTTTTTAGAGATTAATTTAGATTTACACAAAGAAGTAACTACAGAAATTATAACAACAGAATATGAAGAAAAATTTAAAGAAATAGGAAAGACAATATATTATATTAAGGTGAGGATAAACTAATGGAAGATTTTACATATTTTAAAGAATTGGCTAATTTAAACGGGATTGCTGGACATGAAAAGCAAGTACGTGGTTATATGAAGAAAGAATTAATTAAATATAGTGATGAGATTGTTCAAGATAAACTTGGTGGTGTTTTCGGTATTAAAAAAGGGGGTGTTGGTCCAACCATTATGATTGCAGGTCATATGGATGAAGTAGGAGCAATGGTTGTTGGTATTACGGATCATGGATTTATAAAAATGCTAGCAATTGGTGGTTTAAATCCAGAAGTTCTAGTATCACAAAATGTACAAATAACAATTGATAATAACAAAACAATTGCTGGTGTGGTTGGAGCAATTCCTCCTCATATGGCACGCAACTCTGAAAAAAAGGAGATATCTTTTGATAGTCTATTACTTGATATTGGTGCTGACTCAAAAGAACATGCTATTGCAATGGGCGTAAAAGTTGGGCAACAAATTACTCCTGTGAATTATTTTTATTTTACTGAAGATGGTAAGAAAATTGTTTCTAAGGCATGGGATGATCGTGTGGGTTGTGCAATGGCACTTGAAGTAATGAAAGAAATCAGTAATATAAAGCATCCAAATACAGTTGTAGCTGGAGGAACGGTACAAGAAGAAGTAGGTTTACGTGGGGCAAAAGTTGCGAGTACCATGATTGCACCAGACTTGTTTTTAGCGGTTGATGTAAGTCCTGTTGGTGATTTTTTACCAAAAGATGATGTCAATGCCAATGGTAAATTAGGTGGGGGATTTTTGGTAAGATATTATGATCCGCGTTGCATTATGAATCCAGAAATCTTTCAATATTTTGAGAAGTTAGCACAAAAAAACAACATTAGTTTTCAATATTTTAAATCAACTGGCGGAACGGATGCAGCAGAGGCTCAGTATGCTGGCACAGGTACATTATCAACAACGGTTGGTGTTCCTGGTCGTTATATTCACTCAACAGCAACAATGATTCATGTTGATGATTTAAAGGCAGTGAAAGAAATGTTAATTGCTATCATTAAAGATTTTAATAAGGAACGTTTCCAAGAATTATTAGGACATGAATAAGATTTATTTAGGCTCAACAAACGCGGCAAAAATAACAGCAGTTATCAAGGCCATTCCTGGCTACGAGGTGATAGGCATTCCTGTTGAAAGCAAAGTAAGAGCACAACCTCTCGATGATGAAGAAACAATCAAAGGAGCATTTCATCGAGCGCAACAATTACCTAAAGATGGGTTACGTATCGGTCTAGAAGCTGGTGTCAACATGAATAATGGAATATTGTTTATGGTTAATTGGGGAGTTTTGATTGATGAAGATGAGAATATTTATTATGCCGGTGGAACAAGAATTCCTCTTTCTGAGGAAATAAAACAAAGTATCTTAACAGAAGGAAAAGAGTTATCAGAAGTGATGGGACAAGTTAGTGATATTGTTAATATTAGAGAAAAAGAAGGAGCAATAGGATACTTTACTTGTAATCTGGTAGTTAGGAGTGATATTTTTGTTCACATTGTGAAGCTGTTATATGGACAATATTTATATAAACAAGGAGGAGAACAATGAAAGGGTTAATGATTCTTGCTAATGGATTTGAAGACACTGAAGCGCTAGCAACGCATGATATTCTTAAACGAAGTATGTTGAATGTGGACTTGGTGACAATCAACGAAACCAAAGAAGTGGTCAGTCAATATAATTTACATATTAAACTAGAAAAGATGTTGAAAGATGTGAATTACCGAGAGTATGACTTCTTGGTGATTCCTGGGGGAGGAGCCGTTGGAAGGGTTCTACAAGGAAAGGTAGAAATAAAAGAAGTAATAGCGTATTTTGTTAAAGAAAATAAATTGGTGGCTACAATTTGTGCAGCACCATCCTTATTAGCTGATGAAGGTTATTTCCTGAACGAGAAATTCACTTGTTTCCCAGGTTGTGAAATAAACTCAAAAGGGGGAAAATATTTACCCAATAAAGGAGTAATCACTAGTAATCATTTTATAACAGCGAAGTCAATGGCACACTCATTAGAATTTGGTTTGGAAATTATTCAGTATTTACAAGGGAAAGACCAAATGACAAAGATTAAAAAAGCGATTTTCGGTGAAAAACAATAAGGGAACGAACCCTTATTGTTTTTTACTGAGTAAAAGCAATTTTATAAAATTATTGTAATGATTCTTTAAATATGATAAAATAAGAGTAAGTTATAAAGTATTAATTGGTGGGAAAATATGGCAGAGAAAAGACAAGAAAATAGCAAAAAGAAAAGAACTACCATAGATAATAAAACAAAAGATCTTAGCATAAAAAAAGAGGATGTTGTTTTAGCTATGCCTACTAATAAAGAAAAGAAGAAAGTAAAAATTGCTTCTGAAGAAACAAAGATATTGACTGAACTTCGAGAAAAAGAAACAATAGACACAATCAATATTACGGTTAATGATGATATTGAGATTGAAGAAAAAAAGCCGATAGTGGAAGAAAAAAAGCCAGAAATTACTCGCTATTACGATACAAAAGTCAAAGAGGGTTTAAATGAAGAAATAGTAGCCGAGCGTAAGGAGCAAGGGCTGGCGAATATTGCTTCTGGTAACAAGGGAAAATCAATTCTAAAAATCATTGTTAGCAATGTTTTCACATTCTTCAACATATTATATTTAATCATAGCTGTTATTTTAATTATCTTTAAAAGCACAGACAATATGATTGGCTTTGTACCCGTTGTTTTTGCAAACTTAGTCATTGGTATTATTCAAGAAATCAAAGCAAAGCGAACAGTGGAAAAAATGGCATTGATGTCAGCACCAACTGCAACAGTCATTCGTAATGGTGTTAAATTGGAAGTGCCAATTCATGAAGTTGTGCTTGATGATATTATTTTCTTCACACCAGGAAAACAAATTTGTACCGATAGCATCATTTTAGAAGGAACAGTAGAGGTAAATGAAGCACTATTAACAGGAGAAGCGGATTCTATTGTTAAGACGACAAAAGACGAACTATTATCTGGTAGTTTTATTGTAAGTGGAGTCTGTGTAGCCCGCGTTGACCGCGTTGGTAATGACAACTATATTGAAAAAGTAGCTGCGGACGCGAAAAAATATAACCCACCAAAATCGGAATTACTACGAACATTGCGTGGAATAATTAGAATTATTGCGATAATTATCTTTCCGATTGCAATTTTATACCTTATGTCAAATGGTAATTTTGATCAAGAAGAAATTAAAAAAGTGGCATATATCATTCTTGCTATGATTCCAGCAGGATTATTCTTATTAACAACAATGGCGTTAGCAACTGGGGTTATTCGTTTGGCAAAAAATAAAACTCTGGTGCAAGAATTATATTGTATTGAAATGCTAGCCCGAGTTGACGTTTTGTGCTTAGATAAGACAGGTACGATTACGGATGGTTCGATGCGCGTTTGTGATAGTGTAGAAGTCAAGAACCATACAGACTATACCATTAGAGAAATAGTTGGTTCAATGATGAATGCGTTTGAAGATACCAATCCTACTTCAGAAGCGTTAATAAAGTTTTTTGATAAGAATAAGGTATTAACACCAATTGAAATAGTTCCTTTTTCTTCAAAAAGAAAATATAGTGCTGTAACCTTTGAAAACGAAGGAACTTTTATTTTAGGAGCTCCTGAGTTTATCTTAACAGCACCAGAACAATATGATAAAGTAAGAGTCAAAGTCGATAGATTTGCTAGTCAAGGATGCCGTGTATTAATTCTTGGGCAGACAAACAGCCGAGTTAAAGGAGATATTCTTCCTAAAACGGTCCGCCCAATTGCGATTATTGTTATTCAAGATCATATTCGTGATGATGCTGAGACGACCATAGATTTCTTCAAAAACAATGGTGTTGATATTAAAGTAATCTCTGGAGATAACCCTGAAACAGTATCACAAATTGCACAAAGGGTAGGAATTGAAGGAGCAGAAAGATACATCAGTTTACATGGTTTAACGGATGAAGAAGTTAGGGATAGTGTGTTTGATTATACTGTGTTTGGTCGCGTTACACCGAATCAAAAAAAGATATTGATTCAGTCATTAAAAGCTCATAAAAAGACAGTTGCGATGACTGGCGATGGTGTGAATGATATCTTAGCTTTAAGAGAAGCGGATTGTTCGATCGCCATGGCTTCAGGTAGTGAAGCAGCGCGTTACGTATCGCATTTAGTTTTAATGGATTCTAATTTTGCTTCGATGCCTAAGGTTGTTAAAGAAGGACGCCGTGTTATTAATAATATTCAAAAGACATCCTCACTATATTTGACTAAAAATCTATTTGCTATTTTCTTGGCAGTAATGTACATCATCATTGGTTTTACTACTAAAAGTGGCAGTGGTGAAGAAGTTAATCTAGGCTGGCCATATGAAGCAAAAAATTTGTATTTGATTGAATTATTCGTTTTAGGATTTGCTACATTTGCATTAGCACTTCAACCTAATAATGAAATCATCAAAGGTAAATTTTTAAAGAATGTTATCAAAGATATTCTTCCAGGAGCGTTAACTATTTTATTCTTTAATCTAATTTTATATTTACTAAAAAGTATAGAAGGTTTCACAACATTACAAGATAAAAGTGTGTTTGCAACGATAGGTTCCTTGATAACAACGGGAATTATGTGGTTTGTACTTTTAGAAGCTTCACGACCGTTTAATTGGTTTAGAAAGATTGTCTTTGCTATTGTCACAACGGCGATTTTGTTGAGTTTAATCATAAATCATAATTTCTTTGGTGTAAATTTTGATAATTTTGTCATTGCTGATTGGCTATTGTTTATTGTTATGATTCAAGCAATCTATCCAATGATGAAATTAGTGTCTTTGATTTTAGTAAAATTAAGAATTATTAAAAGTTAAAAGGTTTCGAGATATTAATTTATCTAAACCTTTTTTATTTGTTACAATAAAAAAGTCTTTACTTTTATCTTGTTTTATTGTATAATAACTCGAATGAGATATAACTCATCCTTGCTCTTTTTTTAAAGAGCCATCAGACCAAAAGGAGGTGCGAAGAATGAAAGAATACACAGGTATGTATATTATTCGCCCAACATTAGAAGAAAGTGCTATCAAAGCTATTATTACTGATATAGCAAATTTATTTGCTGTTAAAGGTGGCAAAGTACTAGAAGTTAATGAATGGGGAATAAAAGAACTTGCTTATGAAATCGAAGACTTTAAAAAAGGCTATTATGTAAAGTTTAAAGCGGAAGCGACATCAGAAGCAGTAGATGAATTTGACCGCGTATGTAACATAAAAGAAGATATTATTAGACATATTCTAATTAAAGAATAAAGGAGGGAATATGAATAGAGTAATTCTTGTCGGTAGACTAGTTAAAGATCCAGAGTTAAAATATACTCCTAACGATATTCCTGTGGTACAATTTGCTTTGGCAGTTAATCGTCAATTTTCTAACAAAAATGGCGAAAGACAAGCAGATTTTATCAATTGTGTTGTATGGAGAGCACAAGCTGAGAATTTAGCGAAGTTCATGCGAAAAGGCAATCAAATTGGTGTTGAAGGTCAACTTCAAGTGCGAACATATGAAGATAATGGTGGCGTTAAACGCTACATTACTGAGGTTGTTTGTGATTCCATTCACTTTCTAGAGCCTAAGGGTTCAAGAAATGATGGATATAATAGTGGATATAATGATATAAATCAATATGATATTCCGGATGCTCCTAAAAATAAAGAGCAAAAAACGGAAGACCCATTTAAAGACATCAAGAGCACATATGGTGTTTCTGATGATGATTTACCATTTTAAATAGGAGGTTACAAAATGGCAGGTTTTCGAGCAAGAAGAAAAAAGAGCTGTTATTTTACGGATAATAAAGTACAAAAAATTGATTGGACAGATCATGAGTTATTAAGAAGATTTATTTCTGATCGAGGAAAAATTCTTCCTCGTCGTGTAACTGGTACCAAGGCAATTTACCAAAGAGAATTGGCTGTTGCGATTAAAAGAGCACGCCATATGGCTTTATTACCTTTCGTAAAAGAATAGTATTTGACCATAGCAAGGCTATGGTTTTTTTAATGAAACAAAACAAATATAATAAGATTATGGTATTAACTATTTTTATTTTTATTTTCTTTGTGTTATAATATCAATATAAGGGTGAGTATCATGAGAAAAAGCAGTAAAAGAAAGTATTTAATTATCGTTTTATTATTAATGTTGATTGCTTTTTTATTATATACATTTATTTTTTCCGAAATTAATCGTTGGTTAACTTATGGAGCAATATTTTTAGTTGGTTATTTTTTAACTATGATTTTTTCTGATTTTGCTATTTACAATTACACTAAGAAAATTGAATGGCTAGAAAACAGATTAAAATTGTGGAATACAATCTCATATAAAGTAAAACTAGCAGGAGAAAAGGCCTTTAATAAGATGCCAATTGGAATCATTGTTTATGATGATAAGAAAGTTGTGCAATGGGCGAATCCTTATGCAAAGAAAATTTTTCAGAGCCAACTTGTTGAGCGAAGAATTTCAATTATTAATAATGATTTACACAACAAAATTTTATTGTCTAATGAATTTGAAATCATGATTTATAATAGAATTTTTAGTTGTTCTGTTTTACGTGATGATAATATTTTATACTTAGTAGATAAAACCAATTTGAATGCTTTAGAAAATAAATATTTTGAACGGATGCAAGTTATTGGGATTCTTAATCTTGACAATTTAGATCAGGCATTAAGTACGTATGATGCGCAAGAAAAAACAAAGCAATTAGGAAATATTATTGGGATTTTAGGAAACTGGAGTAATCGCCATCATATATATCTACGTGGCTATAGTGAAGAGCAATATTTGCTACTCATGAATAAACTACAGCTTGAAAAAATAATTGAAGAGCAATTTAAAATACTTGATGAAATTCAAGAATATTGTTTGCGTCAAAATTTACGAATTTCGGCTTCTATAGGTATTGCGTCTAAGGAAGAAGAAATTGTTCAATTGGTTGAGTTAGCAGAGGCACAATTAGAACTAGCTATGAGTCGTGGTGGAAATCAAGCAGTTGTATATGACTATGGTCAGGTAAACTATTATGGTGGAAAAACGAGTGGTATCGAAAATCGTTCTCCAATCTATGTTAGAGTAAAAACGGAAGATTTACTGGAACTTGTAAAAAAAGCAAGCAATATTGTTATTATGAGTCATACAGGAATGGATGCCGATGCATTTAGTTCTTGTTTGGCATTAGCTAAAATTATCGATACACAAGATAAAGAAACTTGTGTTGTTTTTGATGAAGAGTTTGTTGATCAAACAATCAAAACAGTATATGAAGAAATAAAAACAGAACATGTTCATATACTTGATTATATGTGTGCATCGAAAGAGGTTCTACCTAGCATGAATGATAACACATTGTTAATTATTGCTGATTGTCAATACCAACATTTATTGATGAATGAAAAGATATATAAAAAAGCTAAAAATGTGGCAATTATCGATCATCATCGTCGCAGTAATACAGCGATTAATGATTATAAATTTTTATATAGTCAACCATCTGCATCATCTACAATAGAATTGATTTTGGAGATGCTTGATTTTATCGTAGAAGATGTAAAAATATCACCAATTGAAGCATCCTATATGCTTATGGGTGTGATTGTTGATACAAGCAATTTAATGTATCGAACATCATATCGAACATTTAATGTTCTATCGCGATTGCAAAAACTAGGAGCGGAAATGGCACAGGCACAACGCTATCTACGGGAAGATTTGGGAGAACATACGAAGAGAATGGAAATCCTAAGAAACTTAGAGATTTTTGATGGAGTATATGGTATTGTTTTGTGTGATGAAGAAGACATCCATGAACGCCAATTTATTGCAAAGATAACAGATAATGTGATTGGTATAAACGGAATAAAAGCGGCGTTTTGTATTGGAAAAATTAGTGAGAAAGAAATTGGCATTAGTGCTAGAAGTCTAGATGAAATTAATGTACAGGTTTTAATGGAACGTCTTGGTGGTGGCGGACATTTTAACAATGCCGCGACTCAGATAAAAGATTTGACTATTTTGGAAGTTAAAGAAATGCTATTGGCACAAATAAGAACAATAACAGATAAGGGAGATCAAAACATGAGAATAATATTAACGAAAGATGTCAAAGGAAAAGGAAAAACAGGGGATATTATTGATATTCCTGCCGGACATGCTAACTTTTTAATTCGTGGAAAACAAGCTATTTTAGCAACAACGGATAATGTGAAACACCTAGAGGTCGAAAAAGATAAAGAACGAATCGAAGCAGAAAAGTTATTGGCAGATATGAATGAATTAAAAGCAGAGATTGAAGCCAAACCGATTACAATTTCGGTTAATGTTGGGAAAGAAGGAAAATTATTTGGTACTGTAAGCAGTAAGCAAATTGTTGAATCCTATAAGACAGAGCATAACATTATTTTGGATAAGCGTAAAATGCTTTTTGAAAAAGATATTGATGCTGTTGGCACCTATAAAATCACTATTCAACTACACAAAGAAGTCAAAGCGCTAATGACTGTCAATGTTGTTGAAAAGGAATAGCGTATGGAAAATCAAAA
>JAQUVC010000129.1 GCA_028693535.1 Bacilli bacterium
GATGATGATTCCGATAAAACATCACTGAGCAACACCGATTTGTATCAAAATACCTATAAAAAAATCGAAAGCATCAGAAATTTAAGTATGCACCCTTATGAATTCTATGAAAAAATGGGATATAAGATAGTTGGTGTCATTCCTGATGCCAATGGACTTGGTAAGCCGGATATTTGGATGGCTAAAAGAGTAGCCAAAAAATTGTAAATATTGGAGGAAAGAATGCAAAAGGATTTAGTAGCTGCTTGTGGAATGAATTGTCGGTTATGTTTAGGTTACGTTCGTGAAAAAAATAAGTGTTATGGTTGTAGAAATATTGGTGATAATAAACCAAAGGGATGCCACCAATGTAGTATTACCAAATGCCCAACAATAATGACAAATAAGTCAGGATTTTGTTATGAATGCGATAAATTCCCCTGCTTAAGGCTTCGAAATCTCGATAAGAGATATCGAGAAAAATATCATATGAGCATGATTGAAAACTTGAACTACATAAAACAAAAGGGAATAGAAGAGTTTTTGGAGAATGAAAAAGACAAATGGACATGTAAAGAATGTGGTAATATTATCTGTGTTCACCGTCCTGTATGTCTAAAATGCGGAAAGTCTTATCTAGAAGAGGCGAAGCGATGAAACCAAAAGTTGCCTTTATTTGTGTTCATAATTCTTGTCGCTCGCAGATTGCTGAAGCAATAGCTAAGCATAAATACAGTGATGTATTTGAAGCTTATTCAGCTGGGACTGATATAAAAGAAAAAATAAATGGTGATGCTGTAAGGATAATGAAAAAATTATATAATTTGAATATGGAGTTATCTCAACAGCCTAAAAAACTTGTTGAACTACCTCAAATTGATGTAGTAGTCACCATGGGGTGCAATGTCAATTGCCCATATTTACCATGTAATCATCGTGAAGATTGGAATCTTGAAGATCCAACAGGGAAAAGCGATGAAGATTTTATCAAAGTCATCGAAAAGATTGAAGCTAAAATTGCTGATCTCTCCTATCGCATAAAAAATAAAAAGCTATAAAAAACACTATCCTTTCTGGATAGTGTTTTATTTAAAATCTAAGGTTGCATAGCCCCGAATAATACTAGCCAAGCCAGTACTGATTTAGCGACTAGACTTAAGACGATATAGGTTTTTTCACCATACAAATAATTCTTCCATTTTCCAATTTTTAAGTATTGAAAAATCATATTTAGTGGAAAAGCATTGAAGAATACAAAGTATGATCCGAGAATTGCCCAAACAAACCATGGAGCATCAGCTATTCCGCCTGAACCGAACATATAAAGAACTATCGCAATCCAGGGGGTAACGCCAGCAATTGCTCCAAAAACGAAAGGACTCCATTTTACCTTACCTTTTTCAAAACCAGAGTTCATTTGCTCCATTAAGAGACCAAATAAATTCATTATGGCATTTATAACGAAAATTAAGAGTAGTGAAGCAATATCACTAACACCAAACAATGTTGCTATCAAAACAATCATGATTGAAGAACTGAGTGCATATTCAAACCAACGAAACTTATTTATTCCCTTTTTTAGATCATCAACATAGACAGCGAATGTTTTATTGGGAATGGCAATAGTAAAGTGAGCGATAGCTGACAGAAAGAGAAATATTGATACCATTATTCCAAAGGGAAGAGTAAATAATTCTCTGCTTGTTAGAACCAGCCCTTCACCTAAAACAAAAGTCAAATAGTTCTGAACTATGACTGGTTGAAAAGTGGCAATTTTCTGAATGACTGTAGTTGCTAAAAATAGCATTATTAAACCCTGAATAAAGTGAAAGAATCCCATAACTAAATTAAAGACACGTAATTTTTTAAAAGTGATTTCCATTTAGATATACCTCCTCCTTTATTATAACATGGAAATTTAAATAGTAAAGGAATATGCTTCCTAAAGGAGTGAAATAATCGGTAAGATATATTCATATTTATAATTTTATAAAAGAAGTGTTTCGTGTTATAATTAGATAAAAGAATCATTTAAAACATTGTTTTCAAAAATTGCTTAACATTTTAGTGGTTATTTGATATAATGCATAAAATAGAAGGTGCAACATGAGAGATTATAAAAACATTAAAAGAATAATCATAAAAATAGGATCTTCATCACTGGTAAATGGTGATAAAAGCATTAACGAAAATAAAATTGCTGAATTGATTGGAAAGATTGCTAGTCTGATGAAACTGGAAAAGGAAGTTGTCCTGGTCACTAGCGGAGCCATTGCTATTGGAATGAATAAACTGGGATTATCTAGCAAGCCTAAAAGCATACCACTAAAACAAGCATGTGCTTCTTTGGGTCAGGTTTCTTTAATGGAAACATATGAGAGGTATGCTAATATTGCTGGCTTTTTATGTGCTCAAATTTTAGTCAATCATGATGACTTTGAAAATCGTAATCGTATGTTAAATTTGGGAAATACCCTGGAAACATTATTTCAAAAACATATCCTTCCAATAATCAATGAAAACGATGCTTTAGCAGTCGAAGAGATTAAGGTGGGCGATAATGATACTTTAGCTGCGCTGCTAGTGCCTATGGTAAAGGCTGATTTGTTAATTCTGATATCAGATGTCGATGGTCTGTATGACAAGAATCCTCAAGACTATAAGGATGCTAAACTCATCGATTTTGTTGAAAACATTGATGATGATATTGAAAAGATGATCGATGAAAAGAACTCTTTGGTAGGAACTGGGGGAATGACAACAAAAATAAAGGCTGCTCGAATTGCTACAAGTTCTGGGTGTCATATGGCAATTATAAACTCTAGTAAATTGGATAACATTATTGGAATAATTAATGGCGAAAATGTTGGAACTTGGTTTGCTGGTAATAAG
>JAQUVC010000130.1 GCA_028693535.1 Bacilli bacterium
TTTTTTAAATCGATAGGTTGATGGGCAACATTTAAGTCCCCACATAAAATGACAGGTTTCATTTTGTTTAGTGAATGTAGATACTCTCTTAGGTCATCTTCAAACTGCATACGATAGGCAAGTCGTGCTAATTCCGGCTGGGCATTTGGAGAATAAATAGTAACAAAATAAAATGTTTCATATTCTAAAGTGATTGCTCGACCTTCGTCGTTATATTTACCATTGAAACCATAGAAAACAGCAAGGGGTTTTCTTTTTGTATATACGAGTGTTCCTGAATATCCCTTTTTCTCAGCGGAATTCCAATACTCATAGTAACCAGGAAAGGCAAATTCTTTTTGTTCTTCTTGCATTTTTGTTTCTTGAATAGCAAAAATATCAGCATTCATGTTTGTAAAAAAATCTTTGAATCCTTTGTTCATGCATGCACGAAGACCATTAACATTCCAAGTAATCAGTTTCATTGTTGCACCACACTTTCTTTACCTCTTTATTATACAAAAGAGTAGCCTTAAAATCTATTAAAATGCTCAACAAATGACAAAAATGATAACAAACGTTAGTGAAACTAACAATAAAGTTGAAAATAATTGCTAAAAGCAATAAATAATTGTTATAATAAATATATAATGGTGATATAAATGAAAAAAGATGTTATTGTAAGAAAAGACAAAATAAATGATATTTTGTCACAAAAAATGTATCGCAGTCTATTTGGTGAAGAAAGCCAAGAAAAATTTCTATCATTTCGCTTTCTTGTTTTAAGCATAGAAGATGAAGAGGCGCGGGAAAAGATTGCAGATATTTTCTTAGAACTTTTTAGCGAGTCAGCAATTCTCTACATTGATGAGAGACCTGTTATATTTTATATTACAGATCAGGGATATGAAGTGAAGAATCTTCTTTGGTCAATTATCGATGACTTTGGTATCAAAGTATCTATTTTTAATAGTGGGAAAATTAACTCTCGGGAAGCATTCCTGATGATATATGACTTATATGAAAGATATATATCACTAGAAAAGTATCATTATTATGGAGTGGGGGATTTGGTGTTGGAAATCATAAAAAAAGACATGCATGATTTGCAAAAATATCGTAAGATTTTATTGAATAATGTAGCCGAAGACCCACAATTAGAAAAACTTATTCTTGCAATGTTTGATAACAATTTGAACGTTACAAAAACAGCAAGTGAAGTATATATGCATCGCAATACGATAAACAATAAGCTAGATTACATTAAAAAAGAAACGGGAATGAATATTCAAGAATTTAAAGATGCAGTTAGTATGTATTGGTTGATAAAGTTTAAGTAATCATTGTGCACCTTGCACATTGAACAAAATAGTTAAGTTTGTTATAATTTATTAGTAAATGCACATTAGGAGGTAAATTAATGGCAACTGTAACACTTACAAATCTGAATAAAGTTTATGATGGCAATGTTCATGCCGTTGTTGACTTTAATTTAAAAGTTAAAGACAAAGAATTTATTGTATTCGTAGGTCCATCTGGTTGTGGTAAAACAACAACATTAAGAATGATTGCAGGCTTGGAGGAAATTACTTCTGGAGAATTAAGAATTGACGATGAAATCGTAAATGATGTTGCACCAAAAGATCGTAACATCGCAATGGTTTTCCAAAGCTATGCACTATATCCACATATGACTGTTTATGATAACATGGCCTTTGGTTTAAAACTTCGTAAATTTGCTCGAGATGAAATCGATCGAAGAGTAAAACATGCCGCTGGTATTTTGGGATTGAATCAATATTTAGATCGTCGTCCAAAAGCATTATCAGGCGGTCAAAGACAACGTGTTGCACTAGGTAGAGCGATTGTTCGTGATGCTAAGGTTTTTTTAATGGATGAACCACTATCTAACTTGGATGCAAAGCTACGTGTACAAATGAGAGCTGAAATTATTAAAATTACTGAGAGTTTAGGAATTACTACTATTTATGTAACCCATGACCAAATTGAAGCGATGACGATGGCTTCTAGAATTGTTGTTATGAAAGATGGTTATATTCAACAAGTAGGAACACCAAAAGACATATACGACAATCCTAACAATATTTTCGTAGGTGGATTTATTGGAACACCACCAATGAACTTTGTTGAAGGCGTAGTTAATGATGATGGATTCTTCCAATGTGGAGATCATAAAGTAGGAGTTTCAAGAATTAAAGTAGCTGAATCAAGAATGAAATTGTTGCAATCACAAAACTTTATTGAAAAACCTATTATTTTAGGAATACGACCAGAAGATATTCATGATGAACCAGAATTCTTAGAAAAACATCCAGAACAACGAGTTAAATTAAAAGTGGATGTAGCAGAATTATTAGGCGCAGAAACGAATATTTATGCAATCATGAATGGTCAAAATTTAGCAGCTAAAGTTGCTGCTCGAGTTGATATTCATATGGGTGATGATATTGAATTAGGTTTTAATATGGAAAAATGTCATTTCTTTGACCCAGAGACTGAGCAAAGAATCAAACGAAATTAATGAATGAGCAGTCTTTCGGGACTGCTTTTTATGCACAAATATTGAGGAGGGGAAAAATGAAGGTTTTTATTATTGGCGGAACAGGATTATTGGGAAGTCAAGCGGTTGAAGAGCTTATTAAGAGAGGACATAGCGTGTCATCAATTTCTTTACCACCATTGCCAGAAGGAGCGGGTTTACCAAAAGATGCGAAAGTAAGCCTTGGTAACTATATGGAAATGTCTGATGAAGCGTTACTTTCTTATTTTGATGGATGTGAAGGATTTATTTTCGCTGCGGGAGTAGATGAGAGGATAGAAAGACCACCATCTATTTATCAGTTTTTTAAAAAATATAATAT
>JAQUVC010000131.1 GCA_028693535.1 Bacilli bacterium
CAATTAGCAGTCGAAAAAGAACGACAATTTCAAATCCACTTGATGGAACAGATTTCATAGCGAAAACACCTCGATATAAGAGGTGTTTTGTTTATTGTTTGGTAATATCTAAGTTGATACGGCCATCTTTGATTTCAATGATGCGATCTGCTTTTTCAGCAATATGACGATCATGAGTAATGATAATGAAAGTTGTTTGATAGGTTTCATTGATTTCTCGTAGGAGTTGATAGACTTGCTCTGTGGTATCGCTATCTAAGTTACCAGTTGGCTCATCTGCTAGGATAATCTTGGGATTGTTGATTAAACTGCGAGCGATAGCAACACGTTGCTGCTGACCACCAGACATGTTCATTGCAAGGTTGTTTTTTACTTTCGTTAGGCCAACAAGGGCTAATAACTCATCAGCACGTGCTAATACTTCTTGCGTAATCGGACGTTTGGAAATACGGTAAGGTAATAACACATTCTCTAACGCTGTGAATTCTGGCAGTAAGTAATGAAATTGAAAAATAAACCCAATGGCTTCATTACGAAGATTAGCTAATTCATCACTATTCATTTGTTGGGTATTTTTCCCATTGATGATAACATCACCAGAAGAGGCTTTATCCAAAGTCCCAATGATGTTTAATAGGGTTGATTTCCCACTTCCTGATTGACCAATAATAGAGTTGAATGAACTTTCTGCTAAGGCCAAATCCAAATCAAATAAAACTTGCGTAGGATTTGGGGTATTGGCTCCATAAATTTTATTGATGTGCTTTAATTCGATGACATTAGCCATTTCTAATCACCTCGATGACAGTTAGTTTTGATGATTTTATTGCTGGGAATAGCGATGATAATACCGAAGCTGCTAAGGCAATGGCTGCTGATAAGGCGATAAAGCCAGGATCAATAAACAGTGGTACCACAGGAGTGCCATCTGCGTTTAGGGCAAATGTGGTAAAGGCATACGCTAAACCAAGACCCAATAAGACACCAGCAATCGCACCAAAGATACCCAGGATGAAGCCTTGGAATAAGAATACCAGGGAAGAATCTTTATCGGTAATGCCCATGGCTTTTAAAATACCAATTTGTTTTGACTTTTGCATAACCGAAATGGCCAGTACTGAGGAAATTCCCAATACTACAGAAATGATAACAAAGACTTGAATCATATAAGAAGAGATGCTTTGTCCTTGTAAACCACTGAGTAAATCCGCATTTTGTGTCATCCAATTTTGAGTTGTCAGAGCCGTTGGCAGTTTATCATTTAAAGTCAAAGCCAAGGTTTCGGCTTCAAACACCTCATCCAATTGCATTTCAATCGCACTCACACTATTTGCTTTTCCAATGATATCTTGGAGGGTGGTTAGATTGCTAACACCCCATGTTTTATTGATAGTACTGACTCCAAAATCAAAGAAACCAACGATTGTAAAGTCTTTATAGAACGAATTGTATACTTCAATGGGAATGAGATCACCAATAGTAAGGGTTACATCTTTCTTTGCGTATTCAGTTTGAAAGTCAATGCCAAGAATAATTTCATAGTCGGCTATCGGTAGGCGACCTGCAACGAGTTTTTCTGAGAATTTATATATTTGATCTGCATTTGTAAGTTCATAACCGCGTAAAAACACTTCTTTTTTTACGGTTTCCTTTTCAACAATGCCACCAAAGTTTACTACAGGAGTAATAAACTTAAATTGTTCGGAAGTCGTACTAATGGTTGTGAGGATTGCTTCATAATCATCGATGAATACATTATCCGCATCATCGCTGATGACTGTGATTTGCGAGCTAGAACCAATTGTGGTATCGACTAAACTTTTTTGTAAGCCTGTGATCAAAGATCCAATAAATACTTGTACGGAAACACCAACGGCAATTCCCAAAATAATAACCAAGGTTTGTCTGCGTGCTGAAGCAAGAAATCGCTTCGCAATTTGAAACGCTAATTTCATGCTTTCACCTCATGAACAAAATCAAGCAAGTCTTGGTATTGATTCATGATATAATCCACCTTGAAATCAATATTGGTATGATAGCTTTGGAAGGCTTGCCCTCCTAAAATGACCTTTAAAGTAGGAAAAGTTTCCTTTAACTCATCGGTAATTTTCTTTGTGACGACAAGGTTATAGGGATTGGTAACACTCATAGCGACATAATCAGGAGAAAACGCCCTGACAGCGGAAATGATTTCTTCTTTTGGGGTATTCGCACCAATAAAAGCTGCATCGAGTCCGAGTAAAACCATTAAATTTGTTATAATCAAAGCGCCAATTTCATGATATTCTTGTGTAGGAGTTAGGACAACCACCTTGAAAGGAATTTTAGGAGTTGTTTTTAACCGTTCTAAAATATAGGGATACGTACATTCGATGATTGTTCTAATCATCGATGTTCGGTAGTGCTCTTTCCAGATGCAAACTTCCTTGTCATCCACTTTGCAACGAAACTCAAGCAAAGAACGACTTAGCCACTCGAGGTAAAGTTCTTCAATCGTGATTTGTTTGGTGTCTAATAATGTGATTACATAGTTAACAACGGCATCTTTTTTTTCTTGTTCGAGCAATTGCAAGAAAAAATGGTACTCTTTCATCATTGAGTCATCTCCTTATTGCTCTTATTATATCATGTTATCGATAGTTTTTTCAAAAAAAGCATTTATATTTTGTTGACATTATAAAGTATAAAAAGTATAATAAGTATGAAATGTATAACTAGTAAAGGAGAATTTATGGACTCAATGAAAGGAAAACATATTTTTGGTGCTGTAAAAGTGGGCGAAAAGGGACAAATCGTGATTCCCAAAAAAGCGCGCGACATCTTCAACATCAAACC